>RFXS01000191.1 GCA_009921465.1 Betaproteobacteria bacterium
GCAGCGGCTTCGCGCATGTCTTCAATGCGGCTGTTGGTGCATGAGCCGATGAAGATTTTGTCCACTGTGATGTCGGCGATGGGCTTGCCAGGTTGAAGCCCCATGTAGGTCAAGGCGCGTTCAATGGCCAGGCGCTTGTTGGCGTCTTTCTCTTTGTCGGGGTCGGGCACGCGGTCCAGCACCGACAGCACCATCTCTGGCGAAGTGCCCCAGGTGACTTGCGGTGCAATCTCGCTGGCGTTGATTTGAACCACCGCATCGAAGTGGGCATCGGCGTCGGATTGCAAGGTTTTCCAGTAGGCCACTGCATGGTCCCACTCAACGCCTTTGGGCGACAGCGGTCTGCCGCGCAGGTATTCGATGGTCTTGTCGTCCACCGCCACCAGGCCTGCGCGTGCACCCGCTTCAATGGCCATGTTGCACAAGGTCATGCGACCTTCCATGCTCAGCCCACGCACAGCAGGACCGGCAAACTCAATGGTGAAACCGGTGCCGCCGGCGGTGCCAATCTTGCCAATGATGGCCAGCACCAAGTCTTTGCCCGTCAGCCCTTTGGCCAAAACGCCATCGACTTGGACCCGCATGTTTTTGGCTTTTTTGGTCAGCAATGTTTGGGTGGCCAGCACATGCTCCACTTCCGACGTGCCAATGCCGTGGGCCAGCGCGCCAAACGCGCCATGGGTGGAGGTGTGCGAGTCACCGCACACCACGGTCATGCCTGGCAAGGTGGCGCCGTTTTCTGGGCCAATCACATGAACGATGCCTTGGCGCTTGGACAGAAAGGGGAAGTAGGCGGCGGCGCCGTACTCCGCCATGTTGCTGTCCAGCGTTGTGATTTGTTCCTTGCTGATCGGGTCCGTCAGGCCGTCATAGCCCAACTCCCAGCCGGTCGTGGGGGTGTTGTGGTCGGCGGTGGCAATGACCGAACTCACGCGCCAGACCTTGCGTTTGGCCACACGCAAACCCTCGTAGGCCTGGGCGCTGGTGACTTCGTGCACCAAGTGCCGGTCGATGTACAACACGGCGGTGCCATCCTCTTCGGATGTCACAAGGTGTTCGTCCCAAATTTTGTCGTAGAGCGTGCGTCCCATGGGTTGTCCTGGTTGGTTGGCCAAAGAGGGCGGATTTTAGGCCCAGTGTGTTTTGTAGAAAGTCTGATGTGTCACCTGCATTCAAGCCCCGTCCACGATGGTGTCTGGGTCCAGTCGGCGGGCTCTGTGATCAATGTAATAACCGCCAAATTCGGTGTAGCGCAAAACCAGTTGGCCGCACTGTTGGCAGGCATGGACCGCACATCGATTGGCGGGAAAGTGCGTCAGCGATACCGGCGCCTGTGGATCGCTATAGCGTGTGCCGTCGGGGTGATGCTCTTCAAACGTGGGTTCGGTCAGGTCGGGGTCGCACAAACTGGCCACGGCGGGCAATTGGGCTTGGGGCCAC
>RFXS01000192.1 GCA_009921465.1 Betaproteobacteria bacterium
CAGTTCAACAGCTGATGAGCGCTTGTTGGCCGTTCAGCAAGAGTTTGGGGACGGCGCGCGGATGGCTGACTTTGCGGATATCACTTCCTGGGTGGGTGCCCGCGGTCCCAGTCGGGTGATCGATGCTTTAGACCTGCGCCGGATCAATTTACCCAATATCCCCGATTGGAATGGCGACGTTTATGGTGCTGAGGGTCCCATGGTCACCTATAACGGCGCGACCAGTTCACCGACGGCAGCAGCAGGCGGCAATTTTGTGATCTCTGCCCACACGGGCGGGGTCAGTGGTTGGGTCTCGCCGGTGGTCAACCAGGTGCAACAAAGTCAAATTGACCTGGGCTTGTTGACCGGCGATAGACAAGTGGCTGCATTTGTGGACCTGACAGAGAGCTTTGCCAACACGCTCAAACCCATCACCGCGGCGGACATGGCCCAGTTGAATGGGCAGGCCAGCAATGCCATTACACGGGGGCCTGGCATTGCACAAATTCGCGCCATGACCACCGGTGCTTTGCGCGGTTTGAACACAAGTGCGGTCCAGCAGTTGACCCTTGGGCAATTGAATGCCTTGCGCGTCCCACAAGTACAAGCGCTGACGACCGCCCAGGTGCAAGCCTTGACCACCACACAGCTTGGCGCTGTGGCACCCCGACAGCTGACCATGCTGGGCAGCGCGCAAGTGGCTGCTTTGAGCGCAGAGCAACTGACGGCATTGACCGGCGACGGTATTCGGGCATTGGACGTGACGGACCTGTTGGCCGTTTCCCCGGAAAAGGTGGGCTCATTTGGCAGCGATTTTCTCAATCAACTCTCGGGCCACCAGGTGACGGGCCTGAATGGTGAGTTTTTGCGTGCCATTTCCACCCAAGTATTGGCGGACTTGTCGTCACAACAGTTGGCGCAGCTTTCTTGGGAACAAGTACAGGCATTCTCTGGGGATCAACTGCAAAGTTTCAGTCCGGCCCAAAGAACCGGCATGGGCATAGGGCCCCTGACATTCGGCGGCAACACCAACGACACCTTGGTGGGTGGCTTTGGCAATGACATGATGTACGGGCTGGGGGGGGACGACCGCCTGGACGGCCAAGCGGGCCATGATGTGTTGGACGGAGGGGACGGCAATGACACCTTGGTGGGCAACTTTGGCAACGACAAGCTGCTGGGTGGCGCGGGCAACGACAGCCTGAGCGACGACCAGGGGAGCAACGTACTTGATGGTGGCGCAGGGGACGACAACTTATATGCGCAAGCCAAGGGCAATCAAACTTTGATGGGTGGTTCTGGTAACGACAATTTGAATGCAGGTGGCAATACGGTGAGCATGGATGGAGGAGAGGGCAATGACAATTTAAGTTTAAGTCCTTCACGCAATGCGGTGCTCATGGGGGGTGCAGGTGATGACAATTTGTCGGGCTATTTAAATCCATGGGAAATCAACAA
>RFXS01000193.1 GCA_009921465.1 Betaproteobacteria bacterium
AACGCAACGCTTATTTTTGGCAGGTTGACCAGACCGGTCAACAACTGCCCTACATCGACCGACTGAACTTCGGCATTGCCCAAGATGTCGAGTCGCTGATGCTCGATGCCCTGTCGGGCAAGCTCGATATCCAAGAGCGGCACATTGACTCTTTGCAAAACAAGCCTACCTTGTCGCAAAACATGCAAAAAGGCGGCTACCGTCTGGTTGAGTTGGTGGCTTCCGGCGCGCAGCAGGTGCAGATTTACCTGAACATGACCCACAAAGACCCCAAGATGCGCGACATGTTTGCCAACAAGGAGTTCCGGCAGGCCCTCTCCTTGGGCATCAACCGCAAGGAAATCATCGACCTGGTCTACCTCGGGCAGTCCGAGCCCTTTCAAACCGGCCCGCGGCCGGGGCACCCCTGGTTCAATGAAAAACTCGCCACGCAATTCACCAAACACGATCCCAAGTCGGCCAACGACATACTCGACCGTATTGGCTACAGCAAGCGGGACGCACAAAAGTTCCGGCTGCGCCCGGACGGCCAAAGGGTGTTTTTCTCTATCGATGTGATTCCCACCCTCTACCCCGATGCGGTTGACAGCCTGGAGCTGGTCAAGCGCCACTGGGCCGAAATCGGGGTGGACATGAAGGTCAACACCATCGAGCGGGCCCTCTACTACACCCGCGGCGACAGCAACGAGCATGACGCCGCCACCTGGCCGGGCCCGGGCGGGCTGGACCCCATGCTCGATGCCCGTGACTATTTTGCCCAGCACACCCAGGGCTCGCGCTACGGATTGCCCTGGACCCAGTGGTATGTGTCAGGTGGCAAGGACGGCCAAGAGCCGCCGGCCAACCAAAAGCAGCGCATGAAGCTTTACGACGATGCCCGTGCCACGGCCGACTTGAAAAAGCGTGGCGAGTTGATGAAGCAGGTGTTCGATTTATGCGCCGACGCCTTTGAGACCATTGGCGTGTGCTTGGCAGTTAACACCTTCGGCATTGTCAAGAACAATTTGCAAAATGTGCCCAAAAGCTATCCCAATGCCTGGGCCTGGCCCAATCCTGCTCCAGCCTTGCCGCAGCAGTTCTTCTTCACCCGGACCTAACGTCTTGCAAGGGGTGGCAGGCGCCGAGTTTGGCGCCTGCCCAAGCGCGCTTGTCTAACGGGCGCCAGTCCTCCAGAAAATTCACCGCATGTTGATTTTTATTGTCAAGCGACTCCTGTGGATGGTGCCCTTCCTGCTGGCCATCAGCTTTTTGTCTTTTGTGTTGATTCAGCTGCCGCCCGGCGACTATGTCACCACCTATATCGCCACACTGGCGGCCTCCAACGAGGTCATCGATCAAAACACCGCAGCCGATTTGCGCAACCGCTTTGGCCTGGACCAGCCCATGGTGGTTCAGTATTGGAAGTGGATTTCCAATATCGTCTTGCATGGTGACTTTGG
>RFXS01000194.1 GCA_009921465.1 Betaproteobacteria bacterium
GGCAACACCATGGCCTTCCCCAAGGACGAAACGACTCCATGGGGTAGCAACGGTATTCGTGCCTACTGGCAAGGTGAAGCCACCCCTGCGGTGAACACCAAACCAGTGCTCGGTTTGTCGACCCTGCGCCTCAAAAAGCTCATGGCACTTGTGCCTGTGACCGATGAGTTGCTGGATGACACCAATGCACTCTCTACCTACTTGCCCGACAAGATCGCCACTTCCATTCGCTGGAAGACCAATGAGTCGATCTTGTTTGGTTCTGGTACCGGTGTGCCTGTTGGCTGTATGAGCAATGCAACCACCGTCACCGTGGCCAAGGAAGCGGGTCAGGCAACGCAAACGCTCTTGGCTCAGAACTTGGCCAAGATGATTTCGCGCTTGCCCCCAGCGTCGTTTGCCAAGGCGGTGTGGATCGTCAACAACGATGTCTTGCCTGCCTTGTTCACGCTCACTTTAGGCAACTACCCGATCTACTTGCCGATGGGCCTAAATGTCGGCGGCATCCAAGTCTCGCCCTACGGCACCTTGCTGGGTCGCCCTGTATTCGTGTCTCAACACGCAAACAGCTTCTCTGGTGCGGGTGACGTTTTGTTGGCGGACTTGTCCTACTACCAGACCATCACCAAAGCGGGTGGTTTGCAAACGGCCACATCGATGCATCTGTATTTCGATGCAGACCTCACGGCCTTCCGTACGACTTTCCGCATGGACGGTCAATCCAAGATTGCGGCACCCATTTCGCCTGCCAAGGGCAGCGCAACGATGTCGCCCTTTGTTCAACTGGGCGCACGTTGATCGTCGCCAAATTAGAGGAGGACTTTGATGTTTCCTAATGCAAAAGGCAGCGAACTGTTTTCAGTTCTAGCCACCCTCGACCCCGTCAGCCAAGCTGCAGGGACAGCAACAACCGGTTGGATTTCCGCCGGTAACCACCACAACCTGCTGGCACTGATCCAAAGCGGCGTTCTTGGCACTGGTGCCACGCTCGACGCCAAGATTCAGCAAGCAACGGATGCTTCTGGCACCGGAGCCAAGGATGTGACTGGCAAGGCAATTACTCAACTGACCCAGGCTGGTAGTGGCTCTGCAAAGCAAGCCATCATCAATCTTCGTCCAGAAGAGCTTGATGTTACGAACGGCTATGCCTTTGTTCGCCTCTCGGTGACTGTGGGTGTGGCCGCTAGTTTGACTAGCGCTCAGGTGCTTGGCTTCAATCCCCGATTCGCACCGGGCGATGCAAGCAATCAGGCAGCTGTCGCACAAGTCGTCTGACCCTGAGGGGAGACCAAGCGCATGCCCATGCAATTGATCACCCCTCCTGCAGGTGAGCCTGTTTCTCTTTCAGAGGCCAAGGCTCATCTGCGGGTGGATTTCGACGATGACGATGGGTTGATTCAGGCATTGATC
>RFXS01000195.1 GCA_009921465.1 Betaproteobacteria bacterium
GGGTCTGAGCTTCAAGTTCCATTACTTTGCTCTGCGCAAAATGCACTTCATGATGCGCGCACGGGCCTTGGTCGCCTTTCCCGGCGGCTTTGGCACGCTGGACGAATTATTTGAAACCCTCACCCTGATCCAGTGCAAAAAAGCCAAGCCGGTGCCAGTGGTGTTGTTTGGTAGCGAATACTGGAAGCGCGTATTGCACTTGGACGTGTTGGTCGAAGAAGGCGTGATCTCCCCCGAAGACTTGCAGCTGTTTCAATTGATCGACGATGTGGACCAGGCTTGGCGCTTTATCCAGGGGTTTTATGGGCCTTGACCCGTTCAAGGTGGGCCGCTGGCGCGTTGCGCCTGTTTGAGGTGAATCAGTCGACCGTCATTCCAGAATCTCTCACCACCGTCGCCCACTTGCTGATTTCCTCACGGGTCATGGCCATCAACTCTGCGGGGCCGGCCTTGAGCACACTGGCCCCTTGGGCCGCCAAAAAACTTTCCATGTCGGGTTGCGTTTGCAGTGTGGCCACGGCCTTGCGCATTTGCTCGATCATCTCTTTGGCGACGCCTTTGGGCGCATAGACCGCAACCCACAACTCGCCCACCAAACCGGGCACGCTGTCATTGGCCAACGGCACGTCGGGCAAAGCGGGGGCCCGGTGCAAGGATGTCACCGCCAGTGGCTTGAGTTGCCCGCTTTTGATGAAAGGCAAGCAAGCCGGAACGGTGCTGACCAAATAATTCACATTGCCACTGATCACGTCGGTCAAAGCAGGCGCCACGCCCTTATAGGGGATGTGGGTCAAGTTCACGTTTTGCGACTTTTTCAGCATCTCCATCAACAAATGCGAGAAGGTTCCGTTGCCCGCCGAGCCATAACTGTATTTCCCAGCGTCGCGCCGCGCCAGGGCAAGCAGCTCGCTGAGGTTGTTCACCGACAGTTTGGGGCTGACCACGATCACGTGCTGCACCAGTGCAATGGCGGCCACAGGCTCGAAGTCCTGAATGGGGTCAAACCCCGTGTTTTTATACAGCGCAGGGTTGATCGCCTGGGTGCTGTTGATGGTGACCAACCACATGCTGCCGTCTTTGGGCCCAGACTTGGCCACATAAGCGGAGCCCACATTACCACCGGCACCCGTGCGGTTTTCCACCACCACGTTGGAGCCCAACAAGACGGGCAATCTGGCAGCGACCGCCCGGGCCATCACATCGTTGGAGCCGCCTGCGTTTTGGGGCACCAGAAAGGTGATGTTTTTGGGCAGCGTGGTCTGTGCCGCAGATGGAAAGCTTGCCGCCAACGGAGCCCATCCGATGGCTGCAGCGACTTGGCGGCGGTTGAGGACATGAGACTTCATAAAACCCTTTCTAAGACCATACCCGTTACTGACCCAACACTTTGCCGACCTTTTCTCTGAGGT
>RFXS01000196.1 GCA_009921465.1 Betaproteobacteria bacterium
TTGTTACCCAGACAGTGTCGATATGTTGACGATCAACAGCCTCATGGCCGTGATGCGCCGTGACTGGCAAACCTCTGTGGACCTGTTGGTGGAGTTGATGGAGGGGCAGGGTGGCAATTTACTGCCTTCAATCTATGTCTCTTTGGTCAAAACCTTAAAAAATTTCATCACCACCAGCCAAATGAATACTTTGGTGGAGCTGGGATTGGGGCATTTTCCGACAGACCCGGTGTTGGTGGCGGAAAAGAAAGTCCTCGACGCGCAGTCCTTTTTGATGACTGACAGCGTTCAAAAGCACTGATAAGAGAACTTAAATATAAATTTAAGCGTCAAAAAAGTTGGCACACCAATTGCTTATATACATCTGTAACTTAACACCATCATGCCAGGAGTTTTTGCCATGACCCTTATTCAAGAATTGATGAAACAAGCTTCCAAAGGCGGCTTGTTGAACATTGCCAGCTTTAACCGTTTCAGCCCGACTGAAATTCGCGAAA
The DNA here is from genome assembly GCA_009921465.1 of Betaproteobacteria bacterium. Lineage (GTDB taxonomy): Bacteria > Pseudomonadota > Gammaproteobacteria > Burkholderiales > Burkholderiaceae_C > Limnohabitans. Next base: position 498 of record RFXS01000196.1, read on the forward strand.
CCATTCAAACCTTGGTGATCACTGAGCAGATGGATTTGGCCAATGCCCTTGGTGACGCAGGCATGAGCTTGTACCCCAGCAGCGAAGATATGTTGGCCATCAATGGTTTGTTGGCCATGATGCGCCGCGAATGGTCCACCTCGGTGGAATACCTGCAGGAACTCATGGACCTGCAAGGAAACAATACACAAGCATTCACTTTTGTGATGATGGTACGTGCTTTGCGGTGCAATCTGGACCCGGCGCGTGCAATGCATGTTGTTCGCCAAGGTTTGGCGGCATTCCCGGAGCAACTCGAACTGGTGGCTGAAAAACTGGCACTGGAAGATTATGCAGATTTGGTGGGCGAAAGCTCACAAATTCAGTAAGAAAGTATGTGCGGCAAACCGGCAAGCACTTGCCACCAGCCCATGACAGATTTTGCCACCGTGCCTTGGCACACCGGTAAAGCCCTGATTGGAATGGAAAATTCTGGAATTTCAATGAAAAATCAGAGTTGGCATTTAAATTGCTTAATGTTGCAGGAAACCACTGGCCCAAGAGGTCTGGAGAAGTAAATGGCAGTCATCAATACCAATGTCAAAGCGCTGTTTTCACAAGCAGCTTTAAAGTTGACCGGGCGCAGCCAAGAAGTGGCGATGCAGCAGTTGTCAACCGGCAAACGCATCAACTCGTCTCGAGACGATGCAGCCGGTATGGCCATTGCGACACGCATGACCCAGCAAATTCGCAGCTTGAATCAAGCCGTGCGAAATGCGGGTGACGCGATCACGCTGATCCAAACCGCTGAGGGCGCGACCAACGAAATCACCGACATGCTTCAACGCATGCGTGAGTTGGCCATTCAAGCCTCCAACGACACCAATAACAACGAGCAGCGCAGCTACTTGGACCTGGAGTTCCA
>RFXS01000197.1 GCA_009921465.1 Betaproteobacteria bacterium
CATCGCGCGTGGTGATGGCGAGATAGGGAAATGTTTTGTCATCGAGAAGGCGCGTGTTGAAGTGCGGCTTCAAATCTTTCACCAGGCGCGCTTCCATCAGCAGCGCCTCCCATGAACCCTCGCAAGGAATCATTTCAATGTCCGTGATGAGCTCCAACATGGGTTGCTTCTTTGGGCCAAGGTCGGTGCTACCCAGAAAATAACTGCTCGCACGCTCGGGCAGGCAATTGGCCTTGCCCACATAGAGCACTTTGCCCCCCACATCCTTCATCAGATAGACGCCCGCAACCTCTGGAAATGCCTTGGCTTTGGCTAGTAATCGGGCCAAACGCGCGGCATTTGACTCATTGGAATGACCCTCGGGCACGTGCGCGTTGGGGGTGTTCTGAAATGCTTCCACACCAGGAGTCTAGGAAATACTTTCAACCATATACATGATTGGTTTGAACCCACCAAAGTGTGTGCTACTATTCACCACGTGCTTCCAAAGGCGAAGTTCGCCTGGCACAAAATGTCTTGGAGTCATCTTTACAAAGGATCTCACATGAAACTTTTCGCAACACTCACGGCTGGTCTTCTCTTTGGTCTTGCTGCTTGTCAAAGCACCCCAACAACTGCGCCAGGCGCGGTCAGTGGTTGCTGTGGTGGCAAGTCTTGCAGCACCGATGGCGCATGCTCAACCGACAAGAGCAAGTGCACAACTGCCGCATGCAAGGACAAGGTTGCCGCCGCAAGCCCAGGCGCTGTATCTGAAACAAAGTCAGCTTGCTGCAAAGACAAGTCGGCTGCCGCAAGCCCAGGTGCTGTGAGCGAAACCAAGAGTGGTTGCTCTACTCCATGCTCTGAAAAGGCCGCGGCAACAAGCCCAGGCGCTGTGAGCGAAACAAAAACTGATTGCCACAGCAACACTTCTGGTTGCCCAATGACTGGTGCAGGTTCCTGCCCATTCAGCGGTAAGACCAACGGCTAAATTCACTGCATGAATGTGCTTGCAAGTCGCACTGACTTGAAAGCGCTTCATCGAAGATGACTCGACTTTGGGCGGCTCGCACATGCGCGCCGCCCATTTTATTTTTACCTCCAACTACTTGCACCGAGCAGCCGCTACCATCACCGCGCAAATGCAAAGCAATGCCCCTGCAATTTTAATTCGCGGTGGACGAGTGATTGACCCGTCACGCAACTTTGACGCGCGCGCCGATGTGCTGATCAATGGCAGTCGCGTTGAACAAATTTCCACTACGCCAATCGCGCACAGCGGCGCCGCCGTGATCGACGCCGACGGCTGCTTGGTCTGCCCAGGTTTGATCGATCCACATGTGCATTTGCGCGAGCCCGGTGGCGAGCACAAAGAAACCATTCGCACGGGCGCGCAGGCC
>RFXS01000198.1 GCA_009921465.1 Betaproteobacteria bacterium
AGAGTATTGGAAACTGAGGACATTGCCGGCTTGAGCACTGCGCAAATCAGGTCTTTGGGGTCAGCTCAGATCAGCGCGCTGACTACCAATCAAATAGTTGCATTGACAACCGCGCAAGCCGCAAGTCTTACGACGGCGCAGTTCATGGCCTTGTCTACCGCTCAGTTAAAAGTCATGGAAACGGCTGATATCGCAGCGATCACTACAGATCAAATCAATGCATTGACAACAGGTCAAATCAGTTCCTTGACCACGAATCAAGTGGTTGCCCTTACTTCTGCACTAGTAGCAAGTCTGAAGACCTCGCAATTGGCAGCTTTCTCTACTGATCAATTGGTTGCAATGGAGACAGCGGATTTTGCAGCGCTGAGTACAGCGCAAATTACAGCCTTGACTACCAACCAAATCAGAGCATTGACTACCAGTCAAGTGGCTGCACTCACTACAGCCCAGGTGGCTAAGCTCACAACAGCGCAATTGTCCGCATTCACAACACAGCAGATTGCGGCGATGGAGTCAGTTGATCTCGTGTCACTGACTACAGCACAAGTCAGCAGCATGACGAGTGCGCAAATCGCTGCATTTACAACTTATCAGATCAGTAGGCTTTCGACTGCACAAATCTCAGCTTTCTCTACGCAAGCCATAGCCGCTATTGAAACAGACGATATAGCTGTGCTGTCCACGGCGCAAGTCGCTGCATTGACTACCAATCAAATCAAGGCATTGGCCACCAATCAGGTGGTGGCCTTGACGACAACGCAAATTGCTGGATTGACGACAGGTCAAATTGGTTCTTTAAGCACCAATCAATTGGTTGCCATGGAAACGGCAGATATAGCTGCCTTGTCCACTGCGGCAATCACTGCTCTGACAACGGGTCAAATGGCCAGCCTGACAACAGATCAGTTGGTGGCGTTGGGCACGAAGCAGGCGGCTGCGTTGACAAGCGCACAGGTGAGTGCGATTTCAGGCGCTAATTTAGCAAAGATGGACACTGCAGACATTGCTGCGTTGACCACGGCGGCGATTGCTGCGCTGAAGACTGCTCAAGTGAGTAGTCTGACGACGAATCAGGTGGTTGCCTTGACGACAGCGCAGATTTTTGGATTAACGACCAGCCAGATAAGTGCTTTGAGTACCAGTCAATTGGTTGCTATGGAGTCAGCTGATTTTGCGGCGCTGAGTACAGCGCAAATTGCAGCCTTGACTACCAATCAAATCAGGGCATTGACTACCAATCAGGTGGCGGCTCTTACAACAGCACAAGCGAGTAAGTTGTCATCCGCTCAATTGGCCTCCATGACAACGCAGCAGATTGCGGCGATGGAGTCAG
>RFXS01000199.1 GCA_009921465.1 Betaproteobacteria bacterium
ACCCATGTAAAGCATGGGCGGGTGAATCACCAAGCCCGGATCTTGCAGCAAGGGGTTTAAATCGCGGCCGTCAGCGGGGATGGGGAACAAACGGTCAAACGGGTTGGAGGTGATCAAGATGAAAGCCATGAAACCCACCGCCACCAAACCGAGTACGCCGAGTACACGAGCCACCATGTTCAAGGGCAGGCTTTGCGAGAACAAAGCCACGGCCGCCGTCCAACCGGTCAACATCAACACCCACAACAGCAGCGAGCCTTCATGGCCGCCCCACACAGCGGCAAACTGGTAAGCGCGCGGCAGCAAGCGGTTGGAGTGTTCAGCCACGTACTTGACTGAAAAATCATTGCTTAAAAAAGAAGCCGCCAGACAAGCGAACGACAACACCACCAGCGCGAACTGCAAAAACGCCACCGGACGCCCCAGCAACAAGGCCATCACCGTGGCGAGAATCAATGCAAATTGACCGAGTTCAGGAATCATTCAGACTTTGCTTTCAGGGTTTGACAGATTGGGCGGCACGCGCCTGAGCCGCTTTGTCCAGCGCGTGCTGAGCTTCGGGCGGCATGTAATTTTCATCGTGTTTGGCCAGCACTTCGCTGGCGGTCATGAGGCCTTGTTCATCGAGTTTGCCTTGGGCAACCACGCCCTTGCCTTCTTTGAATAAATCGGGCAGCAAGCCACTGTAATGCACCGTGGTGTCATTGATGGTGTCGGTCACGACAAACGACACGCTGGTGCCATCGCGTTGCAAGCTGCCGGTCTTGACCATGCCGCCGATGCGAAAGGTTTTGTTGCGCGGGGCTTCGCCGTTGAGCACTTGCGTCGGCGTGAAGAAAAACACCAGATTGCTGTTGAAGGCATTCAGCACAAACGCAGCGGCCACGCACAAGACCAGCACACCGCTGGCGATCAAGCCAAATCGTTTTTGTCTGGGGCTGAAGTTCATTGGGTGTCCTGAATGTCGGCTTTGGCCAAGGCCAATGCGTTGAGATGCGCTTGCCGGGCCTGCCAGATTTCAAGCAGGATGAACAAAGCGGTCATACCCATGCTGCCCCACACATAAAGGCCGTAACCGCCCATGTCCCAAAACTGAGACCAGCTTTCCCACCTCATGCTTTGACTCCAGAGACTTCAGGCAATGCCTGAACCCATTCGGTGTGGCGTTCGCGCTCGACGATAAGGCTGCGCACCCGGTAACACACGATGGCCAAGGTGTAAGCCCAAAAAGACAAAGCCATGAGCAACATGCCCCACAGCATCAACTGAGCCATGCTGGGTGAACGCGTGAGCGATACCGACGCCCCCTGGTGCAAGGT
>RFXS01000200.1 GCA_009921465.1 Betaproteobacteria bacterium
GTAGTACAGCGATATGGGGGTGTAACCAGTTGCAGCCATTTTTTCTTCCTCAGAAAGTGCCACCAGTAACGCCTGCGGTCAAGGCATTATTGGTGTAATTGTAGGTCAATAAAGTGTTTGTAGTCAGTGGCTGATTGCCCGTTGCGGTGGCCGAAAAAGGGATGTAATTTGTCGCCCCAGTGCCCGCCGTAAGATTCACGTTGGTGGCGTTTGTTGCAGTACCAGCAGTCGCCGCATTCAGGTTGGCTACCTGCGTAGTGGAGGCCACAGTAAATGGTGCCGTACCAGTTGCCAAGGTTGAGGTGATCACACCAGTGGCCGATACCGTGGTAAATGCGCCTGTGCTGGCCGTGGTAGCACCGACTGTGCCATTGATGTTGATTGAAGCCGTGCCAGTCAGGTTGGTGACCGTGCCGCTGCTTGGAGTACCCAGAACGCCGCCATTGACCAATACAGATCCTGCGGTGCCTACCGCAATAGCTAAAGCAGTTGCAACCCCAGTACCTAGACCAGTGATAGAGCCTACCGCTGGCGTAATCGTGGTGTTGCCTGCCAAGGTAAGCTGGCCCTGTGCATTGACCGTAAAGGTTCCCACCGCCGTGGCCGAACCATATGCGCCAGCGGTAACCGCTGTATTGGTAATGCTGAACTGCGTGCCAGTAAGGGTTAACCCTGTGCCTGCCGTATAGGTTCCTGCGCCAGAGAATTGAGTAAAAGAGATTGGGCTTGTGCCAACCGTGGTCACTGGCAAGGTCTGCACCCAACCCGTGTTGGCGTAGAGCGTACCGCTGGTGACGAACGTGAAGTCGCCGCTGGCAATCTCAACATTGGTGTCAAAGTCTGTAGCGCGTGTTAGAACCGTGCCGCCAGTAGCCCATGTGTAGATGCCGTTGTTGGCTTGGGTGGCCTCGTTCTTGACCACAATGCGATTGCCATTGACCAGCGTGTAGCCGTCTAAGACGGTCAAAGCAACCGACAGGGTGAGGGTTGCGCCGACGCCAGATGTGCCGTTGTTGTAGGTCACCGTGCCGCCAGTGATTGAGGCAAGAGTCCCCGTGGTGGCCGCATTACATGATGCGTGGATATTTAGACTTTGGGCTACTGCGTCCACATACTGTTTGGTGGCAAGCTGCAACGCCGATACGGGGTCTTGGGTAACGGCCACCGAAGTCAGTCCACCAAGGGTCAACGATGTGCCGCCAAGCGATATGGCGGTCGTTCCTACGGTCAAAGAGCTATTGGTTAGCGAGGCATTGGCTATGTTGGAAAGCGTGGCGATAGCTCCAGGTA
>RFXS01000003.1 GCA_009921465.1 Betaproteobacteria bacterium
GGCCTGACCCTCGAGAAGGTCACCCTGGCCGACTTGGGCTCTGCCAAGCGCGTCGAAGTGGGCAAAGAAAACACCACCATCATCGATGGCGCTGGTGCCGCGGCCGACATCGAAGCACGTGTCAAGCAAGTGCGCATCCAAATCGAAGAAGCCACCTCTGACTACGACCGCGAGAAGCTCCAAGAGCGCGTCGCCAAGTTGGCCGGCGGTGTGGCCGTGATCAAGGTTGGCGCTGCCACCGAAGTCGAAATGAAAGAGAAAAAAGCCCGCGTTGAAGACGCCCTGCACGCCACGCGCGCTGCCGTGGAAGAAGGCATCGTGGCCGGTGGTGGTGTTGCGCTGTTGCGTGCCCGCCAAGCCGCTGGCACCATCAAAGGTGACAACCCCGACCAAGACGCTGGCATCAAGCTGGTGTTGAAAGCGGTTGAGTCTCCCCTGCGCGAAATCGTCTACAACGCCGGTGGCGAGCCCTCAGTGGTCGTCAACGCTGTGTTGGCCGGTAAAGGTAACTACGGCTTCAACGCCGCCAACGACACCTATGGCGACATGATCGAAATGGGCATCTTGGATCCGACCAAAGTGACCCGCACCGCGCTGCAAAATGCAGCCTCTGTGGCCAGCTTGATGTTGACCACCGAAGCCATGATTGCTGAAGCGCCGAAAGAAGACGCGCCGAGCATGCCTGGCGGCGGCGGCGACATGGGTGGCATGGGTGGCATGGGCGGCATGGGCATGTAAACCCCTGTTGTCTGAGCTTCTCGCTCTGACCTGCAAAGGGCCGCGCAAGCGGCCCTTTTTTGTTGGGGCAATACCCCATTGGTTGGGGCGGTGTGCAAGGTTTAAAGTCTGGGGCATCTCCACAGCAAAACCACTGCCATGCCCTTATCCAACGAAACCCGTGCGCGCTTGATGCGCGTGAGCACGGCCACCTTGTGCACCGCCTTGTTCAAACGCGGATTGCGCAACCAGTTCATCCAAAACGTCAGGCCCGTCCAGGCCCAACCCCAACCCATGGTGGGCGAAGCGTTCACCTTGCGCTACATACCCGCACGCGAAGACCTCAACCCCATCAGCGTTTTTTTAGACCATGCACACCCCCAGCGTGCAGCCGTTGAAAGCTGCCCGCCAGGCGCAGTGCTGGTCATCGACAGCCGCAAAGATGCGCGCGCCGCTTCGGCCGGTGGCATCTTGGTGTCGCGCTTGATGAAAAGAGGCGTGGCTGGTGTCGTCACCGATGGGGGCTTTCGCGATTCACCCGAGATCGCCCACATGGCCATTCCTGCCTACCATTCGCGACCGAGTGCACCGACCAACCTGACTCTGCACCAAGCAATCGACATGAATGTGCCCATTGCCTGCGGTGATGTGGCTGTGTTTCCCGGCGACGTGGTGGTTGGCGACGCTGAGGGGGTGGTGGTGTTGCCCGCACACATGGCCGAAGAGTTGTCGATGGAAGCCATCGAAATGACGGCCTTTGAAGACTTTGTCAGCGAGCGGGTGATGGCAGGCCAATCCATTTTGGGCCTTTACCCGCCGACGGACGAACGCAACAAAACCGCTTTTGAGGCATGGCGAATCGAAAACAAACGCTGAGCTTGGCCGGCTGTACCTTCACTGAACCAAGTGCAGCAGTGGTTCGCCGCTGAGCGTGCGCTGGGTGTTAGCGATGGCCACGGCCAAGGCACGCTGAAACATGTCTTGGGTCAGCCATGCCATGTGCGGGGTGGCCAGCACATCATCACGCGCGAGCAAAGCGTGATCAGCTGGCAGAGGCTCTTGCGCAAACACATCCAAGCACGCCAATGAAAGTTGGCCTTGCTCCAGCGCATGGATCAATGCAACTTCGTCGACCAACTCGCCACGCGCGGTGTTGACCAAAATAGCCCCCCGCTTAAAGCATGCGAATCGCTGTGCATTGAACATCTCTCGGGTCTCAGATGTCAGCGGAATGTGCAAACTGACCACATCGCTTTGCGCCAGCAAATCGTTCAAAGGCATGCTCGGGCAGGACCATTGAGGACCTGGCCGCCGACTGTGTCCAATGACATTCACGCCCATTGCTTGCAACCAAGGGGCCAATATTTGAGGCACATGGCCGGTGCCCACCAGGCCCACGGTTTTGCCCCCGAGCTCAAACAATTGGGCTTGCTGTGACTCAGGGATGGCCCATTGACCTTGCCTCAACTGGCCAGCAATCTGACCCATTCGCCTGGCCGCCATGAGCATCAAACCCAAGCTCATTTCTGCCACTGCGCGGCTGTTGACACCGGGCATATTGCACACCGACACCCCATGCTGGGCGGCGCTTGGCAGGTCAATCGTGTTGACACCCACACCTATTTTTTGAATCAAGCGCAACGCAGGGTTGGCTTTGATGCGCTCGGCGGTGACGGGCTGCAACACATGCCACAGCACGTCGGTACCGGGCCAATGCCGGGCAAAAGCTTGGGCATCGCTTTCAGGGCAGCACACGATTTGCCAGTCGCTGGGCACTTGCGATTCAAGCCACGCCATCAACTCAGCACTTGCATTGAAATGGAACAAGACTTTCATAGGGTCATGGCTTGGCCAGCCAAGGAAACAAATGGGCCCGCGGGTAAGCCAGACAGCGACCCAAGTCTTGCTCGATGCGCAAGCCTTCATTCCATTTGGCCATGCGCTCGGAGCGAGAAAAACTGCCCACTTTAAGCTGCGGCACGCCCCAGCCCACGGCCATGTGAACGATGCTCACGTCTTCGGTCTCACCCGAACGTGCCGAGATGATGCTGTCGATTTGAAGTCGTTGGGCCACATCAAAGGCTTGCTTGGTTTCGCTGACGGTGCCCACTTGGTTGGGCTTGATCAGCACCGCATTACACGCCCCCAAGCGGGCGCGTTCTTCAATGCGGGGGGCATGGGTGACAAAAAAGTCGTCGCCAATGATTTGCAAGCGATGCCCCAACACCTGTGTCATCGCCCGCATGCCTTCGATGTCGTCTTCGGCAAAGCCATCTTCCATCGAAATGATCGGGTAGTCATGGGCCCATCGGTTGTAGAGGTCCAACAACTGATCACGGTCAAATCGCCGGTTTTCGCTGCGCCAGTGGTAAACGCCTTTGTCGTGATACTGGGTGGATGCCAAATCCAAACCAATGGACACATCGCGCCCTGGCTGAAAACCAGCGGACTCAATCGCCGTGACCAAGGCCTCGATAGCACCTTCATTGGAGCCAAACTGTGGCCAAAACCCGCCCTCGTCGGCCACACCCAAGTTCTTGCCTTGCTGGGTCAAGGCCTTGCCTGCGGCGTGGTAGACCTCGGCCACCCACTCCAGCGACTGTGTGAAGCTCTTCGCCCCGTTGGGGATCGCCAAAAAGTCTTGCAGATCCACACTGCCTTTGGCATGGGCTCCACCACCAAAAATTTGAATTTCAGGCAAGGGCAATCCCACCTCATCGCTGCCCGACAGATAACGCCACAAAGGCAACTTGGCATGACGACTCGCAGCCCACATGCAGGCCAAGGACACGGCCGTTGTGCTGTTGCCCCCCACGCGCGATTTATCTGCTGTGCCATCGGCGCGGCAAATGGCTGCATCGATTCCCGATTGATCGTGGATGTCCATGCCCATCAAAGCCGGGGCGATCACTTCATGGACCGCGCTCACAGCAAGGTCTACCCCCAGTCCCTTGAGTCGTGCGCCGCCATCGCGCAGCTCTTTGGCTTCGCCTGCGCCTGTGGAGGCACCGGCCGGCGCAATCGCGCGCCCAGTCACACCCGAGGTCAAGCGAACCTCTGCCTCAATGGTGGGGCATCCACGCGAATCCCATACCGAGCGCGCTCGGACAGACTGAATCTGACTCATATAGACAATGCTTTCAACGTGATTTCCAAAAATTGATTCAACTCCAAGGGGGAACTTTGCAGGCCTTGCATGGCCGCATGGCGCACCACTGCGCGCTGGGCGGGTGCTGTCAAATATTCCACGGGGGATTTTCCGTCTACGCGCGCCAGCAATAAAGCTGGCAGCAACTGGGCTGTGCGCTTTTCAAAGACAGATGCATTCTCCCAGTTCACTGCTGGCATGTATGCGCTGACCATCTGCTGGTAGGACTGGGCCAGCACAGACGCATGCTGAGGCATCCACACCGCTTTGAGCAACAAATGATTCAAACAAAAAGCAAGGTCAAAGGCCGGGTCGCCGTACCAAGCACATTCGGCATCTAAAAATACAGGGCCGTTGGGGCCGCACAAAATATTTTTCGGGCTGATATCCCCGTGCACCAAAGCCAATCGGGTTTGGGCCGTCTGTTCACAAATGGATTGCAATTGGCTGGCCAAAGTGGGGTGTTGTTGCGCGGTCGCCAGCAAATAGGGCTCCAAGCGCAATGAAAAAAATTCCACATCGCTTTTGAATTTTTCTGCCAACTCAGGATGTGCGGCTGAGTGCCGATGCATTTGCCCCAAACATGCGCCCACGCTTTGCGCGAATTCCGGTTCAATGTGACCTTTGAGTAAAAGGCTTTTCCAGACGGGGTGTTTCTCTGGCTCTAAATACGACATGAAAAACAAACCACTGTCCTCATCTCGGCCCAACATGGTTGGCACATGCTGGCCAAATAAAGGCCCGACCACTTGATACCAAGCGTATTCGTAAGCATTGCGCGACAGCGGTGCCTCCCAATGGGCGGCCACCTTGAGTTGACTTAGCGCACGTTTGGCACAAATGCTGTGGTCTGCAAAATCAATGCGCCATATGTCCGATGACACACCACCCGTGAGTTGCACCATCGCTTGCACAGATTGCCCCCGCCCCAAACCGAGCTTGTGCAGTGCGGCCAGTACGTCTGCATTCATGGTTGGAGATCGTTTTGCGCCAGGCCCATCATCGGGGTTGCCATCCCGCTTCTGCCACCACAGGGTTGCGCAGTACACCTATGCCTTCGATCTCTACCTCCACCACATCGCCTGGCAGCATGGGGCCAATGCCTTGGGGCGTGCCTGTGATGATCACGTCGCCTGGCCGCAAGGTAATCGCTTGGCTGATGTACGACACCAAGTAAGGCACATCAAACACCAGGTCTGATGTGTTGCTGCTTTGGCGTACCTCCCCATTGAGCCGCGTGGCAATGGCCAAGTTGCGGTGGTTTAACCCGGTGGCAATCACCGGGCCCAGCGGACAAAAGCTGTCAAACCCTTTCCCAATGAGCAAGCATCCCGCATCCATTTCCGCAAATTGAATGGGTCGCTCGCTGACATCATTGGCACAGGTAAAGCCAAATATGTGCGCGTCTACATCGGCGGGGGCAATGCGCCTACCGCCTTTGCCAATGATGACCGCCAACTCACACTCGTAATCCACACGCTGCCCCTCCATGGGATAGATGATCGCTTCATCGGGTCCAATGGCCGAACTGTCAGGCTTCATGAAAGTGGCTGCACGGGTTGGCAAAGCATGTCCGGTTTCTTTGGCGTGGGCCGCGTAATTAAAGCCCACGCCAAATATCCGAGGGCGATCTACCGGGCAGAGCAAGCGCACTTGAGCGTTGTCGTCGATGTGATCGGTTGGAACCACAGATTCAAACGGCAGGCCACGCAGGCGCCGCCATTGGGTGGGCGATATTTGTTGCCCATAGTGGGCATTGCCATCGACGGTGTAGCGGCCAATGATCATGGTGAATTCCTTTTCTTGTCTTGCGGCTGCACCCGTCAACCCTTGTGCGGCGAAGCATCGGCCAATGCTTGTTCGATGTCCGTGTCAGACAGTTCGCCATCAAACACCAGCGCCCGTGCGCCCAAGATCACCCCCGGGCCATCGGGTGGGATCTGCAGGGCTTGGTTCAGGCAAGGGTTGGCTGTCATCACGCCCCAAGGGCTGACATACCAATCGTGCGCACCATTGGCTGGCCATGGTGTGAGGGCCACCCCCGCACGGTGATCGGCGCCCACCGAACCTGTGCACACATGCCAGGGCAGCTGGTTGCCACTGTGCGAAGTGCTGGCAGATCGGCTTGTCCCGCCATGGATCTCTGACATGCCTGGACCGACACGGGCGTTGAACCAAGCATGCCGGGTAGGACCCACGCTGACAGCATGCGTGGCAGCGGTGATGTGTGATCGCATTTCAATTTGAAAAGCCTTGAATGCCCCCAAATGACGCACTCGGGTCTGGCGCAACTCGTTGAGGACCTGGCGACCATCTGGGGCACCCCATTCACGCGGGCCACGCCATTGCAGTTGTTGGGTCAGCACCATGGCGTCGCCTTGCTCTCGGCCTTGAAAATCGGTTTGCAATATCCGACCAGGTGCCCTGCCCTGGAACACATCATTGACGTAAAAGTTATAGCTGTACACCTCAGTTCGGTGTTGGGCAGGCACATGCAAGTCCACATGATCTGCACCTACCCATATGGAGTGGTGGTGCGGATGGTCTGCCGGGCTTTCACTGGTGACCGCAAAGCCAGCTGGGGTGAAAACTGGAAACAGATAGGGCCTGAAAGCACCTTGTGTGAAGCCCAGCACCACCTTGCCCCCCCAAAGAAGCAAGGTGCGAGTGCCTGCGGCCCAGGCCCCTTGGGGCAGCTCAATGTCTTCACTGCGAAGACTGAAACCCATCATCTGGCGGCCAATATCCGTCCGACCATGGCTTTTGTTTCTGCGCTCTTGCTGCCGAATTCGTCAAACAACGGTCTGGCCGCAGCAAACCATTTGCCCGACTCTTCGGCAGACAATTTATGCACGGTGACACCCGCTTTGACCAAATCAGCCAATGCCTCGTCGGTTTTCGCGCGGTTTTCTTTGCGCTGTTCTGCAAATACTTCTTTGGCACTTTGCCGCACCAAGGCTTGCAAATCGGCCGGCAAGCTGTCCAACCAGCGGGTGTTGACCCGAACGGCCTTGGGCAAAAACCAGTGGTAACTCAAGGTCAGGTGCTTGGCTTGCTCAAACCATTTGAATCCTTTGATCGAGAAAAAGTCAGCCTCTACCGCATCGATCACGCCGGTGGACAATGCCGTGTATTGCTCTGCATACGGCAGCGGCGTTGGATTGGCCCCCATTCGACGCCAAAAATCAACCCAGATTTTGATCTCAGGTACCCGAATTTTCAAACCTTTGAGGGTCTCGAGATTGGTCACTGCGCGCTTGGACAAGATGTGGCGAAACCCCACTTCGGCGTAGGCCACAAATTCGACCCCGGTTTTTTTGCGTGCCACAGCAGACACCTCTTCCCCCAATGGGCCTTGCAAAATTTTGTCCACATGCGCTTCGTCTTTGAAGATAAATCCCGGCGCACCACCGGTGGCAGCTATTTCAGGCGCCACCGACTCCTCGGTATCAGGCCCACCAACGGTGCCTTGTATGGTGCCGATGCGGCTTTGCTCTATCAACTGTGTATAGCTTCCCAGTTGACTGCCCGGAAAATGCTGGGCGTCAATGCGCCCCCCGCTGCGGGTGTTGAGCAGGTCGCACCACTTTTGCAAAGCCAGTGTCAAAGGCGCACTGATCGCTTCTGAGTGCGCCATGCGGAAGGTGAATTTTTGCTGCGCCAATGCAGGCCCCCATACCGCCAATGGAATGGCACTGGCCCCGGCCTGTATCAGTTGTCTGCGCTGCAATCCTGCTTGGCGCTGTGATGGGTCACGGTTCATGGCTTGTCTCCTGGAAGTGGTGGTTGCAAATAAATTTGTGCTAACGGTAGCATGAATAATTTATCTGCACATATAAGTATTTACGATATGAACTTAATAACCTAGTTTTATAATACTTAATAGTACATTATTGGCGATTAATATTGCAATCGTTTGCGCAAAAAATATTTCAATGGCTATACTTGCCTGGCGATACCCTCAACTGTCAGCCACAAACTCGCCCGCAGCACTTGGTCACCATCAAACACATTGCACAGCACTTGGGCGTGGCCGCCTCCACGGTGGCCCGTGCGCTGAGCCAAGACAAACGCATCAGTGTGGCCACGCAGGCCAAGGTGGCGCAAGCGGCGCAAGAGTTGGGCTATGTGGCGCATTCGGCCGCACGCCAAATGCGCAGCCAGCGCAGTGGCATGGTGGGGTTGGTGATCCCAGACGTGCTCAATGCGTTTTACTCTACAGCGGCACAGGCCATTTCGCAAAGCTTTGACGAGGCCGGTTACCAAATGGTGCTGTGCATTTCCGAAGACAAACCCGAGACTGAAATGCGCCAAGTGCGCAGCTTGGCAGAAGCTCGGGTGGACGGCATCGTTTGGGTGCCCTGCGCAAAACCTTTGCCACCCACCATGGCATGGATTCAATCCATTGCCCATGTGCAACTGATACGCAAGTGCCCTCAAATCAAATCCGATTGGTTCGGCATTGACGACGTGGCCACCACCGAACAAGCCACCCAGCACTTGCTGACTTTGGGCCATCGCCACATTGCCTATGTGGGCGGACCTAAGTCTTTGAGCACTGGCCGCGACCGCCTCAAAGGCTATACCCGGGCCATGCAAAGTGCAGGCGCAAACATTGACGCACAAGCTGTTTTTTGCGATGCCCCCGATGCGGTGAGCGGTCAACGGGTCATGCTGCAATTGCTGGCCTTGCAACCCAGGCCCACGGCCGTGGTGGTGTCGACGTCACGCGGAACCGAAGGCGTTTTGGAGGCCTTGCGGTTGCGCAGCATCGCTGTGCCACAGGATTTATCGGTCGTTGGTTTCAACGATTCATCCGCCATGGCTTGGTGGGGCCCCGGGCTGACCACCATGCGAATGCCTGTGCGAGAGGTGGCCAGCGCCAGCGCCAGCCATTTGATCCGAGCTTTGGGTCAAACCAAGTCAGCCCCCGCACCCACACCAGGGATGGTGACCCACTATCCACCCACCTTGATGGTGCGCGGCTCCACCACGCGCGCGCCCAACCCTTTGCCACGAAAGTCAATATGAACATCCTTCGACGAACCTGGGACATGGCCCTGACCGCATTGGGTGGTCTGTGTGTGTCCATGCTGGCCTTGACCGTTTTGTTAACTGTTATGCAAGTGGTTTTCCGGTATTTGCTGGACGATCCCTTGTCTTGGTCGGAAGAGTTGGCGCGGTGGCTGTTTGTGTGGTCGGTCTTCCTGGGATGCGCTTTGTTGATCAGCCAACACAAGCACATGCGCATGGAGTTTTTGGTCAGCCGGGTGAGTCCTGCGGGCATTCGCCAGCTCGATTTTTTAAGCCAAGTGGTGATGACCGCTGCTTGCTGCGCCATGCTGGTACATGGGTGGGATTTCTGCAGCCGCGTCACCGGCACCAGTGGCTCGTTGGATTGGCCCTCCAAATACTTGTACATGGCTGTTCCTATGGGTGCCGCACTGTCGCTGATTTGTTTGGCCATTGAAAACCCCATGCAGTGGCGCTGGCCCGGCTCCAGTTTGGTTGGGTGGATCTTGGGCGTGGTGGTTTTTCAAACGTTTTTAAGTGCCACCCCATGGATCACCTTTGACCTGAGCGTGGGATGGATGCTGCACATCGTCGCTTTGGCACTGATGTTTTTGGACGTGCCCATTGCTTATTGTTTGGTGTTTGCCGCCTATGCGTCTTTTGCCAAGCAAGGGGATTTGATGATGCTGCCGATCTCTCAAAGCTTGGCCAGCTCGGTTAACTCATTCCTGCTCTTGTCGATTCCCTTCTTTATCTTGGCCGCCCATGTGATGAATGCAAGCGGTATTACCCACCACTTGATTCGCTTCGCATCCGCACTGGTGGGGCACTTGCGCGGCGGCTTGGCACAAGTCAATGTCGTGACCAACACCGTGATGGGCGGATTGTCCGGTTCGTCACTGGCGGTGGCGGTGGGAACAGCCAAGGTATTGGTACCTGAAATGGAGAAACGCGGCTACCCCAGGCCGTTTGCTGCGGCAGTGACCAGTTGTGCGTCCACCATTGACAACCTGATACCGCCCAGCATTGGCATGATTATTTTTTCTGCCGCAGGCGCTGTGTCAGTGGGCGCCTTGTTCACCGCAGGCATATTGCCAGGCTTGTTGATGGCCGTGGCTTTGATGCTGACGGTGCACGTCCAAGCCAAGCGCCGTGGCTTGGAGCCCAGTTCAACGCCCATGCCTTGGTCTGACCGCCTGCTCGCCTTTCGCGATGCCATTCCAGCCTTGCTGGTTCCCTTGTTTGTGGTGCTGGGCATGCGCGGCGGCGCTTTCACTGCGTCAGAAGCCGGTGCGATTGCCGTGGTCTATGCCATCGTGATCGGGGTGATGACCTATCGTGAATTGAAATGGCAGCACCTGCCCGAGATATTGAAGGAGGGGTTGGGTGACACGGTGGCCATCATCGCCATCGTCGCTGCATCTGCGCCATTTGGGTGGGCACTGGGTATCGAGCGAATCCCCCAAAAAATCGCCCAATCCATGGCTTTTTTGGCCGATAACAAATGGGTTTTTTTGCTGGTTCTGAATGTATTTTTGTTGCTGGTGGGCCTGGCGATGGAATACATCGCCTCACTGGTGATCTTGGTCCCCATTTTGATGCCCATCGCCATGCTGGCGGGCATTGATCCGGTGCATTTGGGCATCATCATGGTCATGAACTTGGTATTGGGCGCATTGACCCCGCCTTTGGGTGTGTTGGTTTTTGCCACGGCAAACATTGCCAAGGTCAAGATCAACGAAGTCTATAAAGAAGTGATGCCCTTCTTCTGGGCCTTGATGGTGGTGCTGGCTTTGGTCACTTATGTGCCCTGGGTCTCGCTGGGTTTGGGTCAATGGCTGACACCATGAACACTGCCCCAAAAGCTGTGCAATTTGGCGTGATCGGTATCGATCACCGACACATTTACCACCTGATACAAGGCTTGCTCGATGCAGGGGCTGCTTGTGCGGGCTATGTCAAAAACACCACCGACCCCAAAGTGCTTGAGGGCCTGCAGCAGCGCTTTCCACAACTGCAGGCCTGTCTGAACGCCGATGAATTGCTACAAAACCCGCGCATCAATTTGATCGTTTGTGCTGCCGTCCCTGCCCAACGCGCTGACATCGCCATCGAAGCCATGCGGCATGGCAAAGACGTTTTGGTTGACAAACCCGGCGTCACCACCGCTGAGCAATTGATGCGTGTCCAAAAAATGGTCCGCGAGAGTGGACGCATCTTTTCCATTTGTTTTTCAGAGCGCCACATCGTGCCAGCGGTGCAGCACGCATTGGCACTGGTGCAAGACGGCGCCATTGGCACACCCATACAAACCTTGGGCATCGGTCCGCACCGATTGAACGCTGCCATCCGTCCCCCATGGTTTTTTGATCAAGTCCAAATTGGGGGCATTTTGATCGACATTGCATCACACCAAATTGATCAGTTCCTGTGCTTCACTTCCAACACCGATGCCCAGGTGGTGCACAGCCATGTGGGACATTACGGCGAGGCAAAGGGTCACACTGACTTCGACAATTTTGGCGAGGTTATTTTGCAAACGCCCGCCCACCGGGGTTATGTTCGGGTCGACTGGTTCACCCCCGATGGATTGCCCACGTGGGGCGATGGCCGCTTGTTTGTGATGGGAACCAAAGGCAGCATTGAAATTCGAAAATACCTCGACATCGAGGGCAGAACTGGCACCAATCACTTGTTCTTGGCTGATCAGCATGGCACCCAATACATCGATTGCAGCAACATACCGCTGAAATTTTTCAACCAGTTTTTGCATGACGTGACGGAACGAAGCGAAACTTGCATGACGCAAGCACACGTTTTCAAGGTGTGTGAATTGGCTTTGCAGGCACAATCTTTGGCGATGGAACGAAAGGCATTGACATGAAACCCATGGGCATGGCGTTGGTGGGCATTGGTCCTGGGTCGGTGCCACACCTGCTCAGCTTGAACGACCTGCGATCTGAGGTGGATCTGCGCTGGGCGGTGACACGCCGACCCGATGTGGTCCAAATGGGTCCGTTTCAAGGCAGCCTGCAGCCCAGCAGCGATTTTCAAGCCATGCTCAACGATTCTGCAGTGCAAGCGGTGATCATTGCCACACCGGCCGCCACCCATTTGGAGATGGCCCAGGCCTGCTTTGCCCACGGCAAACATGTGCTGCTGGAAAAGCCTTTGGATGTCTCATTGGCGCGGGCCAAAGCCATTGTCGAAATGGCCCAACAACACCAGCGTCAACTGGGTGTGGTGCTGCAACACCGCTTTCGACCCGGCGTCGAACGCTTGCAAGCACTGCTCGATACCCAAGGTCTGGGCACGGTGCAAGCGGCCTCGGTGAGCATTCCTTGGTGGCGACCGCAAAGCTATTACGACCAAGCGGGGCGTGGCACGGTGGCACGCGACGGCGGTGGTGTGCTCATCACCCAGGCCATCCATGGCTTGGATGTGTTCCGTTCCTTGGTCGGTGTGCGACGGGTGGTGGCGGCCCAAGCCAGCCGGACTCGCGTGCACCGCATGGAAACCGAAGATCATGTGCAAGCATTGCTGGAGTTGGGCCAAGGCGCACCGGGTCGGCTGATGGCCACCACCGCGCATTACCCGGGTGGTACCGAACGCATAGAAGTGATTGGTCAGCTGGGCACGGCTGTGCTTGAAGGCGGTCATTTGCGGGTGGACTTCATCAGCGGTCAAGCCAGCATCGAGGTGAAGGCAGAGGGCGGCACGGGTGGTGGGGCCAACATCATGGACTTTCCACACGATTGGCACCGCGCTTTGATCAGCGACTTTGTGGCATCCATACACAGCCGCCGCCCCTCTCGCACGCACGGGGCAGAGGCCTTGCAAACCCATCAACTGATCGATGACTTGTTGGCCCGTGCAGGCCAAGTGGTCGACATTTAAAAACCATCCACCCCGGCCATGCCCAAGCCACGCTCCCTGAGCAGCGATGGCAACAGCGTGAGCAAATGCCCTGGCTCTGGCACATGCACACCTTGCCACCCACGGTTTGTGGCAGCTTGCACATTGGGCACCTGGTCGTCAAAGAAAATCGTTTGGGAAGGTATCAGGCCCAACACATCCTCGGCATGGGCATAGATGACCGGGTCGGGCTTGGCCAATTTCACCCGTGCAGAAAACACCCCGCCGTCAAAGCAACTGAAAAACGTGTGCGCCTGAATCAAGTGATCGGCATAAGGCTTGGGCATGTTGGACAGGTAAAACAAGCGCAGACCAGGTGCCGTTTGCGCCAAACGCCACTGGTGCAATTGCTGTAATAAATTCACCGACGGGGCAATGGGCATCAGCGCATGGGCAATGTCCACCACCATGGCACGCACTTTTGGCAGAGGTTCTTGCAACAGTTCTGACAATTGTTCAGACACGCCATCGGTGTCCAAATGGCCGGCATCAAAAGCCGACCACGCAGTTGACCGAAAACAAGTTTGGGCCAGTGCCTGAGACTGCGCACTGGTGCCACTCCGATGAGGGAAAAAGCGCTGCACCAAGGCCACAGGCTCCCACTGAATCATCACCTGCCCCAAATCAAACACCAAGTTCAATCGGGTGGACGAGGTCATTTCAATAAACGCAGCAAGCCTGCGGTGGAGCCGTCCAAACCCTGTGCATCGTTGCTGTCCCAACGCTTTGCCAAGTCAAGGGCCAAAGTTTTGCCCAACTCCACACCGAACTGGTCAAAGCTGTTGATTCCCCACACGGCCCCGCTGACAAACACCCGGTGCTCGTAAAACGCGATCAAAGCCCCCAAGCTCTCAGGTGTGAGGGCATCGAGCCAGACAAAAGTGCTGGGCCGGTTGCCGCTGAAATGCCGATGACCGCCCACATCATGCTGTCCCACCAACAGGGCCTGGGCTTGGGCCACGGCATTGGCCAGCAAAGCCCGCTGATGCCCCGACAGGTCGTGCGTGGCTTTGCGCACAACGATGAACTCCATGGGGACCACGGTGGTGCCTTGGTGAACCATTTGAAAAAAAGCATGCTGGCCGTTGGTGCCGGGTTCACCCCACAACACCGGGGCCGTGGCATGCGACAGGCTGTGCCCCTGACGATCCACGCTTTTGCCATTGCTCTCCATCTCGAGTTGTTGCAAAAAAGCGGGCAAACGTCGCAAGCCACTGTGATAAGGGGCTATGCCACGGGTGGCATGGCCTTGGAAATTGCGCATCCACACGTCAAGCAAACCCATGCGCATGGGCAAATTGGTCTGCACGGGTTGACTGCAAAAATGGCGGTCCATGGCATGCGCGCCAGCCAATAATTGGCGAAAACCCGTCTCACCCAAGGCAATGGCAATGGGCAGCCCGATGGCCGACCACAACGAGTAGCGTCCACCCACCCAATCCCAAAACCCAAAGCATTGGTTGATGCCAAAGTCTGCGGCCGCTTTGCGGTTGCTGGTCAAGGCCGCGAAGTGGCGAGCGGTGTCTGTGCCACCTTGGCGCACAAACCAGTCACGCGCGCTGTGCGCGTTCATCATGGTCTCGGCCGTGGTGAAGGTTTTCGAGGCAATCAAGAACAAGGTGCTTTTCGCTTGCAAGCCCGCCAAGACCGCAGCCAACTCATGGCCATCAACGTTGGACACAAAGTGAAACCGTTTACCCGTGATATCAGGCTGGTGTAAAGCACCCACCACCAACTGCGGTCCCAGGTCAGAGCCGCCAATGCCAATGTGGACCACGTCGGAGATCTGAGCGTCGTCCCTGACCTGCTCGGCATAGGCCAGCATGGCGTCCAAGGTTTCGTGCACCAGGGCCAAGGGTTGGGCCAATGCGCCACCCAAACTTGCTGCAGGCTGGCGCAACAACCAGTGCATGACCTGGCGCTGCTCAGTGGTGTTGATGGGTTCACCAGCAAACATCGCGTCACGCAAGTCGGCCACACCACACTGTTGGGCCAATGTGTGGAGCAGGGTTTGCGTTTCATCATTCAATGGGTTCTTGGAAAAATCCACGCCCACACCGACAGCCGACTGACTGAAACGATCGAATCGCTGTGGGTCGCTCTCAAACGCGGCGCGGATGTCCCATTCGCCCGCCTTTTGATGCCGCTCAAGCAGCGCCCATGCTGGGGTTTGGTCACAACGCACAAAGTTCACAGCTCAGGCCTTCATCAAGGTTTCAAGTTGCACGGCATCGGTACAAAAAGCCCGAATACCTTCGGCCAGTTTTTCGCTGGCCATGGCGTCTTGGTTTAACGCCAGCCTGAAATCGGCCTCGTTCAAATGCGGCCAAGGCAGCTCCGTGTGAACTGGGGCATGCGCGTCCAAGGCCTTGGGCAAGGGGTCGCGGCAAGCTTCCAGTTGGGCCAACAAGTCTGGGCTGATGGTGAGCAAGTCACACCCTGCCAATGCAGTGATTTGCCCCAGGTTTCGAAAGCTGGCCCCCATGACTTCGGTGGCAATGCCATGGCACTTGTAGGCATTGAAAATTTGGGTCACCGAAATCACGCCAGGGTCTTGGGCACCGCTGCGCGCAGATTCATCCCAGTCTGCGCCTGCAGCCTTTTTGTGCCAGTCGTAAATGCGCCCCACAAAGGGCGAGATCAATGTCACCCCAGCTTGCCCACAGGCCACGGCTTGCGCATATGCAAACAGCAAGGTGAGGTTGGTGCATATACCCTGGTGCTGTAAATGCGCTGCGGCCTGTATACCCTCCCAGGTGGCGGCGATTTTGATCAACACCCGCTCTTTGGTCACGCCCTGGGCTTGGTACAAGGCCATGATGCGCTGGGCCCGTGCCACCGTGGCGGAGGTGTCAAAACTCAAACGCGCGTCCACCTCGGTGGACACGCGCCCAGGGATGATGGCCAAAATTTCGCATCCAAAGCGCACGATCAAGCGGTCCATTTGTTCTTCCATCGTCGCTTTGCTGTGCGTCGCAACGGTTTCACGCAACAGTGGAAGGTATTCGGGCTTTTTCACCGCCTTCAAAATCAGCGAAGGATTGGTGGTGGCGTCTTGGGGCTTGTACTGCGCCAGTTGTAAAAAGTCGCCAGTGTCTGCCACCACCGTGGTGTACTGCTTGAGGGCTTGCAATTGGTTCATGCCCCTCATTATCCCTGTGTCTGGGCAGGCGCTTTCAGCCTCTTAACGGCATGGGGTTGTTGTTTTCGTTACAGTGCAAGCATGAATAACATTTTGATATTGGGCGGCAGTGGTTTCATTGGCCGTCACGTGTGCGAGGCTTTGGAGCGCGCTGGTTTGCACAGCACTGTGCCCACCCGGCGTTTGCCCGCGCACAGCGTCCAAATGCTGCCACGGGTGAGTGTGGTGCAAGCAGACGTGCACAACCCTGGCGTGTTGGCAGAACTGGTGCGTGGACATGATGCAGTGGTCAATTTGGTGGCCATCTTGCACGGCAATGCCCAACAGTTTGACCATGTGCATGTTCAACTTCCGCGATTGCTGGCCCAAGCTTGCGTGGATCAAGGTGTGAATCGCTTGGTGCACATGAGTGCCTTGGGTGCCCATGTGCAAGGGCCGTCTATGTATTTGCGCAGCAAAGGCCAAGGCGATGCGCTGCTGCAAAGCATGGCCCAGCAGCATGGCTTGCAACTGACCTTGATGCAACCCAGTGTGGTGTTTGGGGCCGATGACAAGTTCATCAACGTCTTTGCGCAGCTTCAGGCCTTCACGCCTGTGGTCCCTCTGGCGGGTGCCCAGGCCAAATTTCAACCGGTTTGGGTGCAAGACCTGGCCCAGGCCTTGGTCCATGCATTGGCCATGCCGCAAAGCCATGGCCAGCGCTACGAATTGGTGGGGCCCGAAGTTTTGACCTTGGCCCAATTGGTGCAGCACGCGGGCCGTTGGTCTGGGCATCCCAGAACGATTTGGCCTTTGCCCCCCACCCTGGCGCAGGCCCAGGCTTGGTTGATGGAACACCTGCCCGGGCCCACCTTGATGAGCCGCGACAACCTCGCCTCCATGCAAGTTGACAATGTGGCCAGCGGGTCTGCGCCTGGATTGCCTGCACTGAACATTCCCTTGCCCACGCGTTTGGACCGTGTTTTCCCACTCGTTTGACCATTGAAAGAACCCAGCCAGCCCAGCAAAGCATGCCAGGGGATGACCGAGCTTGGGTTTATCATCAATCCATGAAAACACTTCTTGCACTCACCCTTTGCTTGCTCACACACATCAGCACCTTGGCCCAAACGGGCGGTGACAAAGTGGTTTACCACATTGACCACGCAGCCAGCCAAGCCACCAAGGGTTTGCGCAATATCCGAAACCATTTGGATGTGGCCCCCGACACCCAAATCATCGTGGTCACGCATGCCGAGGGGGTTGATTTTTTGATGGACGGGGCCAAAGACAAGCAAAACCCCAACATCGATTACGCCGCTCTGGTGTCGGCGTTGAAGGCGCGCAACGTGCGCTTCGAAGTGTGCGAGATCACTTTGAAAAACCGCAACCTGAACAAGTCGCAATTCAATATGGATGCCGACTTCACCCCATCGGGCGTGGTGCGCATTGGCCGCTTACAAGCGCGCGAAGGCTACGCCTACATCAAGCCCTGAAGCGCGGGCCACAGTCCGCACTGACACAAGCTTGTCACAAATGTTTCACACTGGACACGCTTGCGATGTGGTGAGGCTGTGTTAATGTTTTAGCCTTTCCCATGAAGCCCAAGGTCAACCATGCGTGCCATCAAACAAGTCCGTCGAATCATCCAAGCCGACCCCACTTCAGCTGCAGCCAAAGCGTTTTCTGATTTGATACTGGCACTCGAATCCGAGGCGGCCTCCCCCATCAAAGGCCTGTATCAACTGTCCCCCAATGACTTTGACTTGGCCATCCAGTTGCTCAAAGACTGGCGCTTAGACCGCTTTTACGAAGGCAAGGCCAAAGCCTTTGATGTGGCTTATCAGGCCCATGACCTGCAAAAACCATCGGCTTGACCCGTTCAACTTCCCCGTCGCACCTTTCCAAGTCCACCCGTGCGGCATCAAGCCATGTTTGGTGCATGCTCTTGCATCACTTGGCGAAAAATTTTCTCTGTTTTTTGAAAAATCAGCGGCCACGCTTGACCCAGGGCCGTGATGCGGGCCTCTTGGCCCATTTGCGCGCGCAAATTGTGCTTTTCAGCCATCTCCAGAGCCGCCCCCGCGAAAGCAGCCTCGTCCCCGGGCTCAATGAGTTGTCCGTTTTCACCACTTCGAATCAATTCGGCAGCGGCTGCATGCCGGTATGCCACCACGGTCAGCGCGCTGGACATGGCCTCTAAGGTGACATTGCCAAATGTTTCGGTCAAACTGGGAAACAAAAACATATCCCCGCTGGCATAGTGTTGGGCCAAGTCTTCGCCCGTGCGAAAGCCAGCAAATATCACCTGAGGGTGTTTTTTTTCTAGCGCATGGCGCAGTGGCCCGTCGCCCACCAACACCAACTTTGTATCTTTGCGCACAGTTTCCAAGCGTTCAAAAGTGGACATGACCACATTGAGATTTTTTTCGGCTGCCAAACGGCCCACGCACAGCAACACCAAGGTGCTGTCATCGGCACCCCATTGCTGCCTGAGTGACACAGACCGGCGCATGGGATTGAACAAGTCCGTGTCCACCCCCCTGGGCACGACATGCAATCGCTCAAACCCCATGGCCGCCAGCTCGGTGGCAAGTCCTGGCGTGGGAACCATGGTTGCCATAGCTGCATTGTGAAATTTGCGCATGTAATTCATGATGGCACCGCGCAACCAACCAATGCCGTAATGACCACTGTACGCATGGAAATTGGTTCTGAAGTCGGTGCTGACCGGCAATTTGAGTTTTTTGGCCGCTTGCAATGCCGACCACCCCAGCGGGCCTTCTGTGGCGATGTGCACCACATCCGGTCGGTGCAGAGTCCACAGACGTGTCAAAGCACGCTTGGCAGGAAAGCCCATTTTCAAGTGCTTGTAAAACGGTATGGGCATGCCACGCACCAGCGTTTCATCGGTCAGCACCTTGCCGCCCTGATCTGCATCCTTGAGTTGACGAGGGCGAATCAACCACAGCGCATGCCCACGGGTTTTCAGCCCTTCAACTGTTTTGCTCAGCGTGTGCGCAACCCCATTGATGTCTGGTGGATAGGTCTCAGTGACCACAGCAATTCGCAATGGGGATGAAGAACCATTGAAACAAACAACATCGATAGAGGCATCTGAGTGCATAGCAACAATGTGACACCTTTACATCACAGTTTGATGACATTGGCGCAATAAATTAACAGCGGCGAATCCCTCAGCAGTGTCATCAAAATTTCACCGAAATTGGCCACATTTCCCTTATTGTTCGCTTGTCTCTCATCCAACTTTAGGAGAAATCATGAAAGATTTATTGCAAACTCTGCGCACCCAACGTTGGGATGACCATCGTTACTATCACCACAGCCGCATCAATCAAGCCTTGCATTTGGTCAGTGCGCTTTCTTTTTTGGTGGCGTATGCGTATTTATTCATCGACCCGGTGGTCTCTGCTTTGATCGCATGGCTGATTTCCATGACCACACGGCAAATTGGACATTTCTTTTTTGAGCCCACTGGCTTTGATGAAGTCAACAACGCCACGCATGAGCACAAAGAAGATATCAAAGTCGGTTACAACTTGCGCCGCAAAGTGGTGTTGTTGAGCATCTGCGCCGCCATTCCAGTCATCGCTTATTGGATGCCCGACTACCTCACCTGGGCAGTTCCCCAGGCCTACGAAGACACCCCTGTCCGCATGACCGCCATGGCTTGGCTGTTTTTAGGTGTGGCTGGGTTGGTGTTCAGGGTGTTGCAACTTTGGCTGCAAGACGGCTTGATGTCTGGAGTGGCATGGGCTTTGAAAATCATCACCGATCCATTCCACGACATCAAAATGTATTACCGCGCACCTTTTTATCTGGCCAAGGGTCAATTGCTTGATCCGATGGAACACGTCAAGTCACATTGATCACACCGCCCATTTGATTCGGATCATCTCTCGCAATATATCGCGTCGGATGGTCCGATTGCTTTGTCCATTTTCAACCCACCACCATCCATCGTTTTTCATGGCTTGGGCGGCTTGCGTGAAACGGTTGCAGAAATCGGCAAAGTAGGCATCTTCAAAGGCAAAGTTGAAAATCATTCGACCCGTGCCCACCCAACTGAGGGCGATGCCTTGTTCGCGCAAATAAAACTGCAGCATCCAGTTGTAGCGACTGGGGACTTCATAGATGACTGCCCATACTGTCGCCATGCCAACCACGCGCACCGGCAAGGCTTGCCCTGCCAATTGTTCATTGAGTTGATGCAATCGATTGATCCACAAGGGCTCCATTTTTCGATAAACATCTTGTATGGCTGCGCTTTGTACCCGCTTGAGAAACACATTCATGGCGCCCATCACACCCGGATGAGCGTTGAATGTGCCACGTGCAAAACAAATATTGCCGGGGGTTTGTTCATCGTAGCGGCGCATCCATTTGGCCTTTCCGCAAACCACGCCAATTGGGAAGCCACCGCCCAAGGTTTTCCCATAGGTGACGATGTCCGCATCCACGCCAAAGAATTCTTGCGCGCCCCCCAGGCCCAACCGAAAACCCATGAATACTTCGTCCATGATGAAAGCGATGCCTTTTTCATCACAAACCTTGCGCAACTCAGAGAGCCAACTTGCATAGGCTACTTTGTCATAAGACATGCTTCGCGAGCCATCCATCAAGGTCGAGTCCGTGGGAGCGGCCTTGTTGGGGTGCATGGCTTGCAAGGGATTGACCAACACGCAGGCAATGTCATTGCGCTGGCGCAAGACTTTGAGGGTTTGCGCATGCATTTCGTTCAAGGTCAGCGTGTCCCCAGATGGTGGCATGGGGTTGCCAGGGCCGGGTTGCACGTCGTCCCACCAACCATGGTATGCACCGGTGAAACGAACCAATTTTCGCTTGCCCGTGTGGTATCGCGCCATTCGCACCGCCTGCATCACGGCCTCTGTACCAGACATGTGAAAGGACACTTCATCCTTGTGCGCGATTTGACACAACATCGAGACGTTTTCTTGCACACAAGGGTGATAGGCCCCCAAGATGGGTCCCAGTTCGCGCACCAAATCCATGCCCTCTTGCATGCAACTCTTGTAAAAATCGGCTCCAAACAGGTTCACCCCATAGCTGCCCGTGACATCCATGTGCCACTGTGCGTCGGCATCGGCTACCCAAACCCCTTTGCTGTGCGCCCAATAACTGCCAATTTGCAGGTTTTCACTCAGGAATTTCTGAAATTGAAAGGGCACCCGATAACGCGATATCAACTGCATGTCCGACACCATGGGTTTGGTGGCTTGGGTCAGCGCCATTGTTTTCGGACTGCGCTGTGCCAGCAGGTCACCAAGCCTTTGGAGCGCTTGCTTTCTCTGTGCCTGAACAGCCTCAGGCGCGTGATCAACACAAAACCACCGCTCCACAGGGTAGTCATAGGCTGGCGCCCAGTTGGCCAATCGTTTGGCCCAACGCAAGTGACCAGCCAAGGATGGGTGCTTGGCCATCGACAGTTGCAAACGCTGCCACAGCCATCCGCCCCAGTAAAGCGCGGCCAAGGCCGACACAACCATGATCACCAAAGACTGATATATCTCTTCAAACATGTGCTTCCCTTTCAGAAGCACCTTTTGTATTTCAATAGGATGAAACAATGATGACGATTCGACGCTGGTTGCGAAATATGGGCGCGCAAGAGGACTTGAACTTTCTGCTGACAAACCGAATTCCCAGACTGGCGGCAACCCATTTCATGGGTTGGTTCAGCCAAATACAACACCCCTGGGTGTGCCGGGCATCTATATATATATGGCGTTTATTCACAGACATAGATCTGAGCGAAGCAAAAGAGCGAACCTTCGACAGCTTGCATGCTTTTTTTATCCGCGAGCTCAAATCAGGGGCACGCCCCTTGGACCTGCGAGCGGACATCTTGACGAGTCCTTGCGATGGCATTTTGGGCAGTTGTGGTGAAGTACATGCGGGGCAGGTTTTTCAAGCCAAAGGTTTCCCGTATCCGCTGCATGATTTGTTTGGTGACGCCCTTGCAGCGAGCCCCTGGCACGATGGGGTGTATGCAACCATCCGCATCACCTCGGCCATGTACCACCGCTTTCATGCACCATTTGATGGCCGCTTGCACAGGGTGGACTACCTCAACGGCGACACTTGGAACGTCAACCCCATAGCGTTGCAACGCGTGGAGAAGCTCTTTTGCAAAAATGAGCGCGCGGTACTGCACATGACCACCGCCGCCAACCACCCCATTGCTTTGGTACCCGTGGCCGCCATTTTGGTTGCCAGCATCAGGCTGCATGCCATTGACACCTTGCTCCACACCCGGTATCAAGGCCCCCACCGCATTGACACAGACCAGGGCTTTGTCAAGGGCCAAGAAATGGGCTGGTTTCAGCACGGCTCGACCATCTTGGTCTTTGCCCCCAAAGGGTTTTCGTTGCTGCCTGGCTTAGCTACCGGTAGTGCTTTGAGAATGGGCCAAGCCTTGATGGCCTTTCCCAATTGAATCCGTCAGCAAGGTGGAACCGCACGGCATCTCGTCACGATAAGTTCTTAAAAGCTTCACGAAGATTTCACGCATTTTTTCGAAACTGTAGGCATCGTTTCATTCGATGTTCAAACAGGAGAAGCAAATGCAAATCACCATCATTGGCAGTGGGTATGTGGGCCTGGTCACTGGAACCTGCTTGGCGGAACTGGGCAACGATGTGGTTTGCCTGGACATGGCTGCCGACAAAATAAGAAGTCTCAACAGCGGCGTGGTGCCCATCTATGAGCCCGGCTTGGACGACTTGGTGGTGCGCAACCGCAAGCAAGGTCGATTGCAATTCACCACCGATACTGCGCTGGCCATAGAACATGGCGACGTGATTTTCATTGCCGTGGGCACACCCCCACAAGAAGATGGCAGTGCTGACTTGTCTTATGCCCTGAGTGCCGCCAGCGACATTGGGCGCTGGATGCGCACTGACAAAGTGGTGGTCAATAAATCAACCGTTCCAGTGGGTACCGCTGAGCGGGTCCACCATGCCATCTCCATTGAATTGAGCAAACGAGGCATTGACTTGGAGGGCACCAACTCATCTGAGGGCAACACACGACTGCGCTGTGCAGTGGTCTCCAACCCTGAGTTTTTGAAAGAGGGGGCTGCTGTCGAAGATTTCATGCGCCCTGACCGCATCGTGTTGGGTGTATCCAATGACGCACTGGGTCAGTGGGCCCTGTCACAGATGCGCCATTTGTACGCACCATTCAACCGACACCATGAACGCACCTTGGTGATGTCGCAACGAGCTGCCGAAATGACCAAATACGCAGCCAATGCCATGCTGGCCACCCGGATTTCGTTCATGAACGAATTGGCCAACTTGAGTGAGCGCTTGAATGTGGATATTGAGTCAGTGCGGCAAGGCATGGGCTCAGATCCCCGCATTGGCTATGGTTTTTTGTACGCGGGCGCAGGGTATGGTGGCTCGTGCTTCCCCAAGGATGTGAAGGCATTGCACCGAACCGGCATCGAGCAAGGGGTTGCAATGCAAATTCTCAGCGCGGTGGAACATGTGAACCAGCGTCAAAAACACCGCCTCCTGGACAAAGTGATCGCCCAATTTGGCGGCGATTTGCGGGGGCACACTTTTGGCATTTGGGGCTTGGCCTTCAAACCAGAAACCGATGATATGCGCGAGGCACCGAGTCGCACAGTGATCAATGGGTTATTGCGTGCAGGAGCGCGGGTGCAAGTCCACGACCCCGTGGCCATGGAGACGGGACAACTGGCTTTGCAAGAAGACTTGATGGACGTTCCTGAACTTTGGGGCCAGTTGAGTTTTCACGATGACCTCATGGATGCCGCAGATGGTGCGGATGCACTGCTGATCTTGACCGAATGGAAATCCTATCGAAGCCCCAATTTCCAGCAATTGAAAAGCCGGCTCAAAAACGCTTTGATATTTGACGGGCGAAATTTGTTTGACCCGCAGCAAATGGAACAAGCGTGTTTCTCATACCACGGCATAGGGCGCGTGTCGCGCCCCACCACCCCAACGACCTATCCATCAGCAAGCATGGCAACGACCGACTGAGCCTGGGGCCCTCATGGGCCTTGGGTGCTGGCGGGGTTTCGGCCAACATGCCGCGCACACACCAAGGCCATGCAAGTGGCAATGAGCCCCCCCAATACCCAGGTGATGGTTGCAAAGGGACACTCCAGATAGAGCAATCCGCTGTAAACGGCCATCATCAAAACCACGCTGGTATTTTCATTCAAGTTTTGAACCGCCACGGAGCGCCCCGCTGTGAGCAATGTGATGCCCCGATGCTGCAGCAATGCATTCATGGGGACCACAAACAAGCCACTGATGGCCCCGACAAGCAGCATCATGCACAAGGCCATTGGCCAAGTGGTGACCAGATTCATCAGGGGCAACATGAGCCCCAGCAACACACCCAAGCCAAGCACCCGGGTTGCCCGGTGCAAAGGAACCCATCTCCCAGCCATCCATGCACCCGCGACAACCCCTGCAGCGGTACACGCCTGCAAATAAGCCCCTTGATCCAATCCCAGACCCAAAACCTGCTGACACCACAGCAAAACCAGCAATTGCATGGTCGCCCCCGCCCCCCAAAATAAGGTCGTCACTGCCAAACTGACTTGTCCCATGGGGTCGGACCACATGGCTTTTTGATCCACCCAAAAATCGGCACACACGCGGGTCAAGTGCCATTGGCTTGCTGTGGGTGTGATGCCACTGTGGGGTATGCCACGCTGAATCAGGGCCACCGCGGCATAAACGCCCATGATCACAAGCACCGAAGCGCCAAACCGACTGCCCCAGCCACCCCACTT
The DNA here is from genome assembly GCA_009921465.1 of Betaproteobacteria bacterium. Lineage (GTDB taxonomy): Bacteria > Pseudomonadota > Gammaproteobacteria > Burkholderiales > Burkholderiaceae_C > Limnohabitans. The sequence continues at coordinate 24,733 of RFXS01000003.1, forward strand.
GTTGATGCCATGGACCCAGTGCAAGGTGGTCCACAGATCACTGATCAAAGCGCCCCCCAAGGCAACGCCCAAAACAGCTGCGCTGACGGTGCTCACTTCGATCCAAGCATTGGCGCTGACGAGCCGCTCGGGTGGCTCCACTTCGGTGATCCAGCCATATTTGGCGGGCGAGTAAATGGCCGCACCCAAACCCACGCACACATAGGCCAACATCACATCCAAGCCCAGCATCAACGATGCGACTGCCATCAGCTTGAGCGCATTCGCCCATTGCATGACCATGGGCTTGTGCCATGCATCCGCCAACCGCCCCACCCAAGGAGCCAACAACACATACGACAAGGTAAACCCCATTTTCAACAATGGGATCCAGTGGGCTGCTTTGGACTGTTCGACCAGCATGGCAATCACCACCAACAACAAGGCGTTATCAGCCAGTCCGGCCAAACCTTGGGCTGCCATCAAGCGATGAAAGCCTGGGCTCATGGAAGCAATGATGCCGTCAAGCCGCCTGAACCACGGAGGCGTGAACATAGGATTTGTCGATCAACTGATCCCAATAAATCAGCTCCAATCGACCGTCCATGTGTTCAACCAATGCCGTTCTGCTCTCTACCCAATCTCCATCGTTGCAATACAAAATCCCATCGATGTGTCGCATTTCAGCCTTGTGGATATGCCCGCACACAACCCCTTGATAGCCCCGTCGCGCAGCCTCATGGGCGACGGCTTTCTCGAAGTCCGAGACATAGCTCAATGCTTTTTTAACTTTGTGTTTCAGATATGCCGACAACGACCAATAGCGCATACCCAACTTGGCTCTGATCCGATTGAAATGTCTGTTCATGCGCAGAGTGAACTCATACAAATAGTCACCCACATAGGCCAGCCATTTGGCATACTGAACCACGGCATCGAAGTAATCACCATGTGTCAGCCACAACCTTCTTCCATCTAGCAATGTGTGCGACCCCTCTTCCATCACCACAATGCCGCCAAAGTGTTGGCTGGTGAATTCACGGGCAAACTCGTCATGGTTACCGGGGATGTAGACCACCCGACAACCTTTGCGCACCCTGCGCAAAAGCTTTTGAATCACGTCATTGTGTTCTTGCGGCCAGTACCAATTGCGCCTGAGTTGCCAGCCATCCACCATGTCACCAATCAGGTACAGGTAATCACTTTCGTGGGATTTCAAAAAATCAAGCAAGGCTTGCGCTTGACAACCTGCCGTCCCCAAATGGACGTCCGATATAAATACCGCGCGGTAATGCATCAAGCTCTCAAAAAATGTCGACGATACTTTTCCGGAATGTCTTTGAGCGCCAGCATCATGGGTAAATCCGCACTGTTGAAGTCCTGATCCCAAGCAGGCGGACCCAATAATTTAGCCCCTAATCTGAGGTAACCACGGATCAATGGTGGGGGCTCAACCGCCAAGTCGGCTTGCGCTTGGTGCAGTGGCAATGCAAATCGCGGGCTGACCCGGTATTCAATGGGTGCCAAGTGTGTCTCCTTCATCCGCGCCCACAGACTGGCGGCCACTTGGGTATTGACCACGCCGTTATGCAGCATCGGGATGCTGGCGCAGCCCAACATGGTTTCAAAATGATTTTGTTGCATGAATGCAATCAAAGCACCCCACAAGGCCATGATGACCGACCCTTGGCGGTGGTCTGGGTGAACACAGCTGCGGCCAAATTCGACCATCCCAGGGCGCAATCCCCGCAAACGCACCAAGTCAAACTCGGTGTCCGTATAAGTGCCCCCCATGCGTGACGCTTGTGCTGGCACCAATACGCGATAAGTACCCACGACAGGCCCATCAGGGCCCGCGCGCACGGTCAGGTGTTCGCAATAGTCATCAAACACATCGATGTCATGCCCTGGCAACGCGCTGGCAATGTGGGCGCCCCATTCGTTGGCAAACACTTGATATCGCAAGCGCTGCGCTTCGCGCACCTCATCCAAATGTCGTGCCCATTGGATGCAAGCCTTGACCGGCTCTGGCGTTGCATCAGGCCGGGGTGCGGTATGAACATCTTTGACACGGTTGGTGAGATCCAGTCCCCAACCTGTTGTGATGGTGTGCGTGAGCTGTGCGGACCCAACTGACATGAACGCTCCATTTGTTGCATTCCTGTCAGTGTGTGTGCCTTGCGTGACAACGCCATGTCTTTGATGTGAAACTTTTTTGACGCGCTGGGTCGATCAGATCCACTTGTCCATGGCACGTGAAAAGCAATCCGTTTTATTGACAAAGGCCTCGTGCATCCGCACCAACGCGGCTGTTGCGCTGGGGGCCCGGTTGATGCGCCGCGACAAGCAAATCAAATGGGTCTCGTTGGTTTGGCTATCCAGCGGCCAGAGGCAAAACATCTGTCTGAGCGGTTTGACTATTATGCGTGTGCCCTTAGCATCTGCCTTGCACCCAACCCTCCACAGACCATGCCCACTTCCAAGCCCCCCAAAACCCTACACATTGGCGAGTCCGGCCTGCGCAAAGGCCTGACCTCGTATGGCGACAAAGAGTTCTCCTTGTTTCTGCGCAAAGCCTTCATCAAGGGCGCGGGCTACACCGACAGCGCATTGGATCGGCCCGTGGTCGGCATTGCCAATACCGGCAGTGCCTACAACCCCTGCCATGGCAATGCGCCACAACTGATCGAAGCGGTCAAACGCGGCGTGATGCTGGCCGGGGGTTTGCCCATGGACTTTCCCAACATGTCCATCCATGAGAGTTTTTCCTCGCCCACCAGCATGTATTTGCGCAACCTGATGGCCATGGAGACCGAAGAGCTGATCCGCGCCCAACCAATGGACGCGGTGGTGTTGATTGGGGGTTGCGACAAAACCGTGCCAGCCCAATTGATGGGCGCTGCATCCGCAGGCTTGCCCGCCATCCAACTCATCACCGGTTCCATGTTGACTGGCTCGCACCGCGGCAACCGCGTGGGCGCATGCACCGATTGCCGACGCTACTGGGCCCAGTTTCGGGCCAATGCCATCGACAGCGATGAAAAAGACGAAGTCAACCAACAATTGGTGCCCAGCGTAGGCACCTGCTCGGTGATGGGCACGGCCAGCACCATGGCTTGCATTGCCGAGGCCCTGGGCATGACGGTACCCGGTGGTGCATCCCCACCCGCTGTGACCGCCGAGCGCATGCGCATTGCTGAAGAGACCGGTGCGCGCGCTGTGCAAATGGCGATAGACGGCTTGACCATTGACCGCATCTTGACCGCCGATGCCTTTGAAAACGCTTGGCGGGTCTTGCTGGCCATTGGTGGATCGACCAATGGCATCGTGCACTTGGCGGCCTTGGCCGGTCGGGTCGGTTTGGACTTGGACTTGGCAGCTTTGGACCGCATGGGCCGCAGCACGCCGGTGCTGCTGGACCTCAAACCCTCGGGTCAACATTACATGGAGGACTTTCACCACGCCGGTGGCATGGCCACCTTGCTGCACCAACTCAAGCCCTTGCTCAGACTCAATGCATTGACAGTCAATGGGCGCACCCTGGGTGAGAACATCCAAGCCACAGGCCTGCCCCATGCACAAACCGTGGTGCGCCCATTGGACCAACCGATTTACCCTCAAGGTGGCATTGCGGTGCTGCAGGGCAACTTGGCCCCGGGCGGGGCAATCATCAAACAATCCGCTGCCGACCCTGTGTTGATGGAGCACGAGGGCCGTGCCGTGGTGTTTGAAAACAGCGAAGACCTGGCCCAGCGCATTGACCGCGACGACCTGGATGTGAATGCCGACGACATATTGGTGCTGAAAAACATTGGCCCCAAGGGTGCACCAGGCATGCCAGAAGCTGGCTATATGCCCATCCCCCAAAAACTGGCCCGTGCGGGGGTCAAAGACATGGTGCGCATTTCAGATGGCCGCATGAGCGGTACTGCATTTGGCACCATCGTGCTGCATGTCACACCCGAGTCCGCAATGGACGGCCCCTTGGCACATGTGCAAACGGGTGACCGCATCCGGCTGAGCGTGGCGCAGCGCCGATTGGACTGGTTGGTCTCGGACGAGGAGTTGCAGCGGCGACGGCAAGCACAACCGGTGGTCACACCCAGCGCCACACGCGGCTACCGCCAATTGTTTTTGCAGCACGTGACGCAAGCCGATCAAGGCGTGGACTTTGATTTTTTGCGCCACCCCGATCACAAGGGCCACACGCCATCAGGCTGAAGCCTGCCCCCAGAGGGTGATGGAAAAGGCCTCACAACCAAGGGTTTCACCCAGTCTGTCAGGCCTGTGTGAACATCACTTGCGTGGGCTTGCAAAGCCATAATCTTTGGCTTGTAACTCCCCTCAAGGATAGACCCATGTCACGCATCAACCGTCGCTCTGGCCTGTTGGCCTTGGCCTGCCTGTGCGCACCCCACAGTTTTGCCCAGACTGCAGAATGGCCCAAAGCCAAACCCGTGACATTGTTGGTGGCGTTTGCACCAGGCTCATCGACCGACATCGTGGCTCGTGCGCTGACCCAAAAGCTCAATGAACTCACCGGGGGCAACTTCATCGTTGAAAACAAGGGTGGCGCGGGTGGCAACATTGCCACCACCCAAGTCAAACGCGCTGCAGCCGACGGATACACGGTGTTGGTGCACAGCGTGGCCTTTGCTGTCAATCCGTCCTTGTATGCGGATGCGGGCTATGACGCCATGAAAGACTTTGCCCCTCTGGCCTTGGGCCCCAAGACACCCAACATCATCACCGTCAACCCCAGCGTGAGCGCCAAAACCCTGCCCGAGCTGGTTGAGGCGGCCAAGAAGACCCCCATGAGTTACGCTTCATCGGGCATTGGAACGACCACCCATTTGTCCATGGAACGGCTCAAAACCGCGGCCAAGGTGGACATTGCCCACGTGCCGTATCAACCAGCTGCGGCCATCAATGCGGTGTTGGCCGGTCACACCCCCATGGCATCCACTTCCATGCCACCGGCGGTGCCACAAATCAAGGCGGGCAAGCTCAGGGCATTGGCCGTGACAAGTGCCACACGCTCACCCTTGCTGCCCGATGTGCCCTCGATCACCGAGTTTGGTTACAAAGAGTTTGACGACTACACCTGGTTTTGTTTCATGGCCCCGGTGGGCACACCCCCTGCAGTGGTTGAGCGCTTCAACGCAGCACTCAACCGCGCCATGGAGTCGCCCGAGGTGACCGAAAAGTTCACCCAACTGGGCCTGGCATTCACACGCAACAACCCGGCCGAGTTTGCGGCCTTTTTGCGCACCGAAGTGCCCAAGTGGTCGGCCGTGGTGAAAAGCTCAGGCGCCCAAGCCAATTGAGGCTTTGGCACACTTTGGGTGAGAAACAACGATGATGAAATTTTTCAAACTTGCATGCAACGCGGCATTGGCAATGGCGGTGGCCCTGGTGATGGGTTGCGCGAGCACACCGGTCAGCGACTACCAACCACAGCGGGGCCAAACGGGCAAAGATGTCATTTGGATACCCACCTCGCCCGAGTTGGTGACCCGCATGTTGAACATGGCCAAAGTCTCCAACCAAGACATCGTCTACGACTTGGGGGCGGGTGACGGCATCATTGCCATCACCGCTGCCAAGCAGTTTGGTGCACGGGCCTTTGGCATTGAGTACAACCCCCAAATGGCCTTGCATGCCCAAAGCAACGCGCGGATTGCGGGCGTGGCAGACAAGGTCAGCATCCGCCAAGGGGACATTTTTGAAGAAAAGTTCGACGAAGCCAGCGTGGTCACCATGTACCTGTTGCCCCACCTGAATTTGAAGTTGCGTCCGACCTTGCTCAAAATGAAACCGGGCACACGCATCGTCTCGCATGCATTTGACATGGGAGAGTGGGAACCAGACGACAGGGTAGGCTTTGATTACGCCAGCGCTTACCTGTGGGTTGTGCCCAGCGCCGTTCAAGGCCAGTGGACCTTGCAAGAAGTCGACAGCAGCGCACAGTCGGTGTTGGAGATCGAACAAATTTTTCAACGCATCGGCGGCACCATCACCGAGCGAGGCCACAAAAGCCCGCTGCTGGGCGCGCAATTGCGTGGCGACAAAATTGCATTTCAATACGTGGGCGCTGACCAACAACTGCGCAGCGTCACCGCACAAGTCAGCGGCAAGCGCATGCAAGGCGTGATGACTTTGCAAGGCGGTCAACTGCCCATAGAAGCCACTCGCCCTTGACCTCACTGCGCACGGACCTGAACAGGCTTTCAAAGTACGGCATGAGCGACCACAGCGACACCCGCAACGAGCCCCAACATCTGCTCAGCCCATTGGGCGCGATGGCCTTGATTGTGGGCATCGTGATTGGCGCGGGCATCTTCAAAACGCCCAGCATGGTCGCTGGCATCGCTGGCGATGTGGGGTGGGTGGTGACCATTTGGTTGGTCGGTGCGGTGGTGTCTTTGCTCGGTGCGCTGTGCTACGCCGAGCTGTGCACCGCCTACCCCCACGCGGGGGGTGACTATCACTTTTTGCATCGCGCCTTTGGCCGCAACGTGTCGTTTATGTACGCCTGGGCCCGCGCCACCGTGATCAACACAGGCTCGATTGCTCTGCTCTCCTTTGTGTTTGGTGACTACTTCAGCCAAGTCTGGTCTTGGGGAGCGCATGGCAATGCCTATTGGGCGTTTGCCATTGTGGTGGCACTGACCGCCATCAATATCGTCGGGGTCAACGCTTCCGCACGGGTGCAAATGGTGTTGACCGCATTCGAGGTGCTGGGCTTGGTCGCCGTGGTGGTCGCGGGCTTTGCCCTGGACACACCCGCCTCTGCGCCACCGACCGCCTTCTCCAGCACCCCGCCCTTGGCCATGATGGGCTTGGCCCTGGTGTTTGTGTTGCTCACCTTTGGTGGCTGGAACGAGGCAGCCTATGTATCGGCCGAACTGCAAGGCGATAGCCGCACCATGGTGCGTGTCATCGTGGTGAGCATGTTGATCCTCACCGCCATCTACTTGTTGGTCAACATCGCCTTGTTGCATGGCCTGGGCCTCAAAGGCCTGGCAGAGAGCAAAACCGCCGCGTCTGATTTGCTCGGTCTGGCTTGGGGCCCTTGGGCCCAAAAAGCGCTGGGCCTGTTTGTGGCCATCGCTGCTTTGACCAGCATCAACGCCACCATGGTGGTGGGTGCACGCACCAGCTTTGCATTGGGTCGAGACTGGCACAGCCTCAGTGCCTTGGGTCAATGGCAAAGCCAAACCGGCAGCCCCACCCGGGCTTATTTGTTCCAAGCCGTGATCAGCATGCTTTTGATCGCCTTGGGAACTCAAGAGGCCGACGGGTTTTCAGCCATGGTGGAATTCACCGCGCCCGTGTTTTGGGGCTTTTTGTGCATGGTGGGCTTTTCGCTGTTTTGGTTGCGCTGGCGCGACCCCCACACACCACGCCCATTCAAGGTGCCTTTGTACCCGGCCACACCGGCGATTTTTTGCATGGCATGTGCTTACTTGACCTACTCCAGCGTTGGCTACGCCATCAGCCAAAGTGCCATCCATGTGGCCTTGTTTTTATTGCTCAGTGGGGTGCTGGCTTTGGGGGTGCTGCATTGGCGTGAACGGCGCTCAGCCCCCAGAGAAAACTGAAACCTTCAAGCAACTGCTGGCACTTGGCCGTCACTGCTTTTGAGCGCTCAATGGAACGGCCGGGCTCAGCACCTGTTGCTGCGCTTGCAAGCGGCCCGCGTCAATGCGGCCACTGACCTTGGCCACGCTGCCATCTGAACGCTGGTATTCAAACTGAAACTCGTTGCCTCGCAAACGGCCCTTGACCACTTTGTATGTTTGCCCTTGCAAACTCAGGCTGCCATCGAACATTTGGTCTTTTTGTTGCAGGCTCAGCTGACCAGTTTGCCCGCCCAATTGCACCGTCCACTGCCCTTCGATGCGAGCTGGGATGATCCAAAAATAACCGCGCCCGCGGTCTGCTTCGATGGTTTCATCGGGCACCCAGTCGTCCATGTTGAAGGAGTTGGACACCACACGCGTGCCTGGCTTCATTTTTTGCAAGATGGGTTTGAGACGCAAATTGAGTTGGGGCAACAAATACAAAGTGACGACAGTGGCCGATGAAAAATCTTCCACAAAAATGTCGCCCCGAATGATGCTCACCTTGTCCTTGAGGCCAGCGCGCTCCACGTTGCGCTGGGCCAATGCGGCCATTTCGGGGTTGAACTCAATCCCAACTGCACGGGCTCCGTGGTAGAGCGCGGCCGCGATGGCGATCTTGCCGTCACCAGCGCCCAGGTCGTAGACCAGGTCTTTGTCGGTCACTTGCGCAGTGCGCAACATTTTTTCTATCAACTGATCGGGGCTGGGGACCCACACCACGTCTTTGCCCGATTGGCCCACCGTGGGTTTGTATTGGTCATCGCCCAGGGTTTGGGCCGGTGCAGAAATACCCAGGCACAAGCCCAGCAGGCTGGTGATGAAAGACCGTTTGCCCATGTTGCGCATGTTTTCACTCCTTTGGGGTGCGTGTGAGAAGGGAGGGTTGGCACCAAAGTTTAATGAATGGCGATAACCGTCTCCATCACAAGGGCATGCGTGCACCCATCCTGCGCACGCTGTTGCCGGTTCACAGGTGTGTGCGCAAACTCCAAATTTCAGGAAACAGCACCACGTCGAGCATGCGGCGCAAATACGAAACCCCGCCTGTGCCACCCGTGCCACGCTTGAAGCCAATCACCCGCTCCACGGTGGTGAGGTGGCGAAACCGCCACAGCCTGAATGCGTCTTCCAAATCGGTCAACTCTTCTCCCAACTGATACAAGTCCCAGTGCGTTTCAGGTTCGCGGTATACCCGTAGCCAAGCGGCCTCGACCGCGTCGCTGGCCTCATAAGGCTGTGACCAATCGCGCTCCAAATGGCTGTCAGGGATGGGCAATCCGCGCCGGGCCAATAAGCGCAACGACTGGTCGTACAAGGACGGGGCTTGCAAGGCCAACTGCACTTGGTGCAGCACATCGGCCCGGTGGGCATGGGGTTGCAGCATGGCCACTTGTTTATTGCCCATGGCAAATTCAATGCACCGGTATTGGTGGCTTTGAAAGCCACTGGAGGCAGCCAAATAAGGCCTGATGGCCGTGTACTCGGGCGGCGTCATGGTGGCCAGTACATCCCAGGCGTGGACCAACTGGGCCATGATGGTGCTGACCCGCGCCATCATTTTGAACGCCATGCTCAGGCGATCTTGCTCTATGCACTGAATGGCGGCAGCCAATTCATGCAGCATCAGTTTCATCCACAGCTCGCTGGTTTGGTGTTGCACGATGAACAGCATTTCATCGTGTGCTGGTGACAGCGGTTGCTGCGCTTTGAGAATGGCATCGAGATGCAAATAGTCGCCATACGACATGTCTTGGCTGAAATCCATTTGCGGTTTGTCCTCAGGCGCAGACCCCTTGATCTTGTCGAGGGGCGGGTTTGCTGGGGCGGATGAAAAAGGACAATTCACAATGAACTCCGGTGGTGCGTTGAAGGCCAGGATTGGGTCGGTCAGGTGACTTTGTTTTGCACGGCAAAGCGCGCATCGCGCCAGCTTTGCGCGTCCAGCACATCTTTCAAATGCGCCACGGCCCGCCATACATCTTCAAAGCCCACATACAAAGGTGTGAAACCAAAGCGCATGATGTCGGCCTCACCCAATGCAGGGTCACCGGCGCGAAAGTCCCCAATCACATCGCGCTCAATCAAGGCTTGCACCACCGCGTAGGCTCCTTCGCTGCGACTGAAACTGACCTGCGAACCCCGCTTGTCGTGCGCCAGCGGGGTTTCCAGCACCAGGCCATGGCCTGCACATTGGGTTTGCACCAATTCAATGAAGGTATCGGTCAAAGCCAATGATTTTTGACGCAATGCGACCATGCCCCCCAAGGGCAAACTGCGCTCAAAGGTGGCCAAGCCACAGCCCAGGGCCGCCATGGCCAGCACCGACTGCGACCCACACAAAAACCGCCCCATGCCCGCAGCGGGCTCATAGCCAGGCGTGAAGGCAAAAGGTCGGGCATGGCCCCACCATCCAGTCAAAGGCTGCTGTGCGCGCTGCACATGCTCAGGTTGGGCCCACACAAAAGCGGGTGCGCCGGGGCCGCCATTGAGGTATTTGTAACCACAGCCCACAGCGAAATCGGCTTGGGCCGCCTTCAAATTCAGGGGCACCGCCCCCGCGCTGTGGGCCAAGTCCCACACCGCCAAGGCACCCACGGCATGCGCGGCTTCGCTCCAATGGGCCATGTCCCACATCGAACCCGTTCGGTAATTGACATGGGTGAGCATCAGCACGCCCACATCGGTGGTGAGGTGTTGGGCCAATTGCGCAGCCTCGACACATCGCAGTTGCCAACCGTGCTGCGCACACAAAGATTCGGCCATGTACAAGTCGGTGGGAAAGTTGCCGCGCTCACTGAGCAAAACACGTTGCCCGGGGTGGTCTTGTGCCGCCATGGCCATGGCCATGCTCAGCACCTTGAACAAATTGACCGAGGTGGTATCGGTCACCACCACCTCGCCCGCCCCGGCGCCCAACCAGGGCGCTATGCGCTCGCCCAAGATGTGGGGTTGCTCAAACCATTGGGCGGTGTTGTAACTGCGAATCAGCCCCACGCCCCACTCTTGTTGCACCACGGCTTGCAATCGATCGGCAGTGGCCCGGGGCAATACGCCCAAAGAATTGCCATCCAGGTAAATCATGCCCGGCGGGATTTGAAACTGTTCGCGCAATCCCCGCAACGGGTCTTGTTGGTCCATCTGCTGGCAGGTGTTGAGGCTCAAATTCATGTGCTGTGGGTTCCCCATTGTTCAAACGCTGTCCACATGCAATGGCTGCAATGTGGGCAGGGCGCAAAGTTAGCACCGGCCAAAACACCGTGGTGTCGGTTATTTACAACTGCTTTCAAATAAACAGGTCACACCGGATGAACCCCCTGGCTCGGTCCCATCCCAGAAAGTCGCGCTGGCCCTGCTACGATTTGGCGCATGCAAACCTATTTGGTCGGTGGCGCGGTGCGAGACGCATTGCTCGGGGTACCTGACGCAGACCGCGACTGGGTGGTCGTGGGCAGCACACCCGAAGCCATGGTGGCCGCAGGTTTCACGCCGGTGGGCAAAGACTTCCCGGTGTTTTTACACCCACGCACGCACGAAGAGCATGCGTTGGCCCGCACCGAACGCAAAACCGCCCCGGGCTACAAGGGTTTTGTGGTGCATGCCGCCCCGGATGTCACGCTCGAGCAAGACCTGGCGCGGCGCGACCTGACCATCAATGCCATCGCGCAAGACCCCCAGGGCCACTTGATCGACCCGCATGGGGGCCAAAACGACTTGCAAGCCAAACTGCTGCGCCATGTGACCGATGCGTTCCGTGAAGACCCGGTGCGCATCTTGCGCGTGGCCCGCTTTGCAGCCCGTTGGCCCGACTTTGCGGTGGCCCCGCCCACCCAAACCTTGATGCAAGAGATGGTTCAAGCCGGCGAGGTCGATGCCCTGGTGCGCGAGCGGGTGTGGCAAGAGTTGGCAAAGGGTCTGATGGCCGCGCGCCCCTCACGCATGTTGCAGGTGTTGCGCGCGTGCGGTGCTTTGGCGCGCTTGCTGCCCGAGGTGGACCGCTTGTATGGCGTGCCGCAACCGGTGGAGCATCACCCTGAGGTAGACACTGGCGTGCACCTGGAGATGGTGCTCGACCACAGCGCCCACATCGGCGCGCCGCTGGAGGTGCGGTTTGCCGCCTTGTGCCACGACCTGGGCAAAGGCCTGACCCCGCAAGACGCCTTGCCACGCCACATAGGACACGAACAACGCAGCGTGCGTTTGCTGCGCGCACTGGCCCAGCGCCTGCATGTGCCCCAAAGCTGCCACGAACTGGCCGAGGTGGTGGCGCGCGAGCATGGCCACATCCATGCCAGTGCTTCACTGGGTGCCGCTGCCGCCTTGCGACTGCTGGTGCGCTGCGACGCGCTGCGCCGTCCAGAGCGTTTTGCTTTGGTGCTTCAAGCCTGCCTGTGCGACGCCCGTGGCCGTTTGGGTTGGCAAGATAGGCCCTACCCCCAGGCCGAGCGAATGCATGCCTTGCTGCATGCTGCTTTGGCAGTGGACACAGCCAGCGTGGCGCAACAGGCCCAAGCCGAGGGCCTCAGTGGCGCCCATGTGGGCGAGCGCATAGAGGCGGCGCGCATCGTGGCTTTGACGCACTGCACGGCTTTATGAAGCGCAGCCCAAGCCCTGCCCGGTGCCCATCCAGTACCATGCAGGACTTGTCAGATAAACACCCCCCATCCCCATGAAAAAACTGCTCTGTTCCTTGTTTTTGTCTGCCCTGCCCTTCACCGGCTGGGCCCAGGTGGTGCAGTCGGGCGACTGGTTTGACGACATCGCCAAAGATGCCGATCGGTACTACACCCGCGATCGTTTGACCCGATTGGGCATTGCCGTGGGCTTGGGCGCCGTGGTGGCCAACACCAATGCCGACCAAAGCATCCAAAACAGCATCCAAGGCGGGCGCAGCAGCGGTACCGACAGTTTCAGCACCAGCGTCAAGCAAATTGGCGAGTGGAAGTACATGCTGCCCATCTCATGGGCGGTGTCGGCCTTGCTGCCCACCGATGTGGGTGGTTTGCAAACTTGGGGCAATTTGACATTGCGCGCCATTGTGGTGGGCACCCCTTCCACCTTGCTGGTGCAGCGCGCCGCTGGTGGCTCGCGCCCCAACGAAGAGGGTGTGGCCGTGCCAGACTCCAAATGGCGGCCCTTTCAAGACGACAACAGCGTGAGCGGCCACTCGTTTGTGGGGGCCATTCCCTTCTTGGCCATGGCCGAATTGAATAACTATTCGATTGGTCTGAAAACCCTGGGCTACGCCGCATCTTTGGCCGTGCCGTTTTCCCGCATGAACGACAACGACCACTACCCTTCGCAAGCCGCGCTGGGCTGGTTCATGGCCTATGAGTCGGTGCAAACTGTGATGGAAAGCGGCAAGCGCAAAGACACGGCCCTGCGCATCGTGCCCATCCAAATGGCCCACGGCCAGCTTGGTTTGGGGCTGCAAAAAAGCTGGTGATCAAGCTGTTGGGGGTCGGCCTGTGCGCGGACTGCTGGCCATGATCGCGTCAGCCACCGCTCGGTGGGCCAGGTTGAGCGATAAGCCCGCTCGCTGGGTCAGCACAATGGCGCGCGGCAGCGGTGGGTCCACCAACAAAGACACTTGCAACCGCTTTTGAGCGCGCTCGGGCTCCAGGGCCAAGGGACCGAGCAAGGTGTGCGCAACCCCTTGCATCACCGACTCTTTTTGCACCAGCAATGAATCTGCTTGGAGCACCACATTGAGCGCAAAGCCGTGTTGCTGGGCCAAACCATCGAGCGTGTCGCGCCATGCGCTGGGGCGACACGGCAATACCAGGGGCAGGCCCTTGAGGGCAGCAAAGGACACGGTTTTGCGCCGCGTGAGTGCGTCACCAGGCGGCCCCACCAAATACGTGCCCACGGTTTGCAGCACTTCGTCTGCGGGACGCAAACCGGCCGGATGCAGGTAGCGCACCGCCATGTCCACGCTGGCACTTTGCAAACTGTGGTCCATCTGGCTGTCCAATGCCTCGGTCACGATCAGGCGCACCAACGGGTGCTGGGTGCGCAAAGTGGCCAAGGCCGGCATGACCACGGGGCGCACCGCTGAGGGGATGACCCCCAATCGCACCTCGCCCACCGCCACGCCCACGCCGTGGCGAATTTCGTTTTGCACGGCCTGGGTTTGCGCCAGCCACCCCCGCACCAAGGGCAATACCCACTGACCGTATTCGCTCAGGTGCAGGCCCCGCGCATGGCGCACAAACAAGGGCGTACCACAGGCGGTCTCGAGTTCGGCCAGTTGGCGGCTGAGCTGCGGTTGGGCTCGCTCTTGGCGCAAGGCCAAACGGCTCAGGCTGCCTTCTTCGGCCACATCGAGAAACAACTGCCAGGCCGCAGGCCGCATCATCGATAAATCGCTCATGCAAGGTATGCCAAATTAGTTATGTCAATGATTTAAAAATCATCATTGACAGCATACCCCATCATCCCTAGCATCCCCCCGCATGAAGACCACACCCCGATTGCGCGTTGCCGCCGACATAGGCGGCACCTTCACCGACGTCGCCGCCTTTGATGAGCGCCAAGGCCGCTTGTTGCTGGGCAAAACCCTCACCACCCCAGACAAATTGGTACAAGGCATCTTGCAGGGGATGGACAAAGCCGGCGTGGCCTTGCCCGAGGCACACTTGTTTTTGCACGGCTCGACGGTGGCCATCAACACCATGCTCGAGCGAAGTGGCGCACACACTGCCTTGATCACCACCCGTGGGTTTCGCGATATTTACGAAATCGGGCGCATCAATCGCCCCGACTCGTTCAATCTGCGGCACCGCAAGCACACCCCCTTGGTCGAGCGCGATTTGCGCTTTGAAGTCACCGAGCGGATGCTGGCCAGCGGCGAGGTTTATGCCGATTTGAACGAAGGCGAGGTGCTGTCGGTGATCGAGCGCTTGAAGCAAAAGCAAATCCAAAGCGTGGCCGTTTTGTTTTTGCACGCCTACCGCAACCCGCTGCACGAGCAACGGGTGCGCGAGTTGCTGCGCCAACATCTGCCCCAAGCCTTTGTATCGATCTCGTCGGATTTGTCGCAGGAGTACCGGGAGTACGAGCGCACCTCCACGGTGGTGGCCAATGCCTACATTGGCCCGCGCGTGGACCGCTACCTGGGTGAAATTGAACACACCTTGAAAGAGGTGGATTTCCCAGGTCAATTTTTGGTGGTGCAGTCCACGGGTGGCTTGTATGCCTTGTCCGAGGCACGCCAAGACTGCGTGCGCATGATGGAGTCGGGGCCCGCAGCGGGCGTGATTGGCACCCAGGCCCTGTGCCAGGCCCTGGGCATCGAAAACGCCATCGCTTTTGACATGGGCGGCACCACCGCCAAAGCGGGCGTGGTGCGCAACCACCAGGCTTTGGTGGCCAACAGCGTGATGATTGGCGGCTACATGACCGGCTTGCCCTTGCTCACGCCCATGATCGACATCCACGAAGTGGGCACGGGCGGGGGCAGCCTGGCCAGCTTGAGCAGCACCGGGGCATTGCGCGTGGGCCCGCAAAGCGCGGGGGCCTTCCCCGGACCGGCTTGTTACGGCTTAGGAGGCACAGCACCCACCGTGACCGACGCCAATGTGCTGCTCGGGCGCATTGACCCAGCGCATTTTTTGGGAGGCGAGATGCAACTCGACCTGACAGCAGCAGAGCGCGCCATGCAAGCCCACATCGGCAAGCCACTGGGCATGTCGGCCACCCAAGCCGCATCGGGCATCTTGCGCATCGCGGCTGCGGCCATGTCGCACGCGGTCAAAGGCGTGACCACCGACCGGGGCCTGGACACGGGGGCGTTTCCCTATTTGTTTGCCTATGGCGGTGCTGGCCCCTTGCATGCGTCCATGGTGGCGCGCGAGTTGCGAATTCCGCATGTGGTGATTCCGCGTGCCCCGGGACATTTTTCGGCCTTTGGCATGTTGCTGGCCGATTTCCGCCGCGACCTGGTGCGCTCGCACTTCATCACCCTGGCCGAGTTGTCTTTGCCCCAATTGGATGCGTGGTTTGTCGAACTCGAGGCCGAAGGTTTGCGCACACTCGATGCCGCCGAGGTAGGCACGCGCAAAATCATGGTGCAACGCCATTTGGACATGCGCTACATCGGCCAAGAGCACGCGGTCACGGTTGAGATCCCCTCGGCAGCGTTCAAGCGTAAAAACCTTGACGCACTCAAAGCGGTGTTTGACGAAGCCCACCGCGAACGCTATGGGCGCGGCTCTCCCAACGAACCAGCCGAGATTGTCAGCCTGCGCAGCACCGTCATCGGGGTGCTGAAAAAACCAGTTCTCGAGACCATTGCCAGTGGCACACGCAAGCCCCTGGCCAGCGCCTTGCGCGGCCAACGCAAAGTCTATTTCGAACCCCAAGGCTGGCTGACCACCCAGGTTTATGCGCGCGAGCAATTGCGCGCCAACAACCGCCTGGAAGGCCCCGCCCTGATTGAGGAACACGCCACCACCACCGTGCTGCAACCAGGTGACCGCTTGCATGTCGATGCCCACGGCAACTTGCACATCGACGTGGCCCAAACCGAACGCCAGCCCTGAGAGCGCACATGAAAAAAATACCTCCCAAGCCCAAACAACCAACCCAGCGCGCAGCACCAGCCAAGCGCACCGCCGCCATGAAAAAAGCCGACCCGGTGGCGGTGGAATTGGTGCGCAACAGTTTGGTGGCGGCCACCGAAGAGATGAAGTCGGTGCTGATGCGCACGTCCTACAACATGATCATCTACGAGGCGCTGGACTTCACCGTGGGTTTGTTTGACCGCGACGGCCAAACCCTGTCCATCGGCTTGGGCTTGCCGATGTTCATTCGCGGCATGAGCGACGTGGTCAAGGCCAAAATTGCGCACTGGGGGATGGACAACATCCACCCGGGCGACATTTTGCTCACCAACGATGCCTACATCACCGGCGCCCACTTGAATCACCTGACGTTTTCCATTCCCATCTTTCATCAAGGTGAGATCGTTGCTTTTTCCACCTGCATGGCACATTGGCAAGACAT
>RFXS01000021.1 GCA_009921465.1 Betaproteobacteria bacterium
ATAGACGCCATCGATGTCCAGCGGAATGACACCTTCTAGAACCTTCAGGTCGGTCGCGTTGACTTCTTCAAGCAAGGGTGTCCAGGCGCCTTGAAGATAGGGGTGATCGCCCGGTTCCAAGTCGCTGGCGAGGGTGTTCACAATGTCGATGCTCATCTCGTCCTCAAGTTGATTATTTTTTCCAATGAACGCAGGTTAAGTTAGTTCAGCAAGGAAAGCAATGGGGTTTGAGCAGATGGGCAGTAATGCAGGTGACTCCTTTTTAGCTCACTCCCAGTATTCAATCCAGATTGTTATCAAGGGCAGGCCTTGTGCCTGTCGCTGATGCGCCCGGTTTTCGCAAGAGAAGATTTTATGAATGAAGCTACATCCCATCCACCTCCACTCCATTGACAGGGCGTGTGGTCCTCGTGACGGAGCAAGCAAGGGATTGGTTGGGCGGTTACGCCTGCAATCGGCTAGATGTGGTGGCCTGCCCCCCGTCAACCGTACCAGCATCAAGCATTTATTCGGTTGATCAATGTGTAAAAAAGTGTTTATTACAATGGAAATCCATGATTCAACTTTTCAGAAATTCGTATCCAATGCATGCTGCCATTGGTCTTCTTGCGCATTAGCCCATTTTGGTGGTCACACCACACTCAGTAACCCTGAAAAAAGAGAAGCCCATGAAAAACACCTTATCAATCAGTATCGTGGCCCTTATTTTGGGCGCACTCGTTGGCTGTGCGCAAGCGCCTATCCAACTATCGCAAATGGGCTCGTTCCACGTTGGCGGTCGTGAAGTGGTCATCAGTGGCAAACCCATCAAAGAGGTGTATTTCGCTCAAGGCGGTGTTCCTGCCAAAGTGGACCCAAATGGCGTGTATCAAGTAGAGCAGATGTATGTGCAGTACTTCATTCCGAAAGATCCGCGCGGCAGCCTGCCCTTGTTGATGTGGCATGGTGGTGGACTTTCTGGCGTCACCTACGAAACCACGCCTGACGGTCGCGAAGGCTGGCTGAACTATTTCGTGAAGAAAGGCTGGTCAACCTACAACTCCGACGCTGTGGAGCGTGGTCGCTCAGGTTGGGCGATGTATCCGGAAGTCTTCAAAACTGACCCGGTGTTCTTGACCAAGGAAAATCCTTTCGAGCGGTTTCGCATTGGGCAAGGTGCTGGCTCATACAACAAGGATGTCAGCAAAATGAAGCCGATGCCGGGCAGTTTGTTCCCGATCGAGGGCTATGATAATTTCACAAAACAAAACGTTCCACGATGGACATCAACGGATGAACCCACCATTGCGGCTTACACAGAACTGGTCGACAAAGTGTGCCCATGCGTGGTGGTGGTGCATTCGCAGTCTGGCCTTTTCGGGATTCGAGTCGCACAAGCCAGGCCCGACAAGGTCAAGGCCCTTGTCCTTGTAGAACCCGCAGCAGTGGGTGCTATTGCAGATGCGCCAAAGATGAAAACTGTCCCAGTTCTCGCCATCTACGGCGATTACATTGAACAAGATTCGCGCTGGCCCACCATCCGCGGTAATGGCATCAAATACTATGAAGCCCTTCGAGCTTCTGGCGGCAGCGCCGATGTGATCGATTTGCCCAAAATCGGCATGAAGGGTAACTCACACATGATCATGATGGACCGAAACAGTGACCAGGTCGCTGGTTTAATTCAGGACTGGCTGGCCAAACTTGGGCTATACAAATAGACCAGATGTTCGGTAGGCCTGGTGCCTCAGTCCTGTCTGATATCCAGTCGTTTGATGATGTCTTCCCAACGCTTGAGTTCGGTCATGACCAATTGATCTGCTTGAGGCGTGGTGTTTTTCATCGTCTCCAGCCCCAGCTTTTCCAGCGCGATGCGGGTTTCAGGGTCATCCAGTGCCTGTTGTAGCAACGCATTGAGTCGGGCCATCACGGGTGCTGGGGTTTTGCCAGGGGCGGCCATGATGTAGGTTGACTCGAAAACATAGCCTGGTACGCCGGCCTCTGCAATCGTGGGTAACTGCTCCCATCCTTTCATCCGTTTCTCTCCAGTGGTTGCCAGTGCAAGGATCCGGTTGTCTTTGAGCAGTGGCAGTGCAAGACTGGGGCTGGCAAAGGCCACTGGCACACGACCGCTCACAAGGTCGTTGACGGTATCAGATACACCTTTATAGGCGATGTGCTCCATCTGCACGCCTGCCAGTGACTTGAAGAGTTCTGCTCCGAGATGGGGGTTGCTGGCCTGGCCAGCCGAAGAGAAAGCCAGTTTGCCGTCATCGGCCTTGGCTCGCGCAATCAGGTCTTTGACGGTCTTGACATTGAGAGAGGGTGAAACCACCAGGAAGTTGGAACTGCTGCTGAAGATACCCACGGCGGACATCTCTGGCACCGTGTATCCAGCTGTTTTAGGGCGCAGCATGGGTCCAAGCGCGTGAGCCAGCGTGCCGTTGACGACGAGTGTGTAACCGTCGGGGGTAGATCGTGAGACCGCAGCGGTACCAATTGTTCCGCCTGCACCGCCGCGATTCTCGACGGTGAACATCTGACCGCTCGCGCTGGCCATGTATTTGGCAATCGCGCGGGCCATCAAGTCGGTCGGACCACCGGCCGAATACGGCACCACAACGCGAACCGGTTTGTTTGGAAAATCCTGTGCAGCCGATGTGATGGGCGTGACAAGTAATGTCAAGACCAAGCCCAAAGTTGTGACGAACCTGCCTTGGCGCGTTAAATCGGAACCCATCATCAATTTCATCATGTCTGTCTCCTTTTTGGTATAAAACTGCATGCGCTGTGGGCTGTAAGATGACATAAATTCAGGCATTCAGTCACGATGCTTCGCATGATGATAGCTGAACGCTTCATTTAAGCAACATCCGTTTGGGATGAGATGATTGAGTTTGGGCAAAACAACAAAAGGTCCAACGCTATGTTTCGGATTGCACGAGCCAATCTGTGGCACCACGCCATCTTTGCTGAAGAAATGGGTGCTCACCCTGGTCTTGAGCTGGAGACTTTTGATCGCAACGACTTTGCACAGGCTTGGTCTGCTTTGGCAGATGCAGATATTTATCAAATCACATCAGCGCGCGACGAGTTGCCACCGTCTCTTCACGCCAAGTCTGATCTTTTAGATCGATGCCCGCGGTTGCTTTGTGTGTCCACGGGTGGTGCAGGCTTTGACACGGTTGATGTGCAGGCTTGTAACCGTGCAGGCGTGTTGGTGGTGCATCAGGCTGGATCCAACGCCCAGTCGGTGGCCGAAGCAGCGATCGGGTTGATGATTGACCTCACGCATCGTTTGACACTGTGCGATCGCAGAATGCGCCACGACCGAGATTTTGTGAGAGAAGATTTCATGGGCCAAGAGATCACCGGTGCAACACTCGGGATCGTTGGCTTGGGCAATGTCGGTCGACGGGTTTCTCGGCTGGCCGCTGCTTTTGATATGAAGGTGCTGGCTTGCGACCCATTTCTGGACTCGAAAGAAATCGAGGTACGTGGTGCGCAAGCGGTGAGCTTTTCAGAATTGCTCCAGCGTGCTGACATCATCACCGTGCATTGTCCACGCGACACCACGACGATCGGCTTGTTTGACGCCAAAGCCTTTTCAGCGATGAAACCCGGCGCTTATTTTCTAAATACCGCACGTGGTGGCATCCATATGCAAAATGCACTGCTGGCCGCATTGGAAAGCGGCCAGATTGCGGGGGCAGGTCTAGATGTATGGGACGTTGAGCCTCCAGCCCTTGACGATTCATTGCTACAACATCCCCGCGTGATTGCAACCTATCACTGTGCCGGCGTTACCGAGCAGTCCCGGCGCAGAATGGCCCAATGGGCAGCCGATCAATTGATCGGCATGCTCCTGCGCGGGGAAACACCCCCAAGGATGATCAATCCAGAGTTATGGCCCAGTGTGAAGGCGAAAATATTGGCTCGATCTCAATTGGGCTAGAGCAGCATATCGACTTCAATGTCGCCCCCGGCCAATCTGGATATCTCACCCTCCATGTCCCACAAACACTTTTACCAATCGCTCTCGCTATTTCAGCGTGATCACTTGCGTGAAGTACTCGATAGCGCTTTCAGCCCGGTACCCAAAGGCGCACTGCGCTTTTGGATGGGGCCAGTACCTGTGGGGTGGCTCAATGCCAATCATGTGGACGCATTGTTAAAAGCCCTCCCAGGGGTATACGTCGATACCGGGCGTGTATGTTGGGATGGCCACTTGCTCAGTGCAACGCAGCGATCGCAAGCGCTTGCCTTGGCCGCCCATGCATTGCACGCTGATGGCTTGATCACCGGTTGGAGAAATGAGTGTTATAGCTATTGGGGTTGCATTGCTTCAGAACCGGACCCCGATGTTCCCGAATGGTTTCGGGTCGAAAGGGCTGCATATCGCTTTTTTGGATTGCGCAGCCATGCAGTCCATGTCAACGGGTTCACATCCGATGGACGGATGTGGTGTGCACGCAGATCGCTCACCAAAGCGACCGACCCGGGGCGATTGGACAATCTTGCGGCTGGCGGTCTGTCAGCGGGTGAGCGTGTTTTGCAATGTGCCGTGCGTGAACTGTATGAAGAGGCTGGGCTAAGCGCAGATCTGGCGCAACAGGTTCAGAGTGCAGGCCGTATCACCACAGCCCGCATGGAGCCGCAAGGTTGGCATGAAGAGACACTGGTGGTGTACAACCTGCATGTTCCAGAGGGAGTCAGGCCGAGAAACATCGATGGTGAAGTCAGCGAGTTTGTCTGTCTTACCCCAGATGAGGTGATAGAACGAATACAGCAGAAAGATTTTTCAAATGACGCAGCTTGCGTTATTGCAAAAGCACTGTGCTGAATTAGTATTTTTCCGGGACCATCATATTCTGTGGCACCGGCGCTCGGATGTAGTCAGGGTTTCGAACCCTGGCCGGCAGTGATACTGCCTCGTGCTCAACTTCGTGGTATTTGAATTGACTCAATAAATGATCGATGCAATTGAGGCGAGCGCGTTTTTTGTCAACCGCTTGCACAACCCACCATGGAGCTTCAGGGATATGCGTGCGTTCAATCATGGTTTCTTTGGCGCGGGTGTAATCTTCCCATCGACGCCGACTCTCCAAATCCATGGGGCTCAACTTCCACTGTTTCAACGGATCGTGTATGCGGCCAAGAAAGCGCGCGTGTTGCTCATCATCGGTGATAGAAAACCAATACTTCAGCAGGGTAATTCCGCTGCGTCCCAGCATTTTTTCAAACTCTGGAACGGATCGAAAAAATTCTTCATATTCTTGGTCTGAGCAAAAACCCATGACCCGTTCTACGCCAGCACGGTTGTACCAACTGCGATCAAATAATACGATTTCACCTGCTGCCGGCAGGTGAGTTGCATAGCGTTGAAAGTACCACTGTGTTCGCTCACGGTCGTTTGGTGCTGGCAATGCAGTAACCCTGCACACCCTTGGATTGAGCCGTTGTGTGATGCGTTTGATTACGCCACCTTTGCCAGCTGCATCTCGGCCTTCAAAAAGAATGACGACCTTTTGTTTTGTGGCCACGACCCAGTCTTGTAACTTAACCAATTCCCCTTGCAGACGCAAAAGTTCACGAAAGTAATTTGCGCGCGCATGTTTTTCCTCGGCTGTGGCCAACGGATCGTTTTCATTTTCGCCATCTTCCAGCGCCATCTCTAACTCTTCGTCGATGGAATCAAGGACATCATCCCTGATTTTGCGCAATTGTTCTGCGTCAAGTGGGGATCTTTCATTCATGTGAATCTCCTTTATCCACATCATCCCTTGTGCTTATGTCTGTCTCATGACAATTGTCATGAATATTTCATGAAGTCAAATTAGAGTGATTTGATGTACATGAATAAAAATTAAGATGATTGTCTTGCGACACGCGATTCTCCTTGGATTACTTTTGGCGTCAATTTGCACCCTACCTGGTTGTGCGATACGCCCATATATATTTAACAATGTTGCGGATGTATTGGCCAAGTCCGGTCAGTCTGAAGAAGATGATGTTATTTTGGCGCGAGAAGCCAGCGCCTTTTATCTTAAATTGTCTGAATCAGTTCTGCGTGAAGCACCGGGTAATTTGAAATTGGCTGAATCCGTTGCATCCGGTTTCACACAGTATGCATATGCTTTCGTATCTTTTGAGGCGGACCAGTTGCAGGCCAGGGACGCTAAAGGAGCGCAACGCATGAGAGAGCGTGCTGCTCGGCTTTATGCAAGGGGGCACATGCACGCGATGGCGGCGCTTGAAAAAACCACGCCCGGTTTCAAAAATGCACTGACGCAACCAAAGCTCAAATCAAATTTATCGTTGACCCAGGAGCAAATTGGCGTTGCTTACTGGGCCGCAGCGGCTTGGGGTGGACTGATCTCTATGTCGAAAGATGATCCTGAAAAGGTGGCGGATCTTCCACTGGCCATTGATTTGGCCAAATTGGCTTGGGAGAAAAAACCTGAGCATGGCAATGGTGGATTGTCTACTTTGATGGGGACATTTGAAGCGGCAAGTCCAGGAGGTTCACTCGGCGCTGCTGATAAGTACTTTGACCTTGCAATTGAACAAAGCAAAGGCCAAAGCGCTGGTCCATGGGTGGCCAAAGCAGAAAGCATTGCGATTGCAAAAGCCGATCAAAAAGATTTTGAAAAATGGCTCAGACAGGCAATCCGAATCAGCGATGAAAACCGTAATTTAGAAAACGAAGTCATGCGGGCCCGCGCAGTTTGGTTGCTTGACATGATGGATGATCTTTTTTGAAAGTTGAATATGTTCAGTCGCCCCCCCCGATCCTTGACCATTTTTTTTGCAGGCTTTTTTATTTGTCTGTCGTTGTGGGCATCGGAGAAGCCATT
This sequence comes from Betaproteobacteria bacterium, assembly GCA_009921465.1. Taxonomy (GTDB): domain Bacteria; phylum Pseudomonadota; class Gammaproteobacteria; order Burkholderiales; family Burkholderiaceae_C; genus Limnohabitans. Next base: position 6,837 of record RFXS01000021.1, read on the forward strand.
TCGGATTGGAACCCTTGCCCCTAAAAATTCGCTATATCACCGTCAACTTTTGGAAATTGGTGAGGCGTGGCGCATTGCCCAAGGTGGCAATGCGAAATATGTGGTCTTCCCCGATGGATCTCAAGGTGGTGAGGCGGAGTTGGCCCGTCGCATGCGAATAGGTCAGTTGCAAGGTGCTTTGTTGTCGATTGTGGGTTTGAGTGAAATTGAGCCCTCCATCAATGCATTGCAGTCCATCCCGCTGCTTTTCAAATCTTGGGACGAAGTGGATTACGTTCGCGAAAAAATGCGATCGTCCATAGAGAAAAAGTTCTTGGACCGTGGATTCATTGTTTTGGCCTGGGGGGATGCTGGTTGGGTCCGTTTTTTTTCCAAAGATCCTGTGATGCGCCCAGACGATTTCAAGAAAATGAAGTTTTTTTCTTTTGCCGGTGAAAGTGAGCAACAAGAAATCATGAAGAGCTTGGGTTTTACGCCAGTGCCTTTGGAGACCGCTGATATCTTGCCCTCTATTCAAACCGGCATGATCAATGTGGTTCCTTCTACGCCCTATTTCGCGTTGGCAACACAAATTTATAGCAAAGTGCCCAATATGCTTGAAATCAATTGGGCACCCGTGGTGGGTGCTTTGGTGGTGACGCAAAAAGCCTGGAACGAAATGACGCCCGCTGGTCAGCAGGCCTTGAGAGCCGCTGGAGATAAAGCAGGCATACAAATACGCAACAAAGCCCGCCAAGAGGTGGATGAAGCGGTTGAAGCGATGCGGAAAAGGGGGCTGGTCATTCACAAGCCCAACGCTGAGCAATTGAAAGAATGGCAAGACTTGGCGGACAAGTTATATCCGCGGATACGCGGAACCTTGGTGCCTGCAGAGACCTTTGATGAGGTTTTTCAGCACGTTAAAGCATTCAGGGCTGGACGCAAGTGAAACGGTTTCTTGGCCGTTTCGATGAAGTCTTGGCGTCCTTGGCGTTGGCTTTGATGGTGGCCATACCGCTGGTTGAAATTGTAGGCCGCCCATTGACGGGCAGGGGATTTGAAAACGCCCCTCTTTTTGTACAGCACATGGGGTTGGTGATGGCGATGTGGGGTGCGGTTGCCGCTCAGCGCAATGGGCACTTGACGAGCCTTGGTAAGTTATTTGCTCAAGGCGGTGGGTTCGCCAAAGTCGCATCGGGCGTGATTTGTGGTTTTTTAGCTTGGTCGAGTTGGCAGTTTGTCGCATCCGAGATGATGTCGCCCAAGGATTTGGCATATGGCATTCCGGTTTGGTGGATGCAACTTGTGATGCCGCTGGGGTTTGCTATTTTGGGTGTCAAGTTGGCTTCGGGTGAGAGCCAAGCCACTTGGGCGTCTGGAGTACTTTCAATTTTTTGGCCATTTGCAGGCATTTCCATCGCCGCATGGCTGGATGGTGCCGTCATCACCGCATGGCCATGCATTGTGTTTTTATTGGCTGCATTGCTTTCTGGTGCGCCGATATTTGCTGTGCTTGGTGGCCTGGCTTTGGCACTTTTCATGGGTGATGGACTGCCAATGGCCTCCATAGCTCTGTCGCAATATCAAATGACGGTCAATCCTTCTTTACCTGCACTGCCATTATTTACATTGGCAGGCCTGTTATTTGCTAAAACAGGTGCCGTTCAGCGGCTAGGAATGTTGTTCTTGGCCATTTTTGGCAATGGGATGATGGGTACCTTGCTGGCTGCAACAGTTTTGTGCTCGTTTTTTACCGCTTTCACGGGCGGCAGTGGTGTGACCATTTTGGCCCTGGGCGGCTTGTTGCTGCCCTTGCTTCGCAATGCCGGGTATCCAGAGCATCGCGGGATCAGCCTGGTGACCAGTGCAAGCGCTTTGGGTGTTTTATTGGCCCCATCTGTCCCTTTGATCATGTACGCCATCATTGCCCGTGTGCCGATCAACACCATGTTCTTAGCTGGTTTGGTGCCTGCCGTCATCATGGTACTGAGTCTTTTGGTTTTTGGTGGCTATTTGCGTTCTCATGAAGCAGCCGAGCGCCCATTGATTCAACAAGTGAATTTGGCCCAGGCATTTTGGCGTGCCAAATGGGAAATCTTGGCGCCATTGGTGGCAATCGGCTCGTTGGTCAGTGGTTTGGCCACCCCAACAGAAAGTGCTGCTTTAACTGCAGCCTATGCGATTTTGACGCAAGCCTTGGCCCATCGTGATTTGACTTGGGAATCGTTAGGAGCGTGCTTATCGCAGTGCGCCCAAATCATTGGCGGTGTGATGTTGGTCCTGGGCGTTGCTTTGGGGCTGACCAATTATTTGGTTGATGCAGGCATCCCTGATTTGATGATTGATGGGGTCCAACGCCTGACTCAAAATAAATTTATCTTCTTGCTTGCATTGAATGTTTTTTTATTTTTCGCAGGTGCATTGATGGAAATATATGCGGCGATCGTTGTGCTGGTGCCTTTGTTGCTTCCTTTGGCCGTTAGCTACGGCATAGACCCGGTTCATTTCGGCATTATTTTTTTGGCCAATATGGAGATGGGATTTTTATGTCCCCCAGCGGGAATGAATATTTTTTTTGCATCAGCCATATTCAAAAAGCCCATTCGCGCCGTGGCCGTTTCAGTCATGCCCGCATTGCTGGCGATTTTTGTCGGGACCATGATCATTTCATGGTTGCCAATAGTGGCAATAGGGTTACCTGCTTACTTGACCAACATGCCTTGACTTTGCGCGTGACACAAATTTCTTGATCGCCATAAACGGTATTTGTGTTTAGGGTGCCCCAGTGGGGATGCCCATGTCTTGCAGCGTCAATTGAATGGCGTGGACCGCTTGCTTCATTTCAACCTGCCCGATGGCGCCAATACAGCCCACCCGAAAGGTTTCAATTTGTGTGAGTTTGCCTGGGTACAAAATGAAGCCGTTCTTTTTGGCTGTCTCGTAAAACTTTTTAAACTCGTATCTGGGACTGCCCGGGGCATGAAAGGTGACGATGATGGGCGCTTGTATGGCAGAGTCTAAAAAAACTTTGAATCCCAGCTCACCCATACCATTGGTCAACGTTTGGTAATTGTTCTGGTATCTGGCGAGGCGGGCAGGTTGCCCGCCTTCTTCCTCAAATTGGGCAATGGCCTCTGCCAGTGCCACCATGACGTGGGTGGGCGGGGTAAAGCGCCATTGGCCAGTCTTCTCCATGTACTGATATTGATCGTACAAGTCCATGGCCAAAGAGGTGTTGTTGCCTTCGCAGCTGGGCAAAATCTGTTTTCGGATGAATACAAAACCCATGCCGGGTACACCTTCAAGGCACTTGCCGCTGGCTGCAATCAGCGCATCGAAGTGGATGCTTCGCGCATCAATTTCAAGCGCCGCAAATGAGCTCATGGCGTCGACAATCAAGCCTTTCCCATGGCGCTGACAGACATCGGCCACCGCTTGCAATGGGTTGAGTACACCCGCGCCAGTTTCGCAATGGATCATTACAACGTGTGTGATGGTCGGGTCTTGCTCCAATTGCTTAGAAAGAGCTTCTGGGCAGACGGCAGCAGCTTCGTCAAAAGCGGCTATGGTGGTGCGTCGTCCCATGAGTGTCGACAGCTTGGCAGCGCGCTTGCAATATGCGCCGTTGTCAAGCACGAGCACATGTCCATCGCGTGGAACCACCGTGGCCACGGCCGCTTCGACACTGAATGTGCCACTGCCTTGCAGGGGCACCACCACATGGCTGTCGTGCCCGTGCACAACGTCTAGCAGGCTTTTGCGCACACGGGCTGTGATGGCAATGAAGTCACTGTCCCAAGAACCCCAGTCGCGCAGCATGGCCAGTTTGGTCCTCAAGCTTGTGGTCAGCGGTCCGGGGGTCAGCAGGATGGCTTCTCTATAGGGGTTCATGGGGCTCCGTGAAGGTTGATGCTATGTGTTTAAAAGGATAAGTTAATCCAAGCCAAAGGCAAACGCGTGAATATGACGCCGATTTATTTTGTAGATTGTTGACAATTGCCTGGATTGTGCTCCAATTCGCACATGATTGATGAACTGGCTGACACTATTACCAAGGCCCACCCCACCATTGCGATGTTGCAAAAAAGTTCCTTGACAGGGGCTGTGCAACAAGAAATTGAGCAACTCATCCACCGCGGCATTCTCGCGCCGGGAGACAAACTGACCGAAGCCGCACTGGCCGATCGCTTGGGTGTGTCACGCGGACCGGTGCGCGAAGCATTTCGTGTGTTGGAGGAGGCCGGTTTGGTTCAATTGGAAAAAAACCGTGGTGTCTTTGTCCGTGAAGTGATGCTCGATGAGGCCTTGGAAATATTTGATGTGCGTGCCATGATGGAAGCGCATGTGGGTGCCACCTTGGCCACCCATGCCAGCATTGAACAACTCAACGCACTTCAATCCATGATCGACAGCATGGAGAAGGCGGTTCAAAATAATGACAATGAACTTTATTATCAACTTAATGTTGAGTTCCACGAAGCCATGATTTCGTTTGGGGGCAATAAAAAATTGTTCACCTTGTACCGCCGCTTAACGCGGGAATTGGGCTTGTTCAGGCGCCGCAATTTGGCTCAACATGCGTTGCTGTTGAGTTCCATCAACGAGCACCGTGACATGTTGTCCGCTATCCGTACCCGCGATCCACAAAAAGCCTCTGATGCATTGCGTCAGCATGTTCTATTGAGCCGTGAGCGCACGATAAGCAACTATTCCAATTACAAATTCGCCAAAGTTATTTGAAAGAGCCAACCATGAGCATCCAAGTCAATCAGCGCCATTACAAACTGGCCAAGCAACCCGTGGTTGTGGTTTGTGTGGATGGCTGTGAACCAGACTATCTTGGCCAAGCCGTTGCCACGGGGCATATGCCTTGGATGAAAAAAACCCTGGCCCATGCAACTGGATTGGTTGTCGATTGCGTGGTGCCCACTTTCACCAATCCCAATAACTTATCCATCGTTACTGGCGCTTCCCCCAGCGTGCATGGCATTTGCGGTAATTATTTGTATGACAGCGAAAACCAAGTGGAGGTCATGATGAATGACCCCAAGTGGCTGCGCGCACCCTCTATTCTTGCGACCTTGGCCGAGGCAGGGCAAAAGGTCGCTGTGATCACGGCCAAAGATAAATTGCGTCAGTTGCTGGGGCATGGAATGAAGGGGATATGCTTCTCTGCCGAGAAAGCAGACAAGACCAATTTGGCTGAGCATGGGATCGAGCAAGTGCTTTCTAAGGTGGGAATGCCCTTGCCCAGTGTCTACAGTGCCGATTTGTCTGAATTTGTTTTTGCGGCCGGTGTGTGGCTGATGACACATCAGCGCCCCGATGTGATGTATTTGTCCACCACCGATTACATCCAGCACAAATATGCACCCGGCACGGATGGTGCCAATGCGTTTTACGCCATGATGGACGCTTATTTGCAACAACTCGAAGACCTGGGGTGCGTGATCGCCCTGACCGCCGATCACGGCATGAATGCCAAAGTGGGGATGGATGGCCAACCCCAAGTCATTTACTTGCAGGACTGGTTTGACGCCTGGCTGGGTGAGTCTGCGGCACGTGTGATTTTGCCCATCACTGACCCCTATGTTGTTCACCACGGGGCTTTGGGTTCTTTTGCCACAGTTTATTTGCCTGCAGACGTGGATGCCGCCACAGCGGCGCAGCGTTTGCAAGCTGTTCGTGGCATCGAATCTGTTTATACCCGCAAGCACGCAGCAGAATATTTTGAGTTACCGCCAGACCGCATTGGGGACTTGGTGGTGGTGTCTGAGCGTGCCACGGTGATGGGAACGGCTGTGTCCAAGCACGATTTGTCGGGGCTGGATGTTCCTTTGCGTTCGCACGGTGGGGTCAGCGAGCAACGTGTGCCTCTGATTGTCAACCGACCCATCAGCGGTCTGGATGCGCAACGGCGTTGGCGCAACTTTGATGCGTTTGATTTGGCGCTCAATTGGGCCCAGTGACACCCATCATGGCAGCATGAACTAAACAGGAATCAACCATGAGTGATGTGGCCGGCTTCATCAAAGACAAACAACTTGACGCCATGCGCTGGTGCGGGCGAAAGGTGGGGGCGGGACGTGACCGCCATGTTCAGGTTTTCAATCCTTATACCGAGCAACTCTTGGGCACAGTGCCCAAGGCAACGGTAGAAGAAGTTCGATCTGCTTATGAATGGGCACACGCTTACAAACCTCAACTTACCCGTTTTGAGCGTGCTGCCATTTTGAATAAAACCGCAGAGCTTGCTCGGGTGCATTTAAAAGACATCGCCCATTTGATCAGTGCCGAATCTGGATTGGCCATCAAAGATGCCTTGTATGAAGCCGGTCGCGTCAGCGATGTATTGCTGTTTGGCGCGCAAGAGGTGCTCAAGGACGATGGCCAGATATTCAGTTGCGATCTGACACACCATGGCAAGCAACGCAGGGTCTACACCCAGCGTTCGCCTTTGTTGGGCGTGATCACGGCCATCACACCGTTTAACCATCCGATGAACCAGGTGGCGCACAAGGTCATCCCAAGCATTGCGACCAACAACCGCATGGTGCTCAAGCCCTCAGAGAAGGTTCCGTTTTCGGCCATTTACTTCGCAGATTTGCTTTATCAGGCTGGCTTGCCACCAGAAATGCTGCAAGTTTTGACAGGCGATCCAGCGGAAATTGCCGACGAAATGTTGACCCATGCCACGGTGGACCTGATCACCTTCACCGGTGGTGTGGCGATAGGCAAATACATTGCAAACAAAGCCGGCTACCGACGCATTGTGTTGGAGTTGGGTGGCAATGACCCCCTTATCGTGATGGACGACGCTGATTTAGATGAGGCCTCCACGCTGGCTGTGCAGGGCTCCTATAAAAATTCAGGTCAGCGCTGCACCGCTGTCAAGCGCATGCTGGTGCACGACAAGGTGGCCGATGCTTTCACCGAAATGGTGGTGGCCAAAACGCGCGCCTGGAGTTACGGAGATCCGTGCGACGAAAACAACCTCATGGGCACGGTGATTGACGAGGGTGCTGCCAGTCTTTTTGAATCGCGGGTCAACGATGCGGTGGCTCAAGGTGCGCGTTTGCTGGTGGGCAATCAGCGCCGCGGGGCTTTGTACTCACCCACGGTCATCGACCGTGTCCATCCCCAAATGACTGTTGTGCGTGAAGAAACTTTTGGGCCCGTATCGCCCATCATCCGATTTGCCGATATTGACGAGGCGATCAGCATCGCCAATGGCACCGTCTATGGTCTGTCCAGCGGTGTGTGCACCAATCGCATGGATGACATTGTTCGCTTTGTCAATGAACTGCACATGGGCACGGTCAATGTGCGAGAGGTTCCCGGTTATCGGCTTGAACTCACCCCCTTTGGTGGTATCAAAGACTCTGGCTTGGGCTACAAAGAAGGCGTGCAAGAGGCCATAAAGAGTTTTACCAACGTCAAAACTTATTCCATTCCTTGGGTTTGATTGGATTCCCGTGTCACTTTCTATAGACGATATTGAAAATATTTATACACGCCGTGGTCATGAGCAGTACACGGGTGAACCTGTGACCATGCTCGAGCACGCCTTGCAGACGGCGCATTTGGCAGAGCTTGAAGGCGCAGACGACGCGCTGGTGACCGCTGCATTGCTGCACGATTTGGGCCATTTGTTGCACGATATCAGCGGTACCCCCAGTGCTGAAGGGATTGACGACGTGCACCAGTTTCGCGTGGTTCCATTTTTGCGCGGTTTGTTCCCCGACGCGGTGATCGACGCCATCCAGCGACATGTCGATGCCAAGCGATATTTGTGCGCCATGGAACCGGCTTACCACGACACACTTTCACAAGACTCCAAGCGCAGTTTGCTGTTGCAAGGGGGCGTATACCCTTTGGACCAAGCCCAGGCCTTTATCGGGGAGCCTGGCGCACTCTCTGCGGTGCGCTTGCGGCGCTGGGATGACTTGGCCAAACAAGCCGGACGGGAAACCCCGCCGCTGAGCCATTTTTTACAACACATGCGACGCTGTGCATTGAGTCAATGACATGGTCATGACTTGGCCGGTATTGCTCGCCGTGCTGTTGGGTGCGCTGTTGCATGCCAGTTGGAATGCGTTGGTCAAGTCAAGTCAAGACAAGACGCTGGACACTGCACTGATTCACTTGCTGTGCTCTGTGGTGGCCATCCCTTTTTGTTGCTACCTGGGCCTACCTTCGCCACAGGCCTGGCCCTTCATCCTCGCTTCTTTGATCATTCATGTGGGTTATTACTTTGCCCTGGCCGGTGCCTACAAGCATGGTGAACTGGGGCTGACCTACCCGTTGATGCGTGGCACAGCCCCTATGCTGGTGGCGCTGTCGTCCATGGCCTTGTTGGGTGAGGCCTTGACTTCCTTGGGGTGGCTGGGCGTGGGCCTGATTTGCGGCGGTGTTTTGTTGCTCGGTGCCAGTGCTGGAATGATGCATCACCGCAAAGCGGTTATTTTTGCGCTCAGCAACGCAGTATTGATTGCCATCTACACCGTGGTTGACGCCAAGGGCGCTCGGCTTTCAGGCAACGTGGCACAGTACGTGGCCATGTTGTTTGCGTTAGATGGATGGCCCTTCGCATTGATGGTTTTTATGCGCCGCAAGGGCCAGGTTTGGCCTTATGTCCACCAACGTTGGCCCATGGCGCTGGGTGGTGCTGTGGCTTCTCTGGGGTCTTATGGCATTGCGCTGTGGGCCATGACCATGGCGCCAGTGGCCATGGTGGCCGCATTGCGCGAGACTTCTGTTTTGTTCGCTGCCGTATTGGGCGCATGGTTGCTCAAAGAGCCATGGACGCGCAACCGCTTATTGGGCACTTTGGCCATTGTCGGTGGTGTGGTATCCCTGCGTTTAGGGTGACCATTTCGCTCTGCAATTTCAACCCATTTCAAAATGAGTGAAACCCATTTCCCCCAACATGCGCGAGTGGTGATTGTGGGCGGGGGCATTGTGGGGTGCTCTGTGGCCTATCACCTGTCGCTGATGGGTTGGACCGATGTGGTGTTGTTGGAGCAAGGTCAACTCACTTGTGGCACCACTTGGCATGCAGCTGGCTTGGTTGGGCAAATGCGCGCCAGTCGCAACATGACACGCATGAGCAAATACGGCATTGAGCTATACGCAAACTTGGAGCAGGAGACCGGATTGGCCACAGGGTGGAGGCAATGTGGCAGTGTCTCTGTGGCCAGCACACCAGAGCGAATGCAAATGCTGCGACGCCAAATTGCTTTGGCTCGAAGCTTCGGTGTCGATGTGCACGAAATTTCGCCCCAAGAAGTGTCGCAATACGCGCCACTGGTTCACACCGAGGACCTGTGCGGTGCCGTTTGGTTGCCAGGTGATGGCAAAGCCAACCCGGCTGATCTCACCATGTCATTGGCCAAGGGGGCGCGCCAGCGGGGTGTGAGGATCTTTGAGGGCACAGAGGTCACTGGTGTACGACAAACCAACGGTCAGATACAGGGGGTGCATACGGTAAAAGGTGATATCCAATGCGAGGTTTTGGTCAATTGCGCGGGCCAATGGGCGCGACAGTTTGGGCAGCTTGCAGGGGTCAACGTACCACTTTATTCGGCCGAACACTTTTACGTGGTGACGGGAAAGATCGATGGCATCCACCCCATGTGGCCAGTGGTCCGCGACCCTGATGGGTTTATTTACTACAAAGAAGAGGTTGGCGGACTGGTCATGGGCGGCTTTGAGCCTGTGGCTAAGCCATGGAAGGTGGACCCCATACCATCGACCTTTCAGTTTCAATTGCTGGATGAAGACTGGGGTCAGTTTGAAGTTTTGATGCAAAACGCCATCCATCGCACACCTTGTTTGGTAACGGCGCAGATCAAGATGCTGCTCAATGGACCTGAGAGTTTCACGCCCGATGGCAACTTCATCATGGGAGAGGCTCCGCAGTTGAAGAATTATTTTGTTTGTGCTGGCTTTAATTCGGCCGGCATTGCCAATGCCGGTGGGGCAGGGCGCCTGATGGCCGAATGGATGGTGGGTGGCCAACCGAGTGTGGATTTATGGGACGTTGACTTGCGCCGCTTTGCCCCGTTCACCAGCAACCGACGCGCATTGGCACAGCGCACCGCAGAGACCTTGGGTTTGCATTACGCCATGCGTTGGCCGCGCCAAGAGTTGCAAACGGTGCGCCCTTTGCGAACCTCCCCGTTGTATGACATGTTGGCGGCCAAAGGGGCCGTTTTTGGCAGCAAAAATGGTTGGGAGCGTGCCAATTATTTCAAGCCTTTGGATGCGCCCCAGGCACGCGAGACATTGGGGGCGCCCGATTGGTTGCCTTGGGTCCAAGCCGAGCAGATTGCAACACGCCAAGCCGTCGCCTTGTACGACCAAACATCTTTTTCTAAGCTGCTCGTTCAAGGTCGAGATGCCCTGGCTTTGTTGCAGCATTTGTGCGTGTCGCCCCTGGATATAGATGTGGGCAAGATGGTCTATACGCCGATGCTCAACGACCGGGGTGGGTATGAGAGCGATTTGACTGTTTTGCGCTTAGACCAAATCAAATTTTTGATCATCACAGGTTCCGCCCAAACAACCCGCGACATGGACTGGATCACACGTCACCAGCAGCCCGATACCTGGGTCAGCGTGACCGACGTATCGGCCTTGTATGGTGTGTTGTCCCTCATGGGGCCGCGAGCCCATGATCTGATGGTCCGTGTCAGCCCAGATGACGTGTCCAAGCAGTCCTTGCCCTTGGGTTGGACGCGCGAGGTGGATGTGGGGCATGCGCGGGTGCGTGTGGCACGCATGAGTTATGTGGGTGGACCCGGTTATGAACTTTATATTCCCATAGAGATGACCCGACACGTGTACCAAGCGCTGCACGCCGTTGGGGGCGAGCTTGGCTTGCGTGATGCGGGGTATTACGCATTGGATGCATTGCGCATTGAGCGAAAGCGCCGTGCTTGGGGGGCGGAGCTGGGTCCAGACGAAACCCCATTTGAGGCGCGCATGGTGGGTGGATTGAACCTGGACAGGTCTGCACCGTTCATGGGGCAGCAGGCCCTTAGGTCGAAAATCGGTGCACCATTGTCTAAAAAACTGGTCAGGGTATGCGCCAGTCAGGCCAGCACCTATCTTTGGGGTGGGGAGCCATTGATGATCGGAGCAGAGACGGTGGGTGAAATCAGTTCAGCGGGTTGGGGGATCGAGGCGGGCACCTGTGTGGGTTTGGCCTATGTGCGCGGCCCTTGGGCACAACGAGATTTTGCGGGTCAAGCAGCCGATGCACTGCTTTGGGGTGTGCCCGTTCCAGTGCAATTGCACGACATATAAGCCATTGACTCAAAAGCATTTGTGAGCGCGAATGTGACCAGGGCTAGGGTATTCCATAGATGAACATCATCTGTAAATTGTCAACAATATCCGAACTTGTCACACAGTTGTCACGCCCGCTCGTGATGATGCACTGGTCAAGCGGTATGACAACTCATAAGACATGACAAAACAAACTTCTGACACCGGTCTGGTGATTGAAAACATCACCAAATCCTTTGGTCGCGGTGCCATCGCTTTGAAAAATACCGACTTCCAAGTGGTCCCCGGTGAAATGGTGGCTTTGATTGGCGCATCTGGTTCGGGCAAATCTACTTTGCTGCGGCATGTGTCTGGATTTTTGGCGGCGGATGTGGGCAGCGGCGCCATCCGCGTGGGCTCGAACATGGTTCAAAAAAATGGCCAAGTCCATCGTCAAATTCGAAGAATGCGCTCTGACATCGGGTTCATATTCCAACAATTCAATTTGGTTGGGCGCATGAGCGTGCTGACCAATGTGCTGACGGGCATGTTGCCCAGGGTGCCTTTGTGGCGCAGTTTGTTTGGTTTGTTTACCCCGCAAGAGAAGCAAGAGGCCTATGAAGCCTTGAAGGTCATCGGCATTGAGGCCTTGGCCTACCAGCGGGCCAGCACTTTGTCGGGGGGGCAGCAGCAACGCGTGGCCATTGCCCGCTGCTTGGTGCAAAAAGCCAAGATCATTTTGGCCGATGAGCCCATCGCTTCTTTGGACCCCGAGAGCGCCCGCACGGTGATGGACATTTTGGCCAAAATCAACCGTGACCATGGCATCACCGTCTTGGTATCCCTGCACCAGGTTCAATTTGCCAGGCGCTATTGCCCCCGCACCATTGCGCTTCGCATGGGAGAGGTCATTTATGACGGGCCCTCTGCAGATCTCACGCCGCAACATTTGCGCACTTTGTATGGTGCCAGCGTGGAGGAGCTGTTGGATGGCACAGAGACCCTTGAGTTTGTCTCTGCTTGATTCACTTTTGTTTTAAATCCTTCAACCTACTGGAGAAATTGACCATGAAACTCTCACGCAAAACGTTCCTCACCGCAGCGGCATCGCTTTGTTTGATGGCCTCGGTTCACGCTCAGGCCGTGAAAGAGATTAATTTCGGCATCATTTCTACCGACTCATCCTCGGCACTGAAATCCTTGTGGCAACCTTTTTTGGATGACATGGGCAAAGCCACGGGCATGAAGATCAATGGTTTTTTTGCCACCGATTACACCGGCATCATTGAGGGCATGCGCTTTGGCAAAGTCCATGTGGCTTGGCATGGCAACAAGTCGGCCATTGAAGCCGTTGACCGGGCCGGGGGCGAGGTGTTTGCACAGTTCATTGACTTGGATGGTCGCCCTGGCTATTACTCTTACGTGATCACCCACAGAGACAGCCCCTTAAAGTCCATCGACGACATGATTGCCAATGGCAAAAGCCTGTCGTTTGGCCTGGGAGACCCGCAGTCCACATCGGGCACCTTGGTGCCCACTTACTATGTTTTCAGCCAAAGAAAACTGGACCCCAAGAATGTGTTTCGCGTGACCCGCAGTTCCAACCACGGTGGTAATTTGTTGGCTGTTTTGAACAAACAAGTGGATGTGGCCACCAACAACAGCGAAGAGTTGGACAAGTTGAAAATGCGTGACCCTGCCAAACACGCAGAGGTCAAGATTTTGTGGACTTCACCGCTCATTCCACGTGACCCGTTGGTGTGGAAAAAAGACCTTCCCAATGAAACCAAAGATGCCCTCAAAAAATTCATTTTGAGTTATGGCAAAGACGCCCGTGAAAAAGAAATTTTGAAAGGCATGCAGCAAATTGCAGGGTTTCGTGAATCCACCGACTTGCAATTGGTGCCCATTCGCCAGTTGGAGTTGTACAAAGACCGCATCAAGTATGAAAACGACGACAAGATGAGTGCCGCAGAGCGGACGGCAAAGATGGCCGAGATCGACAAAAAATTAGCCGATCTGGCGAAACTTTCTAAGTGAGCATGAAGCCGTCCCACGTCACTTTGCTGCCTGCCGATCCCAACGGTGGGCGCTCATTGCCGCACTTGTTTGCGTGGGCCGCATTCTTGACTTTTTTAGGATGGGCTTGGCAGGGCGCTGAAATCCGGCCCATGGACCTGTTTCGCGACTCTGCAAACATGGTCAAGTACGCCCAAGAATTTTTTCCGCCTGATTTTCGGGATTGGGAGATTTATCTCAAGGAGATGATCACCACCTTGCACATTGCGGTGTGGGGCACGGTATTGGCCATTGTGTGTGCCGTGCCCTTTGGTTTGTTGAGCTCTTCCAACATCGTGCCAGTCTGGGTTTACCAACCCGTTCGCCGCGCCATGGATGCGTGCCGGGCCATCAACGAGATGGTATTTGCCATGCTGTTCATTGTGGCGGTGGGCCTGGGGCCTTTTGCCGGGGTTATGGCACTGTGGATACACACCACCGGCACTTTGGCCAAGTTGTTTTCTGAGGCCGTAGAGGCGATTGATCCCCGGCCCGTGGAGGGCGTGCGTGCAACCGGGGCCTTGGCCATCGAAGAAATTGTTTATGGGGTGTTGCCACAGGTCATGCCCTTGTGGATTTCCTATTCGCTGTACCGTTTTGAGTCCAATGTTCGATCTGCCTCGGTGGTGGGCATGGTGGGTGCGGGTGGCATTGGGGTGGTGTTGTACGAAGTCATTCGGGGCTTTCAATACGCCCAAACCAGTGCGGTACTGTTGATCATTATTTTGTTTGTCACCAGCATTGACTTGATTTCATCGGTCATCCGCAAAAAGTTCATTTGAGGTGCGGAGATGAAAGTTTGGAAGTATCACAACCCTGTTGACATCACATTCGGTTGGGGCTCCTTGTCTCAATTGCCCAAGTTGCTCAAAGGGCGTCGGGCGGTGGTGGTGACATTCCCACAAGCCAAAGAAACAGGTTTGCTGGGGCAACTGCAAACTTTCTTGGGCAAGCAGTTGGCCGGTGTGATTGACGATGTTCAACCCAACCCAGAGTTGAGTTGGGTCAGCGGGCATTACAAGGAATTTTGGAAACACTACGCCGATTGCGTGGTTGTGGCGGTTGGGGGTGGCTCGGTATTGGACAGCGCCAAAATGTTTTTGCCTGGGGTGGCCAGCGCTGATTTTGCGGAAATCCATGCGGCCTTGGCCAGTGGGCAGACGCCATCGGTCTCACGTGCGTTGCCCATGATTGCCGTGCCGACAACGGCTGGCACGGGCAGTGAAGTCACACCTTGGGCCACGTTATGGGACCGCACCTCTGCCCAACACCAAAAATACTCCTTGCATTTGGCACAAACCTGGCCCGAAGCGGCCCTGGTCGACCCTGAGTTGACATTGTCATTGCCAGCCATCGTCACGCGCGACAGCAACCTGGATGCTTTGTCCCATGCCTTGGAGGCGATTTGGAATGTGAACGCCAATCCGGTGTCCGATGGTTTGGCCCTGCAAGCGGCGCAAACCGTGGTGCGCCATTTGCCTGCATTGCTGGACAACCCCAGCAGTGTGCCGCTGCGAACCCTGGCCAGCCAAGCCAGTTTGTTGGCGGGTTTGGCTTTTTCAAATACCAAAACGGCGTTGGCCCACAACATTTCTTATGAAATGACGCTCAAACACGGCTTAACCCATGGCTTGGCCTGTTCATTCACCTTGCCCATGGTGTGGCGTTTGGCATGGGGCAAAAGGGCCGACCGCGATGCCGTCTTGCAGCAAGTCTTTGGATCACATGTGGCCGATCCGGCATCCGCTTTGGATCAATTTTTAGGCAGTGTGGGCGTATCGTCAGACTTCAAGGCCCATGGGGTCACCGATGAGCAAGCCAGTGACATGGTGGCGCGGGCGCTGCAAGGCCCGCGAGGGCGCAACTTCGTTCACACCGTTGAGGTTTAGCCCGCCAACGCAGCCTTGACGGCTGCAGACACCGCGCCCATATCGGCTTTGCCCGCCAAACGGGTTTTGACTGCCCCCATCACCTTGCCCATGTCGCCCGGGCCGCTGGCACCGAGTTCTGCCACGATGGCTTTGACCGCGTCTGTGACTTCTTGGGCCGATAGGCGCTCGGGCAAATAGGCACTGAGCACCGATAGCTCGGCCTTTTCTTTGTCCACCAAGTCTTGTCGCGCGGCCAATTCAAAGGCGGCAATCGAGTCTTTGCGCTGCTTGATCATTTTGTCAAGGATGGACACGATGGCCGCATCGTCCAGGGTGATGCGCTCGTCCACTTCTTTTTGCTTCATGGCCGATTGCAGCAGCCGAATGGTTCCCAATCGCTCGCTGTCTTTGGCCCGCATGGCGGTTTTCATGTCTTCGGTGATGCGTTCTTTGAGGCTCATGGTGTCTCCTTGGAAATGAAAAAACCCGCACGGGCGTTACCCGGCGGGCTGTTCTTGCCTGGCCCGCAGGCTCAGAACATCTTTTTGGGCAACTGCATGCTGCGCACACGCTTGTAATGGCGTTTAACGGCAGCTGCTTTTTTGCGCTTGCGCTCTGCAGTGGGCTTTTCGTAGAACTCGCGGGCGCGCAGGTCGGTGAGCAAGCCCAGCTTTTCAATGGTGCGCTTGAAGCGGCGCAGTGCGACGTCAAACGGCTCGTTGTCTTTAACTCGGATCGTGGTCATGTGTACGAAATGTTTCCGTGATGTGCGGACAGAGGGTTTTGAAGAAGATCGGGCCTCAAAGCCATGTCTGCGGTTGTTCCCCAACTTCAGGTGATCAGGCAGTCAGGGGTTTGCCAGCAAAGCCACGGATTATAGCGGTTTCAGCCCCGCCCCCAAAGCCAGCGCGCAGGCATGGGCGCTGGACCAGGCCCATTGGAAGTTGTACCCCCCCAGCCAACCGGTGATATCGACCACTTCCCCTATGAAATACAGGCCTTTTTGGGTGGATTCCATGGTTTTTTGTGACAAGGCTTTGGTGGAAACGCCGCCCACGGTGACTTCGGCCTTTTTGTAGCCCTCGGTGCCCGTGGGCAGCAGTGACCATGCCGTCAGGGCTTGCGACAAATCATCCAAGGCACGGTCGCTGGCTTGGTTGATGGGGCGCTGCCATTGGGGGTCGCGGGCCACCCAGGCATTGGCCAAGCGGGCGGGCATCCATTGGGCCAATTCGTTGGCCATGCTTTTGCGAGAGGTCTGTTTGGCCTCCATCAAGCTTTGGCCCAGCGGCAAATGCGGTACGAGATTGACCAGTATGGGGGCCCCCGGTTGCCAAAAACTCGAAATTTGTAACACCGCCGGCCCCGATAAGCCTCGGTGGGTGAACAACAGGTCTTCGTCAAAGCCGGTGCGCGATTTGCCGGTGCCTGTTTCAATGTGCACCGGCAGGGATGCTCCCGCCATTTGGGCACAGACCGCACCGTCTTCTCCGCCAAAGGTCAGGGGCACCAGGCCTGG
>RFXS01000201.1 GCA_009921465.1 Betaproteobacteria bacterium
CCATTCGATGGGGCGTGGGATTGTCGGGACATGAAAAAACGTGTTTGACGGCTTGCGATGCCAAAGTTTCTCGCCATGTTGGGGTTTGTCATGTCCCCTGCATCACAAATTCTGGTCAAAATGAATCTGAACTGAAATGACCTACCCAAGCCCATGAACCCTTCACCCTTGTTGTCTGTTGAAGATGTGCACCTGCGCTTTGGCGGTATCAAAGCGCTCAGTGGTGTGTCTTTGCAAGTCAAAGCGGGTGAGATCACCGCCGTGATTGGTCCCAATGGGGCAGGTAAAACCAGTTTGTTCAATACCATTTCTGGTTTTTACAAGCCCCAGCAAGGGTCCATGGTGTTGGAGGGGCAAGATATCTCCCACACCAAACCCAATGTGCGAGCCGCCATGGGCTTGGCGCGCACATTTCAAAACGTGGCCTTGTTTCGGGGCATGACCGTGCTTGACAACATCAAGCTCGGCGGACACAACCGAATGGCCGCCAATACCTTGCAGGCCATGGCCTATTGGGGCAAGAGCCAGCAAGAAGAGTTGGCCTTGCGCGAAGAAATCGAACGCGATGTGATTGATTTTCTGGAGATCGACCATGTGCGCCACCAAAGCGTGGCCTCTTTGTCGTATGGTTTGCAAAAGCGGGTGGAGTTGGCGCGCGCATTGGCCATGCGGCCCAAAATTTTGATGCTTGATGAACCCGTGGCTGGGATGAACCGCGAAGAGACAGAAGACATGGCCCGCTTTATTTTGGACTTGCAAGAAGAGCGCGGCATGACCATTTTGCTCATTGAGCATGACATGGGCATGGTGATGGACATCTCCAACCATGTGGCGGTGCTCAATTTCGGTCAACTCATTGCCAGTGGCACACCCCAACATGTGCGCAACCACCCCGATGTGATCGAGGCCTATTTGGGCGTGCGCGAGTCACAGCCGGCCTCCGGGCAGGGGGCATGATGGACTGGATCACCTTTGCCGAGTTTTCGCTCATCGGTTTGTTCTCGGGTGGCTTGCTGGCTTTGGTGGCATTGGGCTTTGTGCTCATCTACAAAGGCACACGCGCCATCAACTTTGCCATGGGTGAGTTCATGATGCTGGGTGCTTATTTGGTGTACACCGGCCACAGTTGGTTGAAGATGCCCTTGTGGTTATCCGTGGTGTTTGGGCTGGTGGGCATTTCTTGTGTGGCTGTTTTGGTGGAGCGCTTTGTATTGCGCCCGTTGGCTGGGCAGCCAGTGGTGTCGGTATTGATGGTCACCA
>RFXS01000202.1 GCA_009921465.1 Betaproteobacteria bacterium
GGCACCCAAGTGCCGGTGCGGCATTGGGTGGAGATGGTGGATTCGGCCTTGGGCTGATCAAGCCGCTGCTAGCCCAAAGGCCGTCGGCGTCTGTCGCAAAAATAGCCGGGCGCTTTCAAGGCACTTGCACCCTGGGCGCCCATGCGTGCGCCGCCGCGCGCTTGGCGAAACCCTTGGCATCAAAGGTGGCGAACACATCGCAATGGCGGCTGCTTGCGTGGTGCAAAGCGTCGGCAAAATCAAAACCCTGGGTCAAGGCATTGCACGCGCTTTGCAGGGCTTGGCGGTCTTGCACTTGCAGATGGGGCATGGCCAGCAGATGCGTGAACACCGAAGCCACCGTTTTGGGTTTGAGCTTGTAAAAACCACGCAACACCCATTCCAACTCCAGCGCCACGGTGGTGGCGACAAACAGGGGCTTGCCGCTTTCTAACAAGGCACGGGCCTGCGCACATTGCGCGGTCGTGGCTGCATCGGTTTGCTCGGCCTGCACGTAGTAACGCGCCAGCACATTGGTGTCCAGCGCGGTGAGCCTGGCCGTGGCTCGCTTCATGGCTTGAGCAATTGGGCTGCATCCCAATCGGCAGCCACATGCGGGCCGCTGACCTTGACCATACCAAAGCCTTGTTTGTGCGATTGACGCGCCGACGGGGCCGGGCGCAACATGATGCAGGTGGCATCAGAACTAAGCGCAAACTCTACGGCTTGCCCAGTAGCCAAACCTAGCTGCTGGCGCAAGGCTTGCGGTATGGTGACTTGGCCTTTGCTAGTGAGGGTGGAAAGCATGGTGCAACTCCTCGTGTGGGTGGATATGCGAAATTATGGTTACATTGTATTACCAGGTAAGAATTCAGCGATCCAAAGGGTACCGCTCGCGCTGTGCATCACCAACAAGGCGTAGCCTCGTTGGTGATGCACAACGTGTCTAAGGTCAGCTGCAACGCGATACGCAGGTACCGGGGCAAACGACCATACCGAAAATGACTGCTATCGCGAGACTTTCAATAGACAAACTGAATGCCCATGACCTGAAACTAAATGCCATCGCGGCAATCGAGGCCGTGCCGACGCATCAAGCGGAAGGCACCAATTCGGCCCGTGGCAAACGGTGCCACGCTTATTTACTCAATTTGGGCAAGCCAAACGGGGTGATCACGATCGCAATGCACCAGAGCACCGGCCCGCCAATGGTGCCGGCATTGAGTTCGATGACGCCGGGCACCACCATCG
>RFXS01000203.1 GCA_009921465.1 Betaproteobacteria bacterium
TTGCGCATCGTCGCGGTTTTGCTCCCAGCTGTAGTCGGCCATGGCGCGCATCCAGTTGAGGTCAGCGCCGGCGCAAAAGGCTTTGCCACGTGCGCCCAATTGCACCACCCGCAACTGCGGCTCATGTGCAAACTGCACAAAGGCTTGGGTGAGCTCGGCAATCACCTCGTCGTTGAAGGCGTTGCGCACGTCGGGGCGGTTGAGCCAGACCTCGGCCACGTGGGCTGAGGGGCGGATGAGTTCGAGGGTGTTCATGTGTGAAGTCCTTATTCTTGGGTCTAGGCGAGGATGTTTGTTATGGGAAGACCGCTGCCCTCACCCCTGCCCTCTCCCAGGGGGAGAGGGGGAAAAATCAGTAGCGTTTGGCCACCTCTTCGAGCATCACCTCGGTGGCGCCGCCGCCGATGGCCAGTACGCGTGCGTCGCGCCACAAACGTTCGATAGGCGCTTCGCGCATATAGCCCATGCCGCCCCAGAATTGCAAACAACCACCAACCACTTCGTTCACCAAATCGCCGGTCAAAGCTTTGAGCATGGAGACTTCCTGCACGATGTCATGGTCTTGCGTGACCGACCATGCGCAGTGGTACATGAATTGGCGTGCAGAACGTGTTTTCGCATCCAACATGGCGATGCGCTGACGGATGTGTTGCATCTCCCACAAGCTCTTGCCAAAGGCCTGGCGCTGACGCACATAGTCCAAGGTCAACTCGATCGCGCGCTGGCAATGACCGATGGCCATGGCCGCCAATGCAATACGCTCGGTTTGCAGGTTTTTCATCAATGCGTAAAAGCCTTTGTCCTGCTCGCCCAGCAATGCCTCGGGGCCGAGACGCACGTTGTCCAACACCAATTCTGCGGTGTCTGAACACAACCAACCTGTTTTGTCTAAAGACCGTCCGACGCTGAAACCCGGCGTGCCTTTTTCCACGATGAACATGGACATTTGGTGTTTACCGGCACCTGTTTTGGCTGCGACGAAATACAGGTTCGCATGCACGCCGTTGGTGATGAACAATTTGGTGCCGTTGAGCACCCAACCGTCGCCATCGCGTTTGGCAGTGCTGCGCATACCGGACAAATCTGAACCCGCGCCCGGCTCTGTCATGGCTACCGCGCTGATGGTTTCGCCGGTGATGATGCGCGGCATGTATTTGGTTTTTTGCGCGGCCGTGCCTGCATGGTGTAAGTGCGGACTGGCCATGTCGGTGTGCACCAGCACGCTGACGA
>RFXS01000204.1 GCA_009921465.1 Betaproteobacteria bacterium
GAAGCCGCCAACCCTGGAGGGTTGGCGGCTTTGAACTTATCCTTCTTATGCTTTGGACCGATCCACTAAAACAAGCGGGGGTCAAACCTGAAGGGGTAGCGCTCAATTTTGAGCAATAGCCTGCGGTAATCGGGGTGCGCTGGGTTGATCAACAGATTCATTTCTGACGGCTCAATGAAGGAGGGCACCCAGAGCCCCAGGCTGGCCACTGATTCAAGCCAGGCCAAGCCAAAAGCTTGTGTTGCCGCCTCATTGCTTTGCCAGTCGGCGGGCAGCCCCAAATCGCTCGCTGCCATAAGGAGGCTGTCATCTGGGATTTCCAGTTGCATCAAGGCCTGGTTTTTTGGATGGGCACCGTTGCTGTGAACGCGTTTTTCCAACTGGCACAGCGCACGGTTAGAAGCTGCATAAACCACTTGCTGCGCACCCTTGACATGCCATCGGCCATTGCCCAAGGTCGATCCAAGACCCAGCGTGGAGAGAACAGCAAAGGAGGGCAGTGCGGGGTTTTCGCAAAATCCTATGCGCCAGACCGTGGTCAAACGACACCGCCGTATCGGATGGCAATCAGGATGTCTTTCACGCGCTGTGCACCGTAACTGGTTTTGGCCAACTCCAGCGGGCTGTCGCCATCCAGCATGGGGTGAGGGCGGCGCAGCCAAGCTGAGGCTTCGTCTTCGGTCTCAAAGGTGTCGGTGGCCATTTGCCCAAGTTCCAGTAAACGCAACACGCTTTCAGCCGAATGGATGGGCAGCAGTTGCCCTTTGGCAGCTCGGCGGTTGGCGGTGCTGCGGTCCAGATCAAGGTACTCTGCAATCACCCCTTTGCCCAGCCCAAGGTAATCGCCCAGCGGCCCAATGGCTTGACTGGAAATGCCGCGTTTGAGGAGCTTGCAGGCCCCAGCGCTGGAAAGGCTAGCCAGACGTGTGCCCACCATAACGCGTTTGGAATCTGGCAGCGATTCGTTGGTGTCCGGTGCGTCTAGCATGGCCCACAGGGCCGAAAGCGCAGCGCTGCGAGGGGTGATGTTGGCAGAGACGATTTGTGTTTTCATGGTGCAATTACACCACGCCACCGAAGCAATTGCAACAAATTGAGCTGATTCAGTGTTGCTTTAGGCGTAAAAAAATTCATGATTTCGGGTCTGCGCCTGCCTAGGTGCCCCTCAGGTGCTCTTGCTGGCGGTGCATTTGCGGCCTTGAGGCATGATCGGCAGCAACTTTTGAGCG
>RFXS01000205.1 GCA_009921465.1 Betaproteobacteria bacterium
GGGTGTAATCTCTGGATTGGCCAGCCATTCTTCGGGTTGTACGCCGGCTTCAATCAGCCATCGGCGTGGCAGGTAGCTTCGGCCCAATGCCGCATCGGCACCCACATCTCGCGCAATGTTGGTCAGTTGCATGGCAACGCCCATTTCACAGGCTCGCTCGAGCGTCTCGATGTTTTGCAAGCCCATGATCCAGCACATCATGGCGCCCACACTGCCCGCAACGCGTGCGGCGTAGTCATGAACTTCTTCAATGCTGTTGTAGATGCGTCCTGCGGAGTCCCAGGCAAATCCTTCAATGAGGGCATCGAGCAAGTGTCGTGGCAATTGATATTGCTGCACCACCAAATGCAGCGCATGGTCTTCGACATGGTCCTGTGGCGTGCCCGCATAAATCATGTCAAGGCGATGGTTCAACACGGCCAGTGGCGCTTCACCTGCGGGCGCTTCATCAACCAAATCATCGGCCACCCGGCAGAAGGCGTACAACGCAATGGCGGCGGTTCGAATGCGGGGCGGCAGCAAGCGACTGGCCGCAAAGAAGGTCTTAGAGCCGCCCTTCATCATGGCGACGCAGGCTTCTAAGTTGGCGGTATCTAGACGCTCAGGCGTGTACATGGGGTACCACCGTTTCTAAGGCTTTGGCCGACATCAACACGCCCGGCACACCTGCACCAGGGTGCGTGCCTGCGCCCACCATGTAGAGGCCTGGAATGTCTTCGCTGCGGTTGTGCGGTCTGAACCAAGCGCTTTGCAACAACAAGGGCTCTAAGCCAAAGCCAGCGCCTTTGTAGGACCACAAACGGTCTTTGAAATCTTGGGGCGTGCTGACTTTAGATGTGACGATGCTGTCTTGCAGGCCGGGTAAAACGCTTGCTTCCAACAGTTCAGCAATGGCTTTGCGATAGGTTTCAGCAAAGCTGGCCCAGTCGGTGCCGCTGTCCAAATGGGGCACGGGTGACAGCGCATAAAAGGTGTCGCAACCTTCGGGTGCCAAAGACGGGTCCGTGGCTGTTGGTCGGTGCAAATACAAACTGAAATCATCGGCCAAATGGTGGCGCTTGAAAATATCGGTCAGCAGTTCTTTGTAGCGAGGTCCTAGTACCATCATGTGGTGCGGCACATCTTTGAATTGTTTGGAGGTGCCGAAGTACCAAACAAACAGGCCCATGGAATAGCGGCCGTTGTTGATCTTTCGATCGGTCCAATGTTTGCGATGCTCGGGTGCGACC
>RFXS01000206.1 GCA_009921465.1 Betaproteobacteria bacterium
ATTTGGGTGAAAAGTGGTTGTCGGATACCGACGGTTGGCTCAGCGCACTGCTGTTGGTACTGGCCGTGGCGGATTTGTTGTAAACCATGCCGTTGCGTGTTTCCCAGCTTTCATAGCGGCCACCAAAAATCAGTTGCAGGTTTTCGTTGGCACGCCAAGCGTCTTGCAGCCACCAAGCTTTGGTTTCGGTGTTGCCATTGGCCACCACGTTCATGTTGCCCGTGGTGTTGGCCTGCCACTGCACCACGTCTTGGGTGGAGTTGCTGAGTTTGTTGAAATCTTGGTGGTAACCAAAACTGACTTCGTGCTTGCCACCCACGCCGCCAGGGCGATAAATGGCTTTCGCGTCCAAGTTGGTCCAACCCGAGCCCGACATGTCACGCACGGCGCCCTCTTTGCCCGTCACGCCATAAACCGGGCTGCTATCGCTGTTCAAATAACCGGCCGTTCGTTGCAGGTCTTTGTTGTAGTAGACATTGGACAAGCCCAGTTCGTAGTCCCAGGTATCTTTCGTGTTGGACTTCAGGCCCAGTCCATGCACGTATTGCTCTTGACCATGACCGTAAACCCCGCTGGCCAAAGTGGTCCCACCGGTGCCCGTGCAATTGGTGGTGGTGCAAAAGCTACCGTTGCTCATATAGCTTTGGGCTTTGGCATCGGTGGTGCCCATGAAAATGCCAGACGACAAAGTCAGCTGGGTGGTGCTGTTCAAATCAAACGCCAATTTCAAGTTCAGGTTGTCGCTCACCCCATGCAAGATGCCGTTGGCCCCGCTGTAATAGGTGGTGGCTCCGGTGGCCGTTTTGTTGATGAACTGGTAGGGGCTCAGGCCCGCCGTGGTGGTGGTCCCAAATGAGCGGGGCTGGGTGTTGGCATCTTGGTGGTTGAGCATCAAGCGCCAGGACATGGCTTGGTTGCGCCCACCGATCAAGCCCGCCAACTGCTGGGTTTGGTAGGTTTCATTCGTGCCAAATTTTTGAAAGGTTTGAAAAGCTTCCGTCAAACTGGCGCTGGCTTCAAAGGCTTTGGTGGGCCGCTTGGTGCTGATGTCCACGATTGCCCCCATCGAGTTGCCCGCATAAGCCGCTGAATAAGGCCCGTACATCACATCAATGCGGTCTATTTCTTCGGGCGAGACCACAAACCATTTGGGGGGTCCAAAGTTGTTGTCGTTGTACAACTGCGTGGAGATGGGCATG
>RFXS01000207.1 GCA_009921465.1 Betaproteobacteria bacterium
TCTTGAAGAACAATGCTATTGATCAACACACCCTGATTTGGAATTTGCGCCGCAAGTCCCCGAAGGTTGGCCAACACCCGGTTGGCAACAATTGCCTGTTTAAGAACGGCCTTACTCTCCAACTCTGCCGCTGGAGGAAGCAAAGGCAAATCGTTGTACGGTTGTAAGCGGTCAAAAGCCATCGGGTTTCCTGATTTGGTACCGAGCATATCAAGCCAAAGCCTGAATCACCGGCCTGAACACTGCGTTCATCTTGACGATGCGCTGCACAAACCAGTCGAGGTAGGCGCCCCATTGGGCTTCGTCTTCAATCGGGCTGTCTTGCCGCCAAGTGGCGATACGGCAAGCGTGGGCGTCGGGCAGTTCTTGCCAGTCCAGCTCAAAGCCCAGGGCTTGCTCGATGCTGGTGCGTTGCAACAAAAGGGCTTGGTACAACTTTTTGGAATCTGCGTGGTCGATGTAAATTTCCACACCAAGGCGGTTATCGCGATGGCTGGCCGTAGGGTTCAAACCAAAACCAGCACGGCCAATGGAATTGTTCAGCCAGTGCTGAGGCCTTGGCTTTTGCGGTTTGATCTGCGGTGCAGCCGTGGCCATCTTGGCGATCAACTCGGTCCAGAGTTTGAGCTGGCGCTGCTTGGCGGGTGTGGCGTTGGCGGCCACACGGGTTTGCTCGCGGCCTGACTTGACCCAATCGTTGGGCTTGGCCACCACCTCAAACTTGGGCGCTAAGGGCGAATCGCCAATGCGCCACAACTCGACCTCCACCGCGAAAAAACTCAGCTCTTCGGTCGTGTTCTGGTTCAAAAACTCCAGCGCCGCCACATGCTCGGGCCGGAACGACTCGGCCACCCAAATCACCTTCTTGGCCCCTGTGCCCGCCGCGTAGGTGAGCAGCTGCCCGAGGTGCGCGTGGTTGGTCTTTTCCAACTGGTTTTCGATGATGACCTGGTCATCCCCGCTGGTGCACAAGATGTCGAGCTTGAACTCGCCAACCCAGTGCTCGGTGGCCACCAGCTCCAGGTCGGGCAAACCCAGCGCATCAGCCAGCGTGTTGAGGTTGTCCTCTTCGGCCAGCCACGGTGTGAAGTCGTTGGCTTCGTGCTTCCAGGCTTCGCGAAGGGGGACGCGTTCGAGTTTGCTGAGAGGTTTTTTCATTGCCGAATGCTC
>RFXS01000208.1 GCA_009921465.1 Betaproteobacteria bacterium
TTCTGAAAAAGGGTCTGTCACAAACGCAAGTGGTGTGACCAGTGCCATCAATAATACAGGTACCACGAGCGCATCGTTGATGCAGTATTACCAGTTCTCGTTCACATTCAACCATGTCAATAACAGTGGTGATGTTTATTCAGGCTATGGCTACCATAATTACGCTGCCAATAAAACTATCACCAACGTTGCACTCACAAGTAATGTAGCAACTATCACAACATCGGCAGCTCATGGTTATAGTGTGGGTGACATTGTGACAGTGGATGCATCAAACAATACATTTGACGGCAACTATATTGTTACAGCTAAGACAGACACAACATTTAGTTACGCTAAAACATATACAGGCACTATTGCAAGTGTGTCAGCAACAGGCTCTACAAGTGATGCTTACACTGCGAATGAAACGATCGCAACTGCGAATGGTACCTATACAATTAGTTATATCTATGCCAGCTCTTACGGCACTGACGGTCAAGTGTATGTATATAACTACAATGATGAGGCACTAGAAATTCAGCGACTGGTTCAGGAAGCAATGGTTTAGGTTCCGAGTCGGGTGCGGTCACCGACTTTAGCGGTGTAAAAGAAACGTTTGATAAGACTGATTCAGTGACGACATTACATTCCACTGCAAATATGCAGTATTACCAATTCCATTTTACTTTCACATCGGGTGGCGATACTTATTATGGCTATGGTTACCATAGTTATACATCTACCTCAGATGCATACACCGTTAATCAACAGCCGATTGTGACAGGTGCATTAGGTACTTATACGATTGACTATGTTTACGACACAACTTATGGCACGCCTGATCAAGTCAGTGTTTATTCTTATAGAGATACTTCAAGCGGTGGTGTAGGAAGCAATAATTCAGTGACTGCTTCAGGTAAGCTTGGTTTAGGTTCTGAGTCAGGCACGGTCACTGACTTTGGTGGTGCAAAAGAAACGTTTAATAACACTGATTCAGTGACAACGTTATATTCCACTGCAAAACTACAGCAATATCAGTTCCATTTTGTTTATACAGACAGTGGTGATGTGTATTACGGTTCTGGTTATCATTCATATAGCTCTTCTACTGATATTTACACGATGAATCAAAGCATTAACACCTCATATGGTCAATACACAATTGATGCTGTATATGACACGACTTGG
>RFXS01000209.1 GCA_009921465.1 Betaproteobacteria bacterium
AAGACTGCAGGTGCAAGGCTTTGTCGCTCATTCGATCACCTTGGGCACCAAAAACAGACCACCCTCGACAGCCGGGGCGCTGTGTTGGTTGGCTTCGCGCTGGTTGGGCTCGCTCACACGGTCTTCGCGCAAGCGCAAAGACATGCCTTGAGCCGCAGAGGCAGCGTGGTCGCCCAGATTGGGCATGGCGTCGATGGGGTGGGCCATGGGCAGCACGCCGCTGGTGTCGACTTCGCGCATTTGCTCAACGATGGCAAAGAAGTCGTTCAAGCCCTGGCGCAAGCGCTGTTGCTGGGCATCGTCAAACGATAAACGGGAGAGTTGCGCCAGGCGCTGGATGTCGGCGGGGGTCAAAGACATGGCGAATTGATTAAAAAGTAGGCGAACAACAGGTCGGATCCGTGGTTTGCCAGGGCGGCAAAAGCCCTGATTGACAGGGTGATAGGGTATTATCTCGCCTTTGTGACCCGCACCGTGCGGGTGAATTGATAAGCAACGCACAAGGGCGCATTGAGCGCGCTCGTTAGGACAGACATGTTTGGATCATTTCGTCGGTATTTTTCGACCGATCTGGCAATCGATTTGGGGACAGCCAACACCCTGATTTTTGTGCGTGACAGGGGCATTGTGCTGGACGAGCCTTCCGTGGTGTCGATTCGCCACGAAGGCGGCCCCCAAGGTAAGAAAAGCATTCAGGCCGTTGGCCACGAAGCCAAGGCCATGCTGGGCAAAGTGCCGGGCAACATCGAGGCCATTCGACCCATGAAAGACGGCGTGATCGCCGACTTCACCGTCACCGAGCAAATGCTCAAGCAGTTCATCAAGATGGTGCACCCGCGTTCGCTGTTTCGCCCCAGTCCGCGCATCATCATTTGCGTACCCTGTGGCTCCACCCAGGTGGAGCGTCGTGCCATTCGCGAGTCCGCCTTGGGCGCTGGTGCATCCGAGGTCTACCTGATCGAAGAGCCCATGGCCGCGGCCATCGGCGCTGGTTTGCCAGTCTCTGACGCCTCCGGTTCGATGGTGGTCGACATTGGCGGGGGCACCACCGAGGTGGGCGTGATCTCCTTGGGTGGCATGGTCTACAAAGGCAGCGTGCGCGTGGGCGGCGACAAGTTTGACGAGGCCATCATCAACTACA
>RFXS01000210.1 GCA_009921465.1 Betaproteobacteria bacterium
GCACACCGCGCTCGCGCAATTCTTCGATGGCGCGCCACAGCATCAGGTTGTGTGCGTGCAAATCGCGCCCGGCGTCCGAGGTCCAGCCGACCTGGTAAGTGGCTGCCTCGCCGTGAATCAAAAACATCATGCCTGCCACGCGATCACGCCCGACATCGGCACGCAATGACATCAAATTGCGCGAGGGTTGTTTGCGCGATTCGGCATAGCGCTCGAACCAGACCAAGGGCATGCCCTCGAGACCACGGTCAACACGTTGCTGCATTTCTGCGTCCAGCAACCATCGGTACTGACCCGGGTTGGTGCCCATGCGCTGCACATTCAATTCGGATTTTTCTGCACCGCCTAAACGGTGCCGCCAGCGTTTATCGAGTTGCGCGCGCAGCACATCCATGGGTTGGCTGATGTCCAACATCACCGTGCTGTAACCCGACATGACGCGACGCACCGCAGGCAAACCGAGCTTGTCGTCCAGCACTTCATTGGGCGTGACCATCATGAATCGCAAACCGTCCAAGGGCAGGGTTTGGCGCATTTGTTTGTAAACAGCGGCTTTGTCTTTGGCAGTCACCTCTTGCAGCCACAAAGGACCGCGAGTGCAAAGCGCAAGCGACACATATTTGGCAAATTTGCGCACAATGAATTGCGCTTGCGCCACCTGCACGCCGTCAGCTTGCACGCTTGCGCGCAATACCCGCGCACCGATAGACACCATGGTGGAGCCATACGCCCAGTCTTGCTGCAAGGGCGCGGCAGCCGCCGCATGCGCCTGGTCCCAGGCCGCCATGTCTTGCGAGCCCCAGTCAACCTTCATGCGCTCAGTCCTGTTTTGGTTACCATGCAGGTATGTGGAAAAAATTCTTTAAACGCCATCCGGTGCAAACCGTGATGGGGCACCGCATCCCTGAGCCGCGATACACCGGCATGGCGGTCTTGTGGGCAATGATTTACCTGGGCTTGCCGGTGCTGGCCGTCGGCACGTTGATAGACGCCTTGATACAACTTGCCACCGGTGTTTGCACCGGTTTGTGGTGTTATTTTTAACAAGCATGAGCTTGTTGCCATGCATCAATTGTTGTCAGAAAACAAGAGCGAAGATTGTTGTTGGAAAAAAAACATGTACGAAGATTGTTGTTGGAA
>RFXS01000022.1 GCA_009921465.1 Betaproteobacteria bacterium
TATTTTTGGTGGCTGGGTGATGGCCCAGGTGGATTTGGCCGGAGCGGTGTTGCCCGCGCGGTTGGTGCAAGGCCGCATCGCCACCGTGGCCGTCAACGAGTTTGTGTTCAAACAACCCGTGCGGGTGGGGGACATCCTCAGCTTTTTTGCCAGCGTGGCGCGCATTGGCCGCACTTCCATCACGGTCAAGGTCGAGGTTTACGCAGAACGCATGCGCCAACAAGGGCGATATGTGAAGGTCACCCAAGCCAACCTGACCTATGTGGCCATCGACAACGATGGCAAGCCTTGTCCGATTTCGGCCACCAACCATCACCCTTGAATTGATGGGTTTCGGCAGGTCCAGAACCTGTCTGGGATAGACGTTTTGCTGGGGTTTCCCCCCTGCCATCACCGGCCCCTGTTTGGGCATAGTGTGTGGTGTTTTGATTTTTTAAATTCCCCAGGAACTTTTTTGTGCAATTTTTGCAATTGGTCATCAGTGGCATTGCCCAAGGCTGCATTTATGGCTTGATTGCTTTGGGCTTTGTGCTGATCTACAAAGCCACCGAGACCGTGAGCTTTGCCCAAGGCGAGTTGATGATGCTGGGCGCCTTTGCAGGCTTGCTGGTCATGGGCTTTTGGGGCTACCCCTTTTGGGTCGCGGTGCTGGCCAGTTTGGCGGCCATGGCAGCCACCGGCTATCTGATCGAGCGCGCGGTGATCAACCCCATCTTGGGTCAACCGGCTTTTTCTGTGGTGATGCTCACCATTGGCATTGGCTATGTGTTGCGCGGCTTGGTCACCATGGTGCCTGGCATGGGCACCGATACCCACACCCTGGCCGTGCCCTACAAGGACCAAACCTACCAATGGGGCACTCTGATCATCAATGCCGAACAAGCGGTGGTTGTGGTGGTCACCGCCCTGCTGTGCTTGGCGCTTTACTTATTGTTCAAGTACACCAAGTTGGGCATTGCCATGCAAGCGATGTCGCAAAACCAGTTGGCTGCTTATTACATGGGGATTCCGGTCAAACGCCTCAACAGCATGGTCTGGGCCTTGGCCGCGATGGTGGCTGCGGTGGCCGGTTTGCTGCTCGCACCCATCACTTTTGTGCATGCCAACATGGGCTTCATTGGGCTCAAAGCCTTTCCGGCAGCAGTGGTTGGCGGCTTTGGCAGCTTGCCAGGGGCCATCGTCGGTGGCTTGGTGATTGGGTGCGTAGAGTCTTTGTCGGGCTTTTATTTGCCCGATGGCTTCAAAGACATCGCAGCCTATGTGGTCGTGCTGTTGATGTTGATGGTGCGTCCCAACGGCTTGTTTGGCGACAAGTTGCGCAAAAAGGTCTGACATGCGCTTTGTCTTCAAAACCCATTACGACCAAGACATCAACTTGGCAAAGCACGGCGGTCATGTGTTTTGGTATGGATGCTTGATGCTGATGATGCTGGCCTGCCCATGGCTGCTCGCTGAATACTGGTTGGCCCAACTGACCTTTGTATTGATTTACGGCATCGTGGGTTTGGGCCTGATGTTATTGGCCGGGTTCACCGGTCAATTCTCCATCGGTCACGCTGCGTTTTTAGGCGTGGGCGCATATACGCAAGCGGTATGCACACAAGCAGGCTTGTCCTTTGTGCCGGCATTGGTGTGCGCGATGGGACTGTCGGCCGCGGTGGGCGTGGTGGTGGGGTTGCCGGCTTTGCGCGTCAAAGGCATTTACCTGGGCATTGCCACCTTGTCTTTTGGCTTCATCGTGGAAGAGGTACTGGCCCGATGGGAGAGCATGACCGGGGGCAATGCAGGCATCCACATCAAAGCCCCCAACCTGTGGGGCCAAGAGGTGAGCAGCGACCAAGGTTTTTACTATTTGTGCCTGCTGCTGGCTGTGGCCAGTACTTTGGGTGTGCTCAATTTGTTGCGTTCGCCCACAGGCCGCGCTTTTGTGGCGATTCGCGATTCAGAAATATCAGCCCAAAGCATGGGCATTCATTTGGCCTATTACAAAACATTGTCCTTTGCCATATCAGCCGCCTTGGCGGGATTGGGCGGGGCGTTGTATGGGCACAAAATGCAGTTCATATCGCCCGATCAGTTCAGCGTTTTGCAGTCCATCGACCTGCTGCTCATGATCGTGGTGGGCGGCCTGGGTTCGGTCCACGGCGCTTTTTTAGGGGCGCTGTTTCTGATTGTTTTGCCGCAGTTGATTTCTTTGAGCAAAGACGCCTTGCCCGACGCCATTGGTTTGGCACCGGGCTTGCAATCCTTGGTCTATGGGGTCGTCTTGATTGCCTTTGTGTTGTTTGAACCCATGGGCATTCATGGTCGCTGGCTCAAGGTGCGCACTTATTTCCAGGTTTTTCCGTTTTACCGGCGCGGGCTGTTTAAACGGCAAAAAACATTTCAAAAATCCGATCGCCTGCGCTGACCATGTCTGATACCTTGCTGCAAGCCCATGAATTGAGCGTCCACTTTGGTGGCGTGAAGGCGGTCAATCAGGTCAGCTTTGATGTGCGCCGAGGCGAGGTGTTCACCTTGATCGGCCCCAATGGCGCGGGCAAAACCACCGTGTTCAACTTGATCAGCCGCATCTATCAGCCTA
This sequence comes from Betaproteobacteria bacterium, assembly GCA_009921465.1. GTDB lineage: Bacteria > Pseudomonadota > Gammaproteobacteria > Burkholderiales > Burkholderiaceae_C > Limnohabitans. The sequence goes on from RFXS01000022.1 coordinate 2,585, forward strand.
CCAGTGGCCACATCACCTGGCACACGCCCCAGGGCATGGTCAACCTCACCGACAGGCCCGCACACAGCGTTGCCCAATTGGGCATTGCGCGCACCTTCCAAAACATAGAACTGTTTGAACACGCCAGCGTGTTACAAAACCTATTGATCGGTCGGCATGTGCATCATCAAACCGGCTTTTGGCAAAACCTTTTATTCACCCCAGCGGTCAAGCGCAGCGAGCGCGCTTTCAGGGCACACGCCGAGCAAGTCATTGAATTGCTGGATTTGCAGCACCACCGCGATTCCACGGTGGCTGGGCTGCCCTATGGCGTGCGCAAAGTGGTCGAATTGGCGCGCGCTTTGTGCACTGAACCGCAATTGCTGCTCTTGGACGAGCCCTCTTCTGGGCTCAACACCGAAGAAACCGATGACATGGTTTTTTGGATCCGCGACATCCAACACGAACTGGGCATCACCATTTTGATGGTTGAGCACGACATGCGTTTGGTCAACCTGGTCTCAGACCGGGTGTTGGCCATGAACCAAGGACAGGTATTGGCACTGGGCAGCCCATCAGATGTCCAAAACCACCCAGATGTGATCGAAGCCTATTTGGGCAGTGCCGACGACGTGAGCCATTTGCGCAGGACCCCTCCATGAGCCACCCTACAACACCCTTGTTGCAGTTGCTCAACGTCGAGAGCAACTACGGGCCCATCAAAGCCATTCGCGGCGTGAGCTTGGACGTGCATGCAGGCGAAATCGTCACGGTGTTGGGCTCCAATGGTGCCGGTAAAACCACCATATTGAAAACCATCTCCGGCATCATTGACCCTCGCAAAGGCAGCATCATTTACCAAGAGAAGGACATCACAGCCAAAGATCCTGCCGCCATTGTGCAAAGCGGCATCTCCCACGTGCCGGAAGGTCGCGAGGTTTTCCCTTTGCTCAGCGTGCACGACAACCTGCTCATGGGCGCGTATACCCGCCACGATGCCGATGCCGTGGCCCGTGACATGGCTGAGGTTTATGCTTATTTCCCCATCCTGCAAGAGCGCGCCGAGCAAGACGCGGGATTGTTGTCCGGCGGGCAACAGCAAATGTTGGCCTTGTCGCGCGCGCTGATGGCCCAACCGCAACTCATCTTGCTGGATGAGCCCAGTCTGGGCTTGAGCCCCAAATTGACCAAAGAAATTTTTGAAATCGTGGTTCGCATCAACCGCGAACGCGGTACCACTTTTTTACTGGTTGAACAAAACGCCAATATGGCCTTGAATGCCGCTGATCGAGGATATGTGCTGGAGAACGGTCGCATCGTGATGCAAGACACCTGTGAACGCTTGCGCGAAAAAGACGATATCCGCGAGTTTTATTTGGGCATGAAAGATGACGGCGTGCGCAGCGAGCGGCGTTGGAAAAAGAAAAAGACCTGGCGCTGAACATGAGCAACTTATGGAACCTGCAGCAACTGCAAGGCCGGCCCGATACGGTGTTGGCAGGCGAGACCGTGCCCGCCATGTTTTGGCATGCCGCTGAACAACGCGCCGATGCCGTGTGGCTGCGACAGAAAGAATTGGGGGTTTGGCGCAGTTGGACATGGCGTGAGAGCGCCGATTGGGTGCGCAACGTGGGCAATGGCTTGCTCAGCCTGGGCGTCCAAGCACACGATCGCTGTGCCATTTTGGCCAACACATCACGCGAATGGGTGCTGAGCGACTTGGCCATTTTGTGCTGTGGTGCTGTGTCCAATGGCATTTACCCAACGGATGCAGCGACCCAAGTCCAGTACCTGTGCCAGGACTCTGAGAGTGTGGTGTTGTTTGTGGAGAACGACGAGCAACTCGACAAAGCCTTGGCCGTGCGCGATCAATTGCCCCGCTTGCGCCAGATCGTGGTGTTTGACATGACCGGGTTGCACCAATTGAACGACCCCATGGTGATTGGCTGGGAGGCCTTGGCACAGCTCGGTCGTCAATGGGGACAAGACCATCCGGGCACATTGCGTGAGCGCAGCGCCCAATGCCAAGCCCATGAACTGGCGATCTTGGTCTACACCTCTGGCACCACGGGCAAACCCAAAGGGGCCATGCACAGCCATGCCGGATTGGTATATGCCGTGCGCGGGTACAACACCTTGGTCACCCAAGACGGGACAGACGAGCGCATGTGTTTTTTGCCGCTGTGCCACATCGTCGAGCGCATTGGCGGTGAGTACCAGGCTTTGTACACCGGGGCCGTGCTCAACTTTGTTGAAAACCCGGAAACCATTCCAGAGAATGTGCGCGAAATTGCTCCCACGGTTTTCTTAGGCGTGCCACGGTTGTGGGAAAAGTTTTACTCCAGCGTGATGATCGCCCTGAAAGAATCCAGCCCCTTACAGCAAGCCACGTATGCCTGGGCCATTGGCGTGGGCGAGCGCATTGCCGATCGGATACTGGCCCAACAATCGGTCTCTTGGACCTTGAAGTGTCGTTTCGCCTTGGCGCGCTGGTTGGTGCTCAACAACGTGCGCAAACTCATCGGCATCCACCGCGCCCGCGTGCTGGTCACCGGTGCCGCCCCCATTTCTCCCGCGTTGATCAAGTGGTATTTGTCCTTGGGCGTGCCCATGCTGGAGGCCTGGGGCATGACGGAAACATGTGGCGCCTCAACTGCAATGACATCAACGCGCATCAAACCCGGATCCATTGGGCCAGCAGCCCCCTTCAATGAAGTGAAACTGGCACCCCACACGAACGAGATAATGGTGCGTGGACCCAATGTGTTCATGGGCTATTTGAATTTGCCCGACAAAACCGCTGAGGCCATTGATTCCGATGGTTGGTTGCACACTGGCGATGTGGGGGAAGTCGATGCCGACGGCTATTTCCGCATCACCGACCGGATGAAAGACATCATCATCACGGCCGGTGGCAAAAACATCACCCCCAGCGAATTTGAAAACGAGCTGAAATTTTCACCCTACATCACCGATGCGGTGCTGGTGGGCGATCAACGGCCCTACCTCACGGCCATCATCATGATCGATCAAGACAATGTTGAAAAATTCGCCCAAGACAACGATGTCCCCTTCAGCAACTACGCCAGCCTGACCCAAAGTCTTGAGGTCCAAACCTTGATTCAATCGGTGGTGGACCAAGCCAATGCGCAATTTGCACGGGTTGAACAGGTCAAAAAGTTTTGGTTGCTCGACACCCAACTCACGGCCGAGGACGAAGAACTCACGCCCACCATGAAACTCAAGCGCCAATTGGTGCAAAAGAAGTACGCGCACCAAATTGAAGCCATGTACCGTGGCTGAGCAAGCCCCCCTATTCGGGGTAACCATGGCTTGACACCCAGCGCTGGTGAACCAGAATCGAAGCATTATTTTTAACCACGGAGACCCGCATGACCTCACTACCCCACGCCAGCAGGTTGATCGCCTTGTTGGCTTGCCTTTTCACTCCCCTGACATGGGCACAGACCCAAGGGGTGAGCAAGACCGAAATCAACCTCGGCTCCATCCAAGACCTCTCTGGCCCTTTGGCTGGTTTTGGCAAACAGGTTCGGTTGGGCATGTTGCTGGCCGTCGATGAACTCAACGAGCAAGGCGGCATCAATGGTCGCAAGCTGACCCTCAAGATTGAGGACTCGGGCTATGACCCCAAGAAGGCTTTTCTGGCCGCTCAAAAACTGGTGAATCAAGACAAAATTTTTGCCATGGTGGCCCACATTGGCACAGCGCAAAACCTGGCCGCCATGCCGGTGCAGTTCGATAAAAACGTGATCAACTTCTTCCCTGTGACCGCTGCGCGGGAGATGTTTGAACCCTTCCACCGCTTGAAATATTCTTTTGCGGCGACCTACTACGACCAAGTGCGGGTGGCCACCGCCATGCTGGTCAAGGAAAAAGGCGTCAAGAAAATTTGCACGATGTACCAAGACGATGAGTTTGGATTGGAAGTCTTGCGTGGCGCAGAGGCAGGCTTGAAGTCGATCAACATGGAGTTGACCGAACGCACCACCTACAAACGGGGTGCCACCGATTTCTCCTCACAAATTGCCAAGCTCAAGTCAACAGGGTGTGAAATGGTGGTGCTGGGCACCATCATTCGCGAAACCATTGGCGCCATTGGCGAATCGCGCAAAACAGGCTTTAACCCCATTTTTCTGGGTTCGTCGGCCGCTTATACCGACCTGATCCACAAACTGGGCGGCAAAGCGATGGACGGCTTGTATGCGGCCATGACGTCCCAGCACCCTTACCTGGATGAGGCCTCACAGCCAATTCGTTTTTGGGCCACCAAATACAAGACCAAGTTCAACGATGACCCCACGGTGTTTTCTGTCTATGGCTACAGCGCCATCAACAACTTTGCCACCGCTGCGCGCAAAGCCGGTGCCAACTTGACCACCGATGCCTTTATCAAAGCCATGGACACCATGGTCTACCCCAAGGACATGTTTGGCAGCCCTGAGCTGACTTTTGGGCCAGACAAGCGCTTGGGCAACTACGCCTCGCGCTTGTCACAAATCCAAGATGGCAAGTGGAAGGTCACATCGGATTACTTCAAGTGACCTGATAGACCCACCATCGGCCGCAAACCCCGCTGATACAGCGGGGTTTTTTATTGTCACCATCACGAGACAATGAAGGCCGATGCACCGGTGGCAATGAGCACTTCGCCCTCACCCCAAAAAGTCATTTGCAAATTGGCCACCCGCGACCCGATGCGCAATACCTGGGCACGCACTTCAAAACGCTCGCCGATGGCTTGGCGCAAATAGTCCACGCGCAAATCAATGGTGCCCACCCGGTCAAAGCGAAGCAATCGCTTGGCCACTGGGTCGTCCATGTGTTTGGCCCCCAATGCCGCCATGACGGCCAAGCCTGCCACCCCATCCATACATGACGCAATCACACCGCCGTGCAATCGTTGATGTCCGTAGTGCCCGATCAAATCGGGTTGCATGGCGATGTGGCAACTGACCTCGGTGGGAGAGAGCCGGTCCACCCGCAAGCCCAACAAGCGGTTAAAGCATATTTTTTGCTCAAACATGAGTTTGAGCCCCTCGATGAACTCAGGCTCAAACACCACGGGGGCAGCGGTGGTTTTTTTCATGCTGCGTTGGGATGGTTCCGGTCGTTGTCAGACAAACAAGGGCCGTGGCGCATCACAACTTGGAAAAATCAGGTTTGCGTTTTTGCATGAAGGCACCGAATGCCTCTTTGGCTGCTGGCTCGGTGAGCATGCGCCGAAACACCTGTCCCTCCTCTTGCATGCGCTCGACGACAGCGGCGGTGTCTGCGCTTTTGAGCAAGCGCTTGGTCTGGGTCAAACTGCTCAGGGGTTTGGCCGCGAGTTTGCGCGCTTGTTGCTGCGCAAACGCATTGGCCTCGGTGGGCGGCAACACGCGATTGACCAACCCCACCTCCAAAGCCGCTTCGGCCATGAAGGGTTCGCCCAGCAGCAAGGCCTCGGCCGCGCGTTGGTACCCCATCAAACGCGGCAGCAACAGGCTGGAGGCGGCCTCAGGACACAAGCCCAAATTCACAAACGGCAAGGAAAACGCCGCGTTATCGCCCGCGTAGACCAAGTCGCAATGCAGCAGCATGGTGGTGCCCACACCCACTGCGGGGCCGCATACCGCTGCGATCAAGGGCTTGGGGAAGGTGGCAATGCCTTGTAAAAAATGAAACACCGGTGCATCGGTGCCGGTGGGTGGTTGGTGCAAAAAATCAGCCACATCATTGCCGGCACTGAACACCGTTTCATGGCCTTGGATGACCAACACGCGCTGGCTGGGGTCTTGGGCGGCTTGCGCCAGGCCTTGGGCCAATGCGGCGTACATGGCAGCGGTGAGTGAATTCTTTTTATCCACCCGGTTGATGGTCAATGTGGTGACGCCTGCATCACTGTGGGTCAATATGTCGCTCATGGTCAGTCCTTTTTGATGTCTGCGGTTTCGGTGGGTGCCCGCAGCCAAACTTGTGTTCTGTAAAACGGGCCAATATAGCCGCGCACTTGCATTTTTTGCCCTCCCTCTATGGGGGTGAGCCGCACCGTGTATTCCTTTCCCTCATTGGGGTCGAGGATCTTTCCACCACCAGCCCAAACGGCATCAGCGCCCTCTTTCTTGACACCGCGAATGATCTCCATGCCCACAATGGTTTGGTTCTTTCGGTCGTCTTTGCAATCCTCGCATGTGCGCTTGGCCTTGGGATCGGGTTTGAGTGCTCGGCCCACCCGCCCCACCATCACACCATCGACCTCGGTGATGATCACCTCGCCTTTGGGCTCGTTGCTGCGGTCGTCAATGGTGTGCCACACACCCACTGGCGTGATCTGGGCCGTGGCGGGCATGGCCGCAATGCACCAACCCAACATGAGCATGGCGGGAAACGAAAACTTTGTTGACATGGATGCCCCTACAAGAAATGACTTAAGCCAGTGCGGCATCGGTGTCCATCAATACATCCACCCCGGCCCGTGCGGTTTGCATCAAGCTGGCGGTTTCTGGCATCAGCTTGGCAAAGTAAAAGCGCGCCGTTTGTACCTTGGCTGTATAAAAAGGGTCGCGGTTGCCATCAGCAATTTGGCGCAGGGCCAACTGCGCCATTCGGGCCCAAAAGTACCCCAGCACCAAGTGACCGGCCACGCGCATGTAGTCGACCGCTGCACCGCCGACTTCGTCGGCATTGCCCAGCGCCTTCATGCCAATTTCTTGGGTGAAGGTGGTCATTTGCTGGCCCAGTTTGGCCAAAGGCTGCACGAAGGCGCTCATTTCGTCGTTGCCCGCTTCCTCGGCCACCAATGCTGCAATGCGTTGGCCCCATTTTTTGAGTGTGGCCCCTTGGTTGCCCAACACCTTGCGGCCCAGCAAGTCCAAGCTTTGGATGGTGTTGGTGCCCTCATAAATCATGTTGATGCGCGCATCACGCACGTATTGCTCCATGCCCCACTCGCGGATAAACCCGTGACCGCCGAGCACTTGCAAGCAGGCCGAAGTGGCGATCCACCCGTTGTCGGTCAAAAACGCCTTGACGATGGGGGTCAGCATGGCCACCTCTTCCAGCGCATCGGCACGCACCTGTTCATCTGGGTGATGCAGTTGTTGATCGATGAGCAAAGCACAGTGCAGGCTCAGCGCACGGCCACCTTCGGCATAGGCTTTGGCGGTGAGCAGCATTTTGCGCACATCTGGATGCACCAAGATGCTGTCAGCCGCTTTGTCGGGGCTTTTGACGCCGGACAAACTGCGCGATTGAATCCGCTCTTTGGCATAGGCCAGGGCATTTTGATACGCCACCTCGGTCAAACCCAAGGACTGCATGCCCACGCCAATGCGGGCCGCGTTCATCATCACAAACATAGCGGCCAGGCCCTTGTGAGGTTGCCCCACCAAATGACCCACGGCACCATCGAGTGTCATTTGGCAGGTGGCACTGCCATTGATGCCCATTTTGTGCTCCAAACCGCTGCAATAAATGCCGTTGGCTGCGCCCAACTGACCTTGATTGCCGAGCAGGTGTTTCGAGACGACAAATAAACTGATGCCTTTGCTGCCTGCGGGTGCGTCGGGCAAGCGCGCCAACACCAGATGCACGATGTTGTTGACGAAGTCGTGGTCACCTGAACTGATGAATATTTTGTTGCCTGTGATTTTGTAAGAACCATCGGCTTGCGGTTCGGCTTTGGTGCGCAACAAGCCCAAGTCGGTGCCGCAATGGGGTTCGGTCAAGCACATGGTGGCCGTCCACTCTCCGCTGGTGAGCTTGGGCAAAAAAATCTGTTGCTGCTCGGGTGTGCCATGGGCGTGCAAGCATTCATAGGCGCCATGGGTCAAGCCCGGGTACATGGTCCAGGCCTGGTTGGCACTGTTGAGCATTTCATAAAAACATTGGTTGACCACAATGGGCAGCCCTTGTCCGCCATAAATCGGGTCACAACTGAGCGCGGTCCATCCACCCGCCGCGAACTGGGCAAACGCCTCTTTGAAGCCGTCAGGCGTTGTCACCTTGTGCGTGTCACGGTCCCAATGGCAACCTTGTTCATCGCCGCTGGCATTGAGTGGGAACAAGACCTGGGCCGCAAATTTGCCCCCTTCTTCCAACACCGCTGTGATGGTGTCTGCATCGGTTTCGGCGTGGGCAGGCAAGGTTTTCAATACCTGGGGTACTTGGAGCAACTCATTCAACACAAATTGCATGTCTCTAAGGGGTGGGGTGTAGGTGGGCATGGCGTCCTAATTAATAGATCAGAGGTTGGTTAGGGTTCGGGGTGTTAACCAGGGTGGTTTGATGGGGTGGTCAATGGGACCGGGTGGGCGCGCCCATCAACTGCGGCGCGGCATTGCGCAACAATATTTGCTCAAAGCTGCGCTGCGCTTGCGACAAAGCGGTGGTTGTTTTGAGAAACCGCGCTTCATAGTGTGAGGCCAGTATCAAGCCGTGGATTTCAAAGCTCACCTGGGCCGCATCGGTGTGATCCCCCAAGTCGCCCTGCGCCACGGCCATGCGCACGGCGCGGTCCAAGGCTTTCATCCACGTTTGCACCGAACTGGCCAGTGCATCACGCACTGGTCCAGGGCGGTCATCAAATTCCACCGCGCCGCTGATGTAGATGCAACCCGAATCAATTTCGGCGCTGGTGCGCTGCATCCAATTGGCAAACAAGGCGCGCAAGCGTGGCAAGCCCCTGGGTTGCTTCAATACAGGGTAAAACACCTCTTGCTCAAAACGCTGGTGGTACTCGCGGATGACCGATATTTGCAATTCTTCGCGCGAGCCAAAATGGGCAAACACGCCCGACTTGCTCATGCCCGCCATTTCGGCCACCGCCCCAATGGTCAAACCCTCCAGGCCCATTTGGGTGGCCAAGCTCAAAGCCACGTCCACGATGGCCGCCTTGGTTTGTTGGCCTTTGTGCATGGCACGGCCGTCCCGACTCAAATCCGGGGCATCGCTGGGGTGGGGGGGTGACAGACTGCGCATAAAAAAGAACGATCGTGCTATTTTGCGTCAATTTAGCCCATTTTTAACCATGCCCCTGCAATTCCTCGGCTTTTTTTAACATTCCACACGGGGTTCTCGCCCTTAAACTGGTCCCATGACATCGACCCGCATCATCGCCATTCGGCATGGCGAAACCGCTTGGAACGCCAGCGCCCGCATCCAAGGGCACACCGACATCCCCTTGAACCCACACGGTCAACAGCAGGCACAGCGGCTGGCCACGGCCCTGGCGCAAGACGACACCATCGAGGTGATCCACAGCAGTGACTTGCAACGGGCGCACGCCACCGCGCTGGCCCTGGCCGAGCGCACAGGCGCGCCGCTGCACACCCATGTGGGCCTGCGAGAACGCTCGTTTGGCGACTTTGAAGGCCGCAGCTTCGCCCAAATAGAGGCTGAGTTGCCCGAGCAAGCCCAACTGTGGCGGACCCGTGTGCCCGATTGGTCCCCGCCGGGTGGCGGAGAGTCTTTGTTGGTCATGCAGCAACGGGTGTTGGCCACCGTCAACGCTTTGGCGCAACAACACTTGGGACAGCACATCACATTGGTGGCCCACGGCGGGGTGCTCGACTTGTTGTACCGCGCGGCCACCCAACAAAGTTTGCAAGCACCGCGCACCTGGACTTTGGGCAACGCCGCGATCAACCGCTTGCTGTGGACACCTCAAGGCCTGACCCTGGTGGGTTGGGGCGATGAGGCCCATTTACAAGGACCCGTGCGCGACGAGGTCTGAGCCGCGACAGGCTATTCGCCAAATAAACCGCTTTCGCGCTGCGGTGCGGCCACGCCCAAATGCCGGTAAGCGGCCAAGGTGGCGATGCGCCCCCGTGGGGTGCGCTGCAAAAACCCTTGTTGAATCAAAAACGGCTCGATCACGTCTTCAATGGTGTCGCGCTCTTCGCCAATGCTGGCGGCGATGTTGTCCAAGCCCACCGGTCCGCCATCAAAGCGGTGGATCACCGCCTCCAACAATTTGCGGTCCATCAAATCAAAACCTTGCGGGTCCACATCGAGCATGGCCAAAGCCGCCTGGGCAACGGCCTGGGTGATGCGGCCATCGGCCTTGACTTCGGCGTAGTCGCGCACCCGGCGCAACAAGCGGTTGGCAATGCGCGGTGTGCCACGCGATCGCTGGGCAATTTCGAACCCACCCTGCTCGTCAAGTTGTGCTTTGAGCAAACCTCCGCTGCGCATGACGATGCGCTGCAACTCTTGGGCGCTGTAAAACTCCAACCGGGCCACGATGCCAAAGCGGTCGCGCAGGGGGTTGGTCAGCATGCCCGCACGGGTGGTGGCGCCCACCAGGGTGAAGGGCTGCAAATCCAGTTTGATGCTGCGCGCCGCAGGCCCCTCACCGATCATGATGTCGATTTGGTAGTCCTCTAAGGCCGGGTACAAAATCTCTTCGACCACGGGCGACAAACGATGAATTTCGTCGATGAAGAGCACATCGTTTTTTTCCAAATTGGTCAGCAGCGCGGCCAGGTCTTTGGGTTTTTCCAGCACCGGCCCGCTGGTTTGGCGCAGGTTCACGCCCAACTCTTGGGCAATGATGTGGCTGAGCGTGGTTTTGCCCAAACCTGGTGGACCAAACAAAAGGACATGGTCCAAAGCCTCATCCCGATTGCGTGCTGCGCCAATGAAAATTTCAAGCTGCTCGCGCACTTTGGTCTGGCCCACGTACTCTTGCAGCAATTTGGGCCGCAAGGCGCGCTCAATTGCTTCTTCCCGTGGGCTCACGGGGGCGGCCGATACCACGCGCGGTGCAGGGTCGAAGTCTGGACCAAAGTCGTCGGTTTGGATGCTCATCGCAGGTTCACCTTGCCAAAGCCTTGAGCGCGAACTTGATGCCCTCGCTCACGCCCACACCAGCGGGCAAGGACTTGAGGCTCAAGGCCGCCTCTTTGTCGCTGTAGCCCAAGGCCACCAGCGCTTGCAAGATGTCGTTTTGCGCGCTGTCGCCCGCGGGTGCGGTGGCGGGCCCCAGGTCGGCACCCATCTTGCCTTTGAGTTCGAGCAGCAATCGCTCAGCGGTTTTTTTGCCAATGCCGGGGATCTTGACCAAGCGCCCGGCCTCTTGCAAGGTGATGGCCTGGGCCAACTCGGACACGCTCATGCCGCTGAGCACGCCCAAGGCGGTGCGCGGGCCCACGCCCGAAATTTTGATCAATTGGCGAAACGCTGCGCGCTCCTCAGGGGAGCCAAAACCGTACAAAATTTGCGCATCTTCGCGCACCACGAAATGGGTCAGCAGGGAGACTTTTTCGCCCACCGCAGGCAGGTTGTAGAAGGTGCTCATGGGCACATCCACCTCGTAGCCCACGCCATGGCAATCCACCAACACCTGGGGGGGATTTTTTTCGCTCAGGGTGCCGCTCAACTTGCCGATCATCGAATGCCTATCATTGGGGAAACTTCAACGGATTATCAACTTGATTCTGCGCCACACTTTCAGCCCACCCAACAACACCCGACTGGGCCATTTGTGCGGTGCCATGGACGAGCACCTGCGCACCATTGAGTTGGGGCTGCAAGTGAAAATCGCTCACCGACACGAGCAATTCAAGATCGACGGGCCCAAGGCCAAGGCCGCTCAGGCACTGGAAGTGCTGCAAGCCATGTACGAGCGCGCCGCCAAGCCCATCCCTGCCGACCAAGTGCAATGGATGCTCGCTGGTGACAACGGGCTGCAAGACAGCGACACCGGGGCCATGCAGTTGCTCACCCGGCGCACCCACTTGCAAGCGCGCACGCCCACCCAAAGCATTTATTTGGAACACATTGCCCAACACGACATCACCTTTGGTATTGGCCCCGCAGGCACTGGAAAAACTTATTTGGCGGTGGCTTGCGCCGTCGACGCCTTGGAGCGCAGCGCGGTGCAACGCATTGTGCTCACCCGACCCGCAGTAGAGGCGGGCGAAAAGCTGGGTTTTTTACCGGGCGATTTGGGTCAAAAGGTCGACCCTTATTTGCGGCCCTTGTACGACGCCTTGTACGACCTGATGGGCTTTGAGCGGGTGCAAAAAGCCTTTGAGCGCAATGCGCTGGAGATCGCTCCACTGGCCTTCATGCGCGGGCGCACTTTGAACAACGCCTTTGTGATATTAGACGAAGCACAAAACACCACGCCCGAGCAAATGAAAATGTTCCTCACCCGCTTGGGCTTTGGTGCCAAGGCGGTGGTGACAGGCGATGTGAGCCAAATTGACCTGCCCAAAGGCCACCTCAGTGGCTTGGTCGACGCTGAGCGTGTGCTCAAACGGGTGCCTGGCATTGCCATGACGCACTTCACCAGCGCCGATGTGGTGCGCCACCCCATGGTGGCGCGCATCGTTGACGCGTATGACCAGCAACGCCAGCGCAATAAAAGCACCCCTTGAACCCATGCCTTTGAAGAAACTCGTTTTGTCGTTGCAGTTTGGTGACATCCCCCACGCCCACAGACACCGCCAAGCCCTGGCACGCCATGTGGTGACACGCTGCATCCGACACGCCTTGGCGCACGACGGTGAAATCACCGTGCGCATTGTTGGCGAGGCCGAAGGTTTGGCGCTCAATCAAAGCTACCGTGGCCAAACCCATGCCACCAATGTGCTGACCTTTGACTATGCCCACGACCCCGTGGTCGCCGATTTGGTGCTGTGCGCTTCGGTGGTGGCCCGCGAGGCCCGCGAGCAAGGCAAAACCCTGCGCCAGCATTACGCCCACTTGCTGGTGCACGGCACCTTGCATGCCCAGGGGTGGGACCATGAAACGTCCACAACAGACGCGCTGGCCATGGAGGCGAAAGAGGTAGACATCTTGCACGCCTTGGGTGTGCCCAACCCCTATGCATGAAAACGTTGCGGGAGACGACCATGAGAAGTTTTGCCAATTGGGATGAACTGAGCGCCTGCGTCGGTCAAGACATCGGTTGGAGCGATTGGCTCACCATCACCCAAGCACAAATCGACGGGTTTGCCCAAGCCACTGGCGATCACCAATGGATCCATGTGGACCCGGTGCGGGCCAGCGCAGGGCCTTTTGGTGCAACCGTGGCGCATGGCTTTTTGACCCTGTCCCTGCTGCCACACTTTTTCAGCACCGCTTACACGGTGCAAGCGCCCTCCATGGGCGTCAACTATGGGCTCAACAAGGTGCGTTTCATGGTGCCGGTGCGTGTCAACAGCCGCTTGCGCGCTTTGCTGCATTTGACAGCAACCGAGACCATCGCCGGTGGGGCGCTGCAACTGAATTGGCGCGTGAACGTTTGTTGCGAGGGTCAAGACAAACCCGTTTGCGTGGCCGATTACCTGGTTCGGCGCTATCCCCTGTAGGTGGCCAGGTGCGCAGGCCATGAACCCATGCGGACCGCGACTGAAAAGCTCAGTCTAGCGCGCGAACTTTCACACTTTTGCCTTTGATGCGGCCTTGCGACAAACGCTCGAGCGCTTGGGCCGCAATGCCCCGGTTGATCGCCACATAAGTCGAAAACTCGTTGACATTGATCTTGCCAATTTGATCGGCCGAAAAACCCGCCTCGCCAGTCATCGCACCCAGCACATCGCCGGGCCGGATTTTTTCTTTGCGCCCGCCCACGATTTGCAAGGTGCGCATCGGCGCTTGCAGCTTGTCGCCAGCGGCAGGCGTCAATTCAGACAGCTTGGCCCATTTCGATGCCTGAGCTTGCAACACTTCAATGCGACCCACCGCACCCATTTCGTCCAAACTGGCCAGGGTCAGCGCCAGCCCTTGGGCATCAGCGCGGCCCGTGCGGCCGATGCGGTGGATGTGCAACTCGGCGTCGGGCGTCACATCGACATTGATGACGGCGTTGAGTTGGCTGATGTCCAAGCCACGCGCGGCCACATCGGTGGCCACCAACACCGAACAACTGCGGTTGGCAAATTGCACCAACACCTGGTCGCGCTCGCGTTGCTCCAGTTCGCCATACAGCGCCAGCGCATCAAAGCCTTGGGCTTGCAACACCGCCAACAGCTCGCGGCATTGCTGTTTGGTGTTGCAAAACGCCAGCGTCGATTCGGGTCGAAAGTGGTTGAGCAGCAAAGACACCGCATGCAAGCGCTCGTCCTCGCGCACCTCGTAGAACAGTTGGCGAATTTTGTCAGCCGCGTGCACGGTTTGCACCTTGACGGTTTGCGGTTCGCGCATGAATTTCGCCGACAGCTTGGCGATGCCTTCGGGGTAAGTGGCAGAGAACAACAGGGTTTGCCGTTGGGCGGGGCATTGGGCAATCAACTGCTTCATGTCGTCATAAAAGCCCATGTCGAGCATGCGATCGGCCTCATCGAGCACCAAGGTTTTGACCGAATCCAACCGCAGGTTGCCACGCGTCAAGTGGTCCAAGATGCGCCCCGGCGTGCCCACCACCACATGCGCGCCGTGTTGCAGGCTTTGCTCTTGACCGCGCAAGGCCACACCGCCACAAAGTGTGACCACTTTGATGTTGGCAGTGGCACGCGCCAACCGCCTGATCTCGGTGGTGACTTGATCGGCCAATTCGCGCGTGGGGCACATCACCAGCGCTTGCACCGCATGAAAGTTGGCGGTGAGTTTCTCCACCAAAGGCAATGCAAAAGCGGCTGTTTTTCCGCTCCCCGTGCTGGCTTGGGCGATCAGGTCAATGCCCGCCAGCGCCAAGGGCAAGCTCGCCGCCTGGATGGGGGTCATCTCGGTGTAGCCGAGATGATCGAGATTGGATAGGGTTTCGGGAGAGAGAGGCAGCGCGCTGAAAGCTTGGGTCATCGGGGCATTATCGGTGGGTAAATTCGTACCTGACCCCAATTAATCTCAATTACTTTAAATCCCGCAGATCTTCAAAGTGAGCTTCCACGTCGCTGGGCAGCAGTTGGATGCTGGCGCGCAAGCCGGGCACGGCGCTCATCAGGGCTTGCTCGACACTGGTGCGCAGTGCGGCTGCGCGGCCCAGTGACCAACTCGAGGGCATGTGCATGTGCACATCCACAAAGCGGCGCTGTCCGGCGCGGCGGGTGGTGATGTGGTCAAAACGGATGATGGCAGTGGCCCCACGTTGGTGGGCAAAGCTGTCGAGCACCGCTTGGATGTGCTGCATGGTCTCGGGCTCGACCGCCTCGTCCATCAGGCCTTGCGAGGAGCGCCAAATCAGATGCACGCCCTCTTTCAAAATATTGAGGGCCACACCGATGGCCACCACCGCGTCCAGCCACAGCCAGCCGCTCCACTGCACCAGCACAATGCCCAATACCACCCCCACCGATGTCCAGACATCAGTGATCAGGTGCTTGGCATCGGCCTCCAAGGCCATGGAGCGGTGTTGCCGCGCTGCGCCCATCATCACCCAGGCCAACAGGCCATTGAGCACAGAGCTGCCCACCGATAAAGCCAGGCCCAGGCCCACCTCTTGCAAGGGCTGGGGGTCGCTGAAACGGTGCGCCGCGGTCCACACAATGCCCAATGCCGCCACGATGATGAGGATGCCCTCAAAGCCGGATGAAAAATACTCGGCCTTGTGGTGACCATAGGGGTGCTCTTCATCGGGGGGAAGCGCCGCCACGGTGACCATGGTCAGGCCAAACATGGCACTGGCCAGGTTGACCAAGGACTCCATGGCGTCGGACAACAAACCCACCGAATCGGTGATGTACCAGGCCCAAGTTTTCAAGCCGATGGTGATCAAGGCCACGGCGATGGAGGCCCACAGCAATTGCCGTGGGGTGAAGTCAATGGCCAAGGGTCTTTTCATGTGCCCATGATAGGCCGCTCAAATGACCCGTGAATGAATGCTTCAGCTCAGGTGCACGCGGGCAAATTTGCGCTTTCCCACTTGCACCACGTAGCTGCCCGCTGTCAGCTTCAACGCTTTGTCGCTGACCACGCCGCCATCGATGCGCACACCGCCGCCGTCAATCAAACGGCTCGCCTCGCTGCCCGATGGCGCCAGTCCAGCGCTTTTGAGCAAAGCCGCAATCCCCAGGGGTGCACCACTCAGGGTCACCTCAGGGATCACATCGGGTACACCGCCCTTGCTGCGATTGACAAAATCTTGTTCGGCCGCATCCGCCAGGGCCGCATTGTGAAAACGGGTGGTGATTTCTTTGGCCAGCATCACTTTGGCGTCACGCGGGTTGCGCCCACCTTCGACCTCGGCCCTCAAGGCCACAATCGCCTCCAGGGTTTGAAAGCTCAGCAAGGTATACCAGCGCCACATCAAGGTGTCACTGATGGACAAGACCTTGGCAAACATGGTGTTGGCGTCTTCGGCAATGCCAATGTAGTTGTTCTTGCTTTTGGACATTTTGTCCACGCCGTCCAAGCCTTCCAACAACGGCATGGTCAAAATGCATTGCGGCTCTTGCCCGTACTCTTGTTGCAAGTGGCGACCCATCAGCAAGTTGAACTTTTGATCGGTGCCACCCAGCTCCAGGTCGCTTTTCAAGGCCACGCTGTCGTAGCCTTGCATCAGCGGGTACAAAAACTCATGCACGCTGATGGATTGCCCGCTGTGAAAGCGCTTGTGAAAGTCGTCTCGCTCCATCATGCGCGCCACGTTGTACTTGGCCGCGAGTTGAATCATGCCGCGCGCCCCCAAAGGGTCGCTCCACTCGCTGTTGTAGCGAATTTCGGTTTTGGCCGGGTCCAGCACCATGCTGGCTTGTTTGTAATAGGTGTCTGCGTTGAGCTTGATTTGCTCGGGTGTCAGTGGCGGGCGGGTGTTGTTGCGCCCGGATGGGTCACCGATGAGCGATGTGAAGTCACCGATCAAAAAGATCACCTGATGCCCCAAATCCTGCAATTGGCGCATTTTGTTGAGCACCACGGTGTGGCCAATGTGGATGTCAGGCGCCGTTGGGTCCAGACCCAATTTGATGCGCAGCGGCTGGCCCGTGGCCTCTGAGCGCTGTAACTTTTTAACCCATTCGTCTTTAGGCAGCAGTTCTTCGCACCCCCGCAAGCTCACGGACAAGGCATGCTGAACCTGTGGAGATACAGAAGAAGCGGATACAGGCATTTGATTCATATATCTATTTAGGTTTACACCGGGCCTTCAAACGTTTATACTGCGCCGGTTTTTCGCCATTTTAAGTGGCTGCGCGGGAATTACCCCCGGGAACTTCGAATTGAAACCAATCCTCTTATCACTGTGGGCCGAATGGCAAAGCTGGCACCGCCGCCACCCGCATGCGGCGGCCGCTGGCGTGACCGCCATGCTGTTGCTGGCCGGAGGCGGTGCCGTGGCCGTGGCTTCACTGGGACCGGACGCGTCTGAGCTGCCTGTGCGCCAGGTGCTTGACAAGCCCTTGCCTGGTTTACAAGCCAATGACATCTTTGCCGACTTGGTCCCGCTGCTGTTGTACCGCTCGGATGTGACCCGCAGCAATGACAGCGCCGACAGTTTGCTGTCGCGTTTGGGCGTGGCCGACGCCCATGCCGCCCAATTTTTACGCCAAGATCCTTTGGTCAAGCAGCATCTGCTGGCCCGGGCGGGGCGCAACCTGCAAGCCAGCGCCAATGCCCAACATCAGCTCACCGAGTTGGTCGCCCGTTGGCCCGCTGAAGATGGCCGCCAATTCAAGCGCTTGCGCGTGAGCCGCCAAGCCAACGGGACATTCACCTCTCAGTTGCAAGATGCCCCATTGCAGGCCTCGACCCAAATGGCCAGCGGTGTGATCCACAGCTCCTTGTTTGCCGCCACCGATGAAGCCCGCATCCCCGACAGCGTGGCCAATCAATTGGCCGATATTTTTTCGGGTGACATTGATTTTTACCGCGCCTTGCGCAAAGGCGACCGGTTTTCCGTGGTTTATGAGTCACTTGAAGCCGATGGCGAACCGCTGCGTGCCGGCAAGGTGTTGTCCGCTCAATTTTTGAACAACGGCAAAACCTACCATGCGGTCTGGTTCCAAGAGCCTCAGGCCCCCAAAGGCGGCTACTTTAATTTGAGCGGTCAAAGTCTGCGCCGCGCTTACTTGGCCTCGCCGCTGGCTTTTTCGCGCATGACCAGCGGGTTCAAGCTGCGCTTTCACCCCATATTACAAACCTGGCGCGCACATTTGGGCGTGGATTACGCCGCTCCGATCGGCACCCCCGTGCGCAGTGTGGGTGACGGCGTGATCGAGGCTGCGGGTCAACAAGGTGGTTATGGCAATGTGGTGACGGTGTCGCACCGAAATGGCCATAAAACCATTTATGCCCATTTGAGCCGCATTGATGTGCGCGTGGGACAAGCAGTGTCGCAAGGCCAAACCTTGGGTGGCGTGGGTGCCACCGGTTGGGCCACCGGTCCCCACCTGCACTTTGAGTTCCGGGTCCATGGCAAACACCAAGACCCCTTGACCTTGGCCCGCCAAAGCGAGGCCATTCCTGTGTCAGAGGCGGCTTTGCCTCAGTTTCGCCAGCACGCCGCGCAAGCGCAAAAAGACATTGCTGCAGCGGCCAGCCTGACACCCGCAGCCATCCAATAAAACATGTCCGATTTGTACATCGGCCTCATGTCCGGCACCTCGCTGGACGGGGTGGATGGGGTTTTGGTCGACTTCTCGCAAGGGCGCATACAGGTACAAGCCCACCAGCACGCCCCCTTTGACTTGAATTTGCGCTCAGAGTTGCTGGCTTTGAACCAATCGGGTCCCAATGAGTTGCACCGCAGCGCCATGGCGGCCAATGCCCTGACACGGGTTTATGCCCAAGTGGTGAACGGCTTGCTCACCCACTGCCAACTCTCACCCAAGCTGGTGCGCGCGATTGGGGCGCACGGCCAGACGGTGCGCCACCAGCCCGGGTTGCACGATGGCACGGGTTACAGCTTGCAAATCCAAAACCCCAGCTTGTTGGCCGAGTTGTGCGGCATTGCGGTGGTTGCAGATTGGCGCAACCGCGATGTCGCTGCCGGCGGTCAAGGGGCCCCCTTGGTACCGGCTTTCCATCAAGCGGTCTTTGGCCAAGCGGGTCAGCACTTGGCCGTGCTCAACATCGGTGGCATTGCCAACTTAAGCGTTTTATCTGGCGAGGGCGACGCATTGGGGTTTGATTGCGGACCCGGTAATGTGCTGATGGACTTGTGGTGCCAGCGCCATACCGGCAAAGCGTATGACGACGCGGGGCGCTGGGCGGCATCGGGACAGGTCCAACCGGGCTTGTTGGCGCGCTGGCTGCAAGAGCCCTTCTTTGCGTTGCCGCCACCCAAAAGCACGGGGCGCGACCTTTTTCACGCCACGTGGCTGGACCGCCACCTGGCCCAGGTCGGTGTGTTGGCCTCGCAAGATGTGCAGGCGAGTTTGTGCGCACTCACGGCCCATAGCATTGCCCAAGCCGTTTCACGGTATGCGAGCAACAGCAGCAAACTGATGGTTTGTGGCGGAGGCGTGTTCAACCAAAGCCTGATGGGACTGCTGCAACAGCGCCTGCCCCAATTGCCAGTGGTCAGCACCAGTGAATACGGGTTGCCACCTTTGCAGGTAGAGGCAGCGGCGTTCGCTTGGTTGGCGCGCCAAACCTGCCTGGGCCTGCCCGGCAATTTGCCAAAAGCAACGGGCGCCAAAGGCGCCCGTGTCTTGGGTGGCATTTACCCGGCTTGAGGGGTCACGCCGAATCGGTCACCCTTTGCGTCTGCGTCAGACCGAAAACGACGAACCGCAACCACAGGTGGTGGTCGCATTGGGGTTTTTGATCACAAACTGGGCGCCTTGCAAGTCTTCTTTGTAGTCGATTTCAGCGCCCAATAAATACTGGTAGCTCATGGCGTCAATCAGCAATGACACGCCGTTTTTGCTCATGGTGGTGTCGTCTTCATTGGTCACTTCATCGAAAGTAAAACCATACTGAAACCCGGAGCACCCCCCGCCTTGGACAAACACACGCAACTTCAACTCTGGGTTGCCTTCTTCCGCGATCAAATCGGCCACCTTGGCCGCAGCACTGTCGGTGAAAACAATGGGGGCGGGCATTTCGGTGGGAATGGCTTCGGCAACGGCGTTCATGGATGGCTCTCCTCAGTTGGGGCTCGAATAGTAGCGTATTTTAGTCGGAAATAACCCCGCCGTTGTCATGGGCTTGCATCCCCTTGTGGATGGCAGGGTCTGCACTGGCCACAAAAAAACCGCTGAGGCGTTGAAGCCCACAGCGGTTTTTGGCAGAAAGGCAGGCTGAGAATCAGCGCTTGCTGAACTGCTTGCGTCGACGAGCGCCGTGCAAACCGACCTTTTTACGCTCAACTTCACGGGCGTCACGGGTCACAAAGCCAGCGGCCGACAGGGCCGGCTTGAGGCTGGCGTCATAGTCGATCAAAGCACGGGTGATGCCGTGGCGCAAAGCACCCGCTTGGCCAGACTCACCGCCGCCGTGGACATTGACTTGGATGTCAAAGGTCTCGGCGTGGTTGGTCAGCATCAGCGGTTGCTTGGCGATCATGATCGAGGTTTGGCGGCCAAAGAAC
>RFXS01000211.1 GCA_009921465.1 Betaproteobacteria bacterium
TGGCGGCATTGGCATGACGATCGAGAACACGATCAACGATTTATTCCAGGCAGCAACGGGACATAAACGACCTATCGTCCATGTGCTTGGCGTCCCCACAACGTTTGTGCCCACCGCCAAACCCAATGTGATTCTTCACCAAATGGGCCTCGACGCACAAGGCATAGTTGCTCAGGTTTTACGCGCATTAAGCAACGATTAATCGTGCCAAACTTGCAAGAAGATTTTGCCTTAGCCGTCAGGGCGACAGATGCGGCAGACCAGATAAGTCTTACGGGTTTTTCATCCCGTTCATTTGGGGTCTCGCGTAAGGCCGATAACAGCGAGGTCACTGAAATTGACCGTGCCACCGAGCAGGCCATTGTTGAGGTCTTTACAACTGAGCGACCTAGCTACAGCATTTTTGGCGAAGAGTATGGAGTTTCTGGGCCAGCCGATGCCGAGTATCAGTGGGTCATTGACCCGATTGATGGCACGACCAACTTTGTACGTGGCGTACCGGTTTGGGCAACGCTCATTGCCTTGGTACACAACGGCGTGCCCGTATTGGGCGTGGTCTCTGCGCCAGCAATGGGGTTTCGTTGGTGGGCAACTACTGGCGGCGGTGCTTTCTTCTCGAACGCTGGTCGCGATGCCACTCATATATATGTATCGAAAACACAGACCATCGCCGAGGCTCACGTGAGCACGACACCCAATGCTGGCTGGCAAGCAGTTGGTGGAATCCCCAAGTTGGTGCAGCTGCAAACTGATGCATTACGTGCGCGCGGTTTTGGAGATTTTTGGCAGCACATGCTTGTTGCGCAAGGCGCAATTGATGTTGCAGTTGACGTGATCGGTCTACAGCCATACGACAACGCGGCCATCTACCCCATCGTGCAAGAAGCAGGCGGCACGATCACCAATCGTTTTGGTGTTGCCGACTGGCGAGCTGACTCATCGGTGAGCAGCAATGGCATATTGCATTCCGAAACAATCACTCGCTTGCAATAGGTTGATGTCAATGATCCAACACAATCAGTGGGCGCATTTGTGGCAACTCGATAAATCAATCGCCTATCTCAATCACGGCAGTTACGGAAGTGTGCCGGTGCGCGTGCAAGAAGTGCAG
>RFXS01000212.1 GCA_009921465.1 Betaproteobacteria bacterium
GAACCTGCGCCTCCACCTGCCGAGGCAAAGCTGACACCTCCCGCCCCCCCACCGCCGGTGGCTACATCAAACACCGAGCAGATTGCCAAGCCACTGCCACCACCCGTACCTCAGGACAAGGCCGGCGCGACCAATACGCCCAAGCAAGCGGAGGCCCCCAAAACCGTAGTGCAAGCCATCGAGCCACCATCGCTGTCGGCTCTGCGCTCCAACGCGCAGACGGTCAGGGCAACACCAAAACTGCATATTTTTGTACAGCATGTGGCGATGGACAGCTACAGCGAAGCGCAAAACTGGCAAAAAGCCAGACCGGCCCTGGCGGGCAGTTTGATCGTTTCGATCGCAACCGCCCAAGGCAAGCAGATTAAATACGTGGTTGTTTCCGGCCCCTTCTCTTCATCAGAAGCCGCAAACACCTTCAGCAAGCGAAAAGACATTCCCCCACAGCCCTGGCTGCGCACTGCGGACTCACTGATAGCCGCCATGCCTGCAGAAACACGACCCTAAGGAAGTACCCGATGGCCGACGACAAAAAAGATCAATCCGCACGAGATGGCCAAGCATTGAATTTGGTGCGCAGCGGCACGCCCCACACCGTTTCATTCAATGAAAGAACCGGCAAAGCAGCGACACCTTCGAACCAGCACAAATCCCTGAATCTCGACACAGAAGCCGCAGCGCCACCTTCGGTTCAAAAGGCCAGCGGCGGGGAGGCGGCAGCAGAGAATAACAAAACCGCACAGGCTGATACCTCCGGCCGCGCCTCCATCGTTCGCGCCGAACGGGATGCAAACACACCGAGCACTATATTAACCACAGCCACCGGGGCCTCCACTACAGAAAACCTCGCAGCACCCGCAGGTGGGCAAGCGGCACCAAGCCATCTTCATCTGCCCGAGCAAGGGGATCAGAAACACGTCGAATTACTGGGTGCAGGCGAAAAGAAACACGAAAATAAAGTCACGACTACCTCCGCGTCGCCCGCCGCTGAAGGGCGCATAGTTGCCACGACGAGCGAAGCGGGCATAACAAAAATCAACCCGCCTCCGGGCAGCGGGCAGGCCTCAAGCAACCATGTTCATTTGCCCGAACAAACCAAGCACCATGACAA
>RFXS01000213.1 GCA_009921465.1 Betaproteobacteria bacterium
CAGTCAGCAAGTAGACAAAACCGTCTGGCCCCATTCGCACATCTCGTAGACGAGACCGTCCTTGAAGCAAACGCTCTTCGCCCAAGACTTTCTCGCGCTCGAGCGTCAGACGAACCAGCGTCTGCCCGCGCAAAGCGCCCACAAGCAAATTGCCCTGCCATTGGGGGAACTGTGAGCCGCTCACAAAAGCCATGCCCGATGGCGCAATCGAGGGCACTCACACGTGCAAGGGCTGCTCCAAGCCAGTTTTGGCCTGGCCCTCACCAATTTTGCTGCCCAAGCCGTAATTGATGCCGTAGGTAATGACGGGCCAGCCGTAATTGAAACCCGAACGCATCACGTTGACCTCATCCCCACCCTGCGGCCCGTGTTCGTGTGTCCACAGTTCACCCGTTTGGGGATGCAGTGCAGCACCCTGCATGTTGCGATTGCCCAAGGTCCATTTTTCAGCCAAGGCCCCAGCACGGTTAACAAAAGGGTTGTTAGCTGGCACTCGGCCATCGTCGTGGAGGCGAATGACCGAACCCGCATGGTCACCACGTCAAGAAAAGGCACCGCTGGCAGGGTCACGCCGGCCGTGCGGTAATACGCGGCGACGTGGAACAGCGCCTCGTAGCTGCCGGCTGCGAAGGTGGCGGCCAGCGCAGCCTCGTCGAGGACGCCCTTGTCGTTGATGCTGCCTGCGGCAAGCAAGCGGCGTGCGCCGCCTGTCGCATGCACCTCGACGCGCATGCCCTGCGCGACGAGGCCGCGCGAGACATCGACCACATGGATTGAAATGCCGGGCATGGCGCGCTCAGTCCAGTTTGGCCCCGGATGCCCTCACGGCCGGCGCCCACAGTCGCAAAAGGCTTTCAATTCGAAGTGCACCCATTGATTGATGGTTTCTTTCGGTTGCATTAATTGGGGGCTGCGCAAGGCCATGTGGCCCATAGGCCGCAATTTTTGACCCGAATGAGGCGTTTTTTTGTGTGTGCAACAACGCAGTGTTATCCCTTAAGTTCACTTGGCTTTTTCAAGCGTAACCCAATCCTTAGCCAATCGAAACATTTCCCCAAACTCTGCAAATATTGCCTCCGCGCATTCCCTCATGCCCCTGAGAGCCCTCGC
>RFXS01000214.1 GCA_009921465.1 Betaproteobacteria bacterium
CGATCGAGCGCCTGCATCCAAGGCAGCCTTAGCCGCCGCTTCTGCATAGCTCCAACCGGGTGCATCCTTGTCCGGCCAAATCAAGACGGCCTTGCCCTCGAGCGGCTGCCAGTCTGTTTTGTCCACAGGCGCATTGGCCCCCTGCATCGCAGTCGTGGCGCAAAACCCGGCCTCAATCAAAGCTTGGGCGCACTTCTCCCCCTCAACCAAGATCACCTGCTCAGCGGCAAGCATTCCTGGTTGGTTGTACAGAGGCCTTGGCGTGGGTGGAGCCATGCGACGCTTTTTGACATCCCATGGACGAAACTCCTTCTTGCCAGGCTCGGGCTCATAGCGCGTGACAACAGCAATCAACTTGCCTGAGGCGTCTTGATACTCCCACTTGGCTGTGGGTGCACCAAGCTCATCAACGACTGGGCCTGCCTTTTTAGACTTTGCCTTGGGCACATCTACCTTGGGCATGCCAAGAATCTCTTGGGCAACTTCAAGAACGCGTGAGAACTCGTTTTTGACATCCAAGTTGCGGTTACCCGCAATCAGGTGAAACAAATCCCCGCCCGTTCCCTCGGCTCTGTCCGTCCACAGCCCTGCCTTCGCTCCTGTGAGCAACACCTCAAGACTGTCACCCTGAGCGCCATACACATTGCCCACATAAAAGCAGTTGCGCTTGAACACACCCGCTGGAAGCAAGTAGGTCAGCACGCTCTCAATGTTGTCAATCAATGCGTCACGCACTCGGTCGCGTAGTTGATCCGCAGATGCCTGCGTTTTATTGGAGGACGCTTGTCCAGCATCGTTGAAATCAAGCAAGCTGTGCCTCCTTCTTTTTCTTGATTACCTTGTGAGGTGGCTCCTTGCTCATGTAGCCCGTCTTGCTGGCAACATCACGGATGAAGTCCGCATCTAGGCTCACCGTGCTCGCCCATACGTGCAAGCGCTCGTCTTGAAGGAAGTTCCATGCACGGGACTTCTCAACAAGGGACGCATACAGGCAGTCGTAGATGGCCTGGCAGATCACGCCCACGACCAGATTTGCCTCAGGGCCTTGCGGGTGCGCTTGGCGAGAGAACATCCGAAAGATGGTGGCGATCTTGACCAGTGGCTCTGCT
>RFXS01000215.1 GCA_009921465.1 Betaproteobacteria bacterium
CCCAGCTGCTTGCGAGTGCCTGAATCATTGCTGAAGCCGGCAATGCCATTACTGCACCAAGTGGCCCAAGCACTGCGCCACCCACCATGGCTGCACCAAAAGCAACCGCCGCGTGCACTTTTAGTGTGCGCGCAGTAATGCGCGGTGCAAACAAATAGTTTTCGAGCTGCTGGTACACCAAGATGAAACCAATTACGAACAATGCCTTGAGTGGCGAGTCAAGGAATGTCAACAACAGCGGCAACACGCCCGCCAAGTACGTTCCGACGACTGGAAGGAATTGCGAAACGATACCGACCCACAACGCCATCGCCACTGGAGCGGGCGTACCAATTGCCTGAAATGCGATCCAATGAAAGAACGCCGAGATCAATGCAAGTAACGCACGTGAATACAAGTATCCACCAGTTTTTTCAATCGCCAAGTCCCATGTCTTTAACACGGTGCGTTGTTTTGCTTCTGGCAACCTGCTGCAAATTGCGCGGCGCATCTTCGGCCCATCTGCAACGAGATAAAACGTAAACAACGAAACTGACAAAAGTTGAAACAAAACACCAAGAGCACTTGTTGACAAACTGATGGCTCGGCCACGCTGGTTATTAATAAAGGTCTGCACCGGGCCGTCTGGTTTTGCAATCGAAGCGTTCACTTCCGCTGGGTCAATATGCGTATTAAACGTGCTGTTGACAAAGTCGACCGTGTCATTGACATATGTTTTGCTATTTGTGAGTACATCGGCGACCTGGCTGCCCACCAATGTGCCGATAGCGCCAATAAACAAAATGCTAAATGCAAGTACACCAAACAAAATCAGAGCCGTTCCGCTCCCCCTACGCCATCCGCGTCGTGCCAACCGATTGACTCCAGGCTCAATGGCCAGTGCCAGAAACATCGAGACTAATAAGAGCAATACAAAGCTTGACAACTGATGGAATAACTCACGTGCAACTAGTGCACCCAAAAAGCCGAGCCAAAAAACCACAATTGTACGAGGTACCCATTTCGGCATGGCGGATTCAGTGTTTGTCGTCACGAAGCCACATTACTCGGCATCCAATTCGTGTGGTTTGATCTGTTTGA
>RFXS01000216.1 GCA_009921465.1 Betaproteobacteria bacterium
GATTTTTTTAATGGTGATGGAAGGTGCCACCACCACAGGCGCATCCGGGTCGGCTTCTTCTGGAATGAGAGGTGCGGCTTCGGCGGCAGCTTCAGGTGCAGCTTCTGCAGCAGCGCCTGCTTCCGCACCCGCTTCTGCTGGCACGTCGGCAACAACTTCTTCTGTTGGCGCTTCTAAAACTGCCTCAGCCATTTTGATTAGCCTCGCAAGCCGTCAAACACTTCAGCAAAACTGGGCTGATTGTGGTGACTGATACTGGCCCTGGCGGCCTCAATGATCAATGGCATGGGGTGACCATGCAGCGTGCCAATGATGATTTGTTTCACCACTTTGTAAATTTGACCTTCGTCTTCAATGATCTGTGCCAAACGGGAAGCCATTGGCTCGACAAAACCATAGGCCATGAACACGCCCAAGAAAGTACCCACCAAAGCGCCACCGATCATGCCGCCCAGCACCGCTGGTGGTTGGTCAATCGCACCCATGGTTTTCACCACACCCAACACGCAAGCCACAATACCGAGCGCAGGGAGCGCGCCAGCCAAAGTAGCCAAAGCGGCCTGTGGTTTCAGTGCATCGTGGTGGTGAGTTTTGATGGAAGCGTCCATCACGTCTTCAACCGCATAGGGACTTAAGGGACTGGTGGATACCACCATCAATCGGACCGTGTTACAGACCAAGTCCAACAAGGCGTGGTCGTGCAAAATTTTGGGGTATTCGGCAAAGATGGCACTGGATTCGGGGTTTTCGATGTGCGCTTCAAGGGCCACGGGGCCCTCGGTTTTGAGTGTCTTCATGATTTTGGACACCACAAAGATGGTGGCCAGGTAATCCTCTTTGTGGTACGCAGGGCCTTTGAACACCTTGCCCATGCCGGCCATGGCGCCTTTGAAAATGTCCATGGAGTTACCGACCAACATACCGCCAATGCCAGCACCCAAAATACACATGATCTCAAGCGGCGCCGCTTTGATAATCGGATGCATGTCGCCACCGTGCAGGATGTAACTCCCGAACACGGCAACCATCAGAACAACGATACCAATAATCGCAACCATATTTCTCTCCAAAAACGGCCAA
>RFXS01000217.1 GCA_009921465.1 Betaproteobacteria bacterium
ACCGTTTTCAACTGCGTGTAGTGGTCCATTGCCACCATGCTGTTTTCATGGCCAATGCCAGACTCGGCTGCACCACCAAATGGCATCTCGATAGGCGTGATGTTGTAATTGTTGATCCAGCAAATACCAGCCTTCAGGCGAGCCACAACACGGTGCGCCCGGGCGATGTCGCTGGTGAAAACCCCGGCCGCCAAGCCGAACCGCGTGTTGTTGGCGCGGGCGATGACTTCATCTTCGTCGTCGAACACCAGCATGGACAACACGGGGCCAAAAATTTCCTCACGCACAATGCGCATCTCGTCATGACAATCTGAAAAAATGGTAGGGGCGACAAAATTGCCACCCGCGCAGCCGGGGATATTCAGGCGCTGCCCCCCAAAGCTGAGCGTGGCGCCTTCTGCCTGGCCGCTCGCAATATAGTCCATGACCTTCTCCGCATGGGCATTGGAAATCAAGGCCCCAAGCTCGGTGAGCTCATCCATTGGATCGCCAACCCGAAGCAATGCAGTACGCTCTTTGAGCCTGGCCAAAAACCGCTCAGCCAAGCCCCGCTGCACAAAGACCCGGCTGCAATTGGTGCAAACCTCGCCTTGAGTGTAAAAATTGCCCATCATGGCGGCGGCCACTGCCTGCTCCAGATCAGCATCGTCAAACACGATCAGCGGTGATTTGCCACCAAGCTCCATGGTGACGCGCTTGAGTGTGCCCGAGGCGGTCTGCATCACCTGCTTGCCAGTTGGCACTGAGCCCGTGACCGAGACCTTCGCCACACCCGGATGGGCGCAAGACATTGAACACGCCTGGCGGCACCCCGGCCTCGAGGTAGATCTCGGCCAATTTCACAGCCGTCATCGGCGTGAGTTCGGACGGCTTGAAGATCATGGCATTGCCGGCTGCCAGCGCCGGGGCTGATTTCCAGCAGGCAATCTGGAGGGGGTAGTTCCATGCGCCAATACCGACGCAGACACCTAGCGGCTCACGCCGGGTGTAGGCGAATGCATTTTTCAAAGGGTACTGCGCCCCGGCCAGGGTGGCTGCGGCACCGGCGAAAAATTCAAGGCAGTCGGCACCGCTTTGAA
>RFXS01000218.1 GCA_009921465.1 Betaproteobacteria bacterium
CCGCCAGTCGAATTGACAGTGAGTACAACTGGACCGCTCATTGAATATGCGAGGGCACTTACCGAGCATGTGCTGATCACGATGCGTTGAAACAAGTCGAGATGTGTGCCCATTGCATGTGCAACAGCAGCTTTGATCGGGTCGGCATGGCTGACACATACAACAATCTCGCCAGGATGCTTTGCGCGGATGTCATCAAGTGCTCCGACCATGCGCGATTGCATCTCGGTGAAACTTTCACCGTTTGGAAAGCGGAAAATACTTGGAGCCTTCTGCACCGTTGTCCACTCTGGCTTTTTCATGAGCGCAGTTAATTGCGCGCCAGTCCATTTGCCAAAATCACATTCGAGCAGTCCTTGATGAATCTGCACCTTGTGTTTAAGGATCTTGCCGATCGGCGCAGCAGTCTCTCGTGCGCGCTCGAGCGGCGACGCATAAACGGCAGTGATGCCTTTGATTTCCGACAGGCGCTCGGCGACACGGTTGGCCTCTGCCACACCACTCTCAGCCAAATGCAAACCCTTGGCACGGCCCGGTAAGACCTTGCCTGTTGTGGGGGTGCGGCCATGGCGAACCATCAAAATCAATGTTGGTTTGGAGATTTTTGCGCGAGACATGACACTCACAAACTATCGTGCGATGCAGTGTCACGACCTGTCAACAGCCCCACATTGCGCCAACTAGAGGCACAAGTACACGCATGTGAAAAGTGTCCGCGCCTTGTTAAGTGGTGTCGCAAGGTGGCCGTTGAAAAGCGTGCGGCATATCGCGACGACGTTTATTGGGGCAAACCAATCTCTGGGTTCGGCGATAAAAATGCGCGCATCATTGTGCTTGGCCTGGCCCCTGGTGCGCACGGCGCAAATCGCACGGGCAGAGTTTTTACGGGTGACCGAAGCGGCGATTGGTTATATCGCGCAATGCACACTGCAGGTTTGGCCAATCAACCAATATCTACAGATGTGAATGATGGACTCTTGCTCAACAATGCGTGGGTAACTGCCGCGGTGAAGTGTGCACCACCTCAAAACAAACCGACGCCAGCAGAACGTGTGAAGTGTTCGCCATTTCTACAGCGC
>RFXS01000219.1 GCA_009921465.1 Betaproteobacteria bacterium
TATCTGGTGAACTTAGGCGATGCCGCTGAAAACTATGCGCTAAAGTTATCTGAAACACTTCGCTCTCATGGATTAAAAGTCGTTTTAAACTCAGGTGGCAGTAGCTTTAAATCACAAATGAAACGTGCTGATAAAAGCGGGGCTGCTTTTGCTGTCATCTTGGGGGACGATGAAATGAAAGAAGGGGTGGCCCAAGTCAAATCATTAAGAGTTGATAATCTGCAAACAAAAATTAAATTTGATGATTTAGCCACATTTTTTTTAAAGCAATCATCATGAAAAAGATTTTAGAGGTGAAACATTTAAGAGTCTCACCTATTAATGAGCCACGAAGACATTTAGTCAGTGATATTTCATTTGATTTATATCCGGGTCGCACGACTTGTATTGTGGGCGAATCAGGCAGCGGTAAAAGCTTAACGGCATTGTCCATCATGAAACTTTTATCCACTCAACTCAAACAAACAGGTGACATTTCTTTTGAGGGTCAAAATATTTCCAACCTATCAAATGTTGAGATGCGACATTATCGCGGCAAATCGATGGCGATGATTTTTCAGGAGCCTATGACATCCCTAAATCCTGTGATATCGATTGGTGCCCAAATTAAAGAAGCGTTGAACGTGCATTTGGATTTAGATAAAAAAAGTTTAGATAAAAAAGTTATATCACTTTTAAAGGAAGTGGGCATTCCGGAAGACCGCGTTTCAAGTTACCCAGATGAACTCTCAGGCGGCCAAAGACAACGCATTATGATTGCGATGAGTATTGCGTGTGAGCCTTCCATTTTAATTGCAGATGAACCGACGACTGCATTAGATGTGACAGTGCAAGCACAGATCTTAAAGCTGCTTTACAATTTAAAAGAAAAGAGACATATGGCGATGCTTTTTATAACGCACGATTTTGGTGTCGTGGAAGAAATCGCAGATGATGTCATCGTGATGTATCAAGGCCAGATTGTAGAAAAAGGAACTGTGAAAGAGGTATTAAAAAAACCAAAGCATCCTTACACCAAAGCTTTACTTCAATGTGTGCCAGATGCAAAAGG
>RFXS01000220.1 GCA_009921465.1 Betaproteobacteria bacterium
AGGCCAGGCCCTCTTCCATGGTCAGCAAAATCTCGCCGATACCAAACAAGCCGATCACCGCGATCAAAAAGTCAAAGCCCTTGAGCAGCACTGGAAAGCCATAGGTCATGCGCAATTGCCCGGTTACGGTGTCCATACCCACCGCAGCCAGCGCAAAGCCCAGCATCATGGAGACAATCACTTTGGCCGGCGGTTCTTTGCTCATGCCCACAAAGCTGCAAAACGTGAGCAACTGCACCGCAAAATATTCGGCTGGCCCGAAATTGAGCGCGAACTTGGCCAGCACCGGCGCCAAAAAGGTAATCAGCGCTACCGCAAAAAATGCGCCGATAAAGGACGAGGTAAATGCTGCCGTCAGTGCTTGCGCCGCCTTGCCTTGCTGGGCCATGGGATAGCCGTCAAAGGTGGTTGCCACCGACCAGGGTTCCCCTGGGATGTTGAACAAAATCGAGGTGATCGCTCCGCCAAATAATGCGCCCCAGTAAATACAGGAGAGCATGATGATGGCCGAGGTAGGGTTCATCGAAAACGTCAGCGGTAGCAAGATGGCAATGCCATTGGCTCCACCGAGCCCGGGCAGTACCCCGATCAGCACCCCCAAGGTAATACCGATCAGCATATAGGCAATATTGGGCAGCGTAAGCGCCACCGCAAAGCCATTGAAAAGGTTGTTAATTTCGTCCATTAGAACCCCAGCAGATTTTCAATTGGGCCCTTGGGGAGCGGCACCAGAAACCATTTTTCGAACACCAAAAAAAACACCAAGGGCACGCCGACGGACACGCCCAAACTGGAGGGCCAGGCAAACTTGCCATGGTGGCGCATGAAGTAGCCGATCAAAATGGCAGACGGGAGGTAAATGCCCAAAAACACCATAGCGACCACATAAATCACCATGGGCACCAGCATCTGAAACACTGGTACCAACTCCTCACGCGTGGCAAATACCGCTTGCGACTTGCCCCATTTCAACAGCGTGCTTAGCACCACTGTCGCACTGGATGCCAGCAATATCAGGCCGATATAAAACGGGAAGTAACCCGCTTGCGG
>RFXS01000023.1 GCA_009921465.1 Betaproteobacteria bacterium
GGCCACCGCCCCACAGCCCCCACAGGCACAGGATTGGGCACGATGGGCCCAGGACTGGCCTTTGCTTCAACCCTTGGCCGATGCATGTGCACAAGCCTGCTGGGGTTTGTTGCCCGGACTGCATCGCTTGGCCTTGGCCGAGGGGCGTTTGCAGCTGAGCCTGTGGGTGGGTGACAGCCCCGCTTGTCAACACTGGTTGGACCAAACCCCACACCACGTTTGGGGGCAGCCCCCGACGGCTTCAGCCTCAGCCTCAACCCTGCACACATCAGCCATGCACGCCCCTGCCGTGCCCCCCGCGCGCCCTGTGGGCGCTGCCGCGCGGCAAGCCCTGGTCTTGGGCAGCGGACTGGCCGGTGCCAGCGCGGCTTGGGCTTTGGCCACGCATGGCTTTGAGGTCACGGTGCTCGAAGCGGGCCCCACGCCCGCGCATGGGGCCTCTGGCTTACCGGTGGGGTTGATGACCCCTCACGTGTCGGGCGACGACAACCCTTTGTCGCGACTGACCCGCGCTGGATTGCGCCAAGTGCTGGACCATGCGCGGGCCCATTTGCAAGCCGGTGAAGACTGGTCGCCCAGCGGATTGTTTGAGCGGCGCATGAGCGGCAAAGCACGCCGCGGTCGATGGCCTCAGGCCTGGGTGGAGCCCTCGGGCAGCGATGAGTTCAAGCTCATTGGTGCGGCACAAGATTGGTTCTCGCCGGCCAGCGACGCGCAACATCGGTGCGCTGGGTTGCCCGCACCAGACCCCGGCCCTGCCATGGAGTCCAAAGGGATTTGGCACAGCCAAGCCGGTTGGATGAAACCCGCACGCTTGGTCGCCTCGCTGCTGGACCACCCCTTGATCCACTGGCAGGCCAACACAGTTGTGCACAGCCTTTATCGTGAAGCGCGCAGCGCAGAGTGGCTGGCGGTGGACGAACATGGTGCCCGGCACATGGCCGAGCATGTGGTGATTGCACTGGGCCCGTCCAGCCTGGCGCTGCTTGAAAAACTGCTGCCCAAGGCCCATTGGCCCTTGGAGCCCTTGCGCGGCCAGGTCACGGGTGGCCACTTGGGACCGGCTTGGGCAGGAAGGGCACCACCCCACCCGGTCAATGGGCTGGGCAGTTTCATCAGCGGGGTCCCCATGGGCGAAGGTCAGACGTGGTGGTACGGGTCGACCTATGACCACAGTCAGCTGCATGCCGTTTGCCTGCCCCAAGACCAAGACAGCAATCTGGCCAACTTGCAAATGCTGTTGCCCCAGTTGGCTGGTCTTTTACCAGCCCCTTGCAGCCCGGATATGGAGGAAACGGCCAAGCGCTTGCACAACTGGGCGGGGGTGCG
Organism: Betaproteobacteria bacterium; assembly: GCA_009921465.1. Classification (GTDB taxonomy): domain Bacteria; phylum Pseudomonadota; class Gammaproteobacteria; order Burkholderiales; family Burkholderiaceae_C; genus Limnohabitans. The sequence goes on from RFXS01000023.1 coordinate 1,330, forward strand.
CTGCACCACGTACGACCGCTTGCCCGTGGTGGGATCGCTGGCCCCCCTGGGTGCGCCGGGCGTGCACCTGCTGACCGCCTTGGGGTCACGCGGCATCACGCTGTCCCTGTTGTGCGCCCAATTGCTGGCCGCGCAAATTTGCGGGGAACCTTTGCCCATTGACCCAGCCCTTGCGCATTTGTTGCGGCCTGAGCGCTTCAAAAAAAGGTTGTAACTTATTGAAATTAATGGACTTTAAGGTCCTATATGCCGATTTTTTATATACCCCAAACTAAATTATTGTTTGATTTGATATAACCTGAACATACAGTTCGGTGCTTTAAAGAATGGGCCAAGCCCCACCGCACCGCATGTACGCTTACACCGACTTTGACCGCCAATTTGTGCGCGAACGCGCCGATCAATACCGCGACCAGTTGACGCGCCACCTGGCGGGACAATTGAGCGACGATGCGTTTCGGCCCTTGCGCTTGCAAAACGGTTGGTACGTGCAACGCTACGCGCCCATGTTGCGGGTGGCCGTGCCCTATGGCGAGATGTCCTCGGCGCAGGTGCGGGTGCTGGCGCGCATTGCCCGCGATCACGACCAACCCGACGCCGCGCTGTTGGCGCAGGCCCAGGGCCAGCAAGACGCGATTGGACACGCCCCCGCACCCCGACTGGTCACTGGCACAGCGCACTTCACCACCCGGCAAAACGTTCAATTCAACTGGATCCCTTTGGCGCAAAGCGCCGATGTGATGGATTTGCTGGCCTCGGTGGACATGCATGGCATCCAAACCAGTGGCAACTGCATCCGCAACATCACCAGCGACGAGCGCGCCGGCATCGCCCCAGATGAGGTGGCCGACCCGCGACCGTTTGCAGAAATCATGCGCCAGTGGAGCAGTTTGCACCCGGAGTTTGCGTTTTTGCCACGCAAATTCAAAATTGCCATCACCGGTGCCACGGAAGACCGCGCCGCCACCGCTTGGCACGACGTGGGCTTGCATTTGCACCACAACGACCAAGGCGAGCTGGGGTTTCGGGTGCTCGCTGGTGGCGGCATGGGACGCACCCCGGTCATTGCCAGCGAGCTGAGGGCTTTTTTGCCATGGCACCAAATCCTCAACTATTTAGAGGCGGTGGTGCGCACCTACAACCTTTGGGGGCGGCGCGACAACCTGTACAAGGCCCGCATCAAAATTTTGATCAAGGCCCAAGGCCAGCGCTACATCGACGAGGTGGAGGCCGAGTACCAACGCATCCTCAGCCAAGACGGCGCACCGCACACCATCACCGAAGCCGAACTGGCTCGGGTGGCCAAAGGCTTTGCGCCCCCCACCCCGGCCAAGCCCAGCAGCACCCAGCAAAAAATGCAGCGCATCTTGGATGTGGCCGCCCATGACGACGCCGAGTTCACCCGTTGGTTGCAACAAAACGTGGCCGCACACCGCGACCCACAGTTGCGCATCGTCACCTTGTCGTTCAAACGGCTGGGGCAAGCGCCGGGCGACGCCACGGCCGATCAGCTCGACGCTGCGGCCGATTTGGCCGATGCGTTTTCAGCCGGTGAATTGCGCGTCTCGCACGACCAAAACCTGGTGCTGCCCTGGGTCGCTTGCGACCAACTGCCCGAACTGTGGCGCCAAGCGCGCAAACTGGGGCTGGCCAGACCCAACATTCGCATGCTCACCGACATGATTGCCTGCCCCGGGGGAGACTACTGCGCACTGGCCAATGCACGTTCATTACCGCTTGCAGCGGCCATCACCGAGCGATACCAAGACCTGGATGAATTGTTTGACCTGGGTGAAATCGATTTGCACATCAGTGGCTGCATCAACTCGTGCGGCCACCACCACAGTGGCCACATCGGCATCCTGGGCGTGGACAAAGACGGGCAGGAGTGGTACCAAATCACCCTGGGCGGTTCGGACGGATCCAGCTTGAGCGGTGCCCCGCAAGCGGGCAAGGTGGTAGGGCCCTCTTTTTCAGCCCATGAAGTGGTTGGTGTGATCGAAGCCGTGCTCGACACCTACCGCGATCAACGCCTAGGCGGCGAGAGCTTTGCCAGCACCTTGAAACGGCTGGGCCATGAACCCTTCAAGCAAGCGGCAAATGCAAGCCGCCTGCCTGCCTTGACCACCACCCCGACCGAACACAGCCCAGCTTGAAGACCCACCATGCCACAACTACCCCTGCAATTGATTCCCGCACCGCTCGCAGACAAACCCCACCAAGCAGTCGAGGGCAGCGTCACTGAAACCGGCGTGCTGCGCTTGGCCAACGATGTCGACCTGAGCACCGTTGACCTGCACCGGGTGGAGCGCATCGAATTGAATTTCCCCAAATTCACCGATGGCCGCGCCTTCAGCCAAGCCTGGTGGCTGCGCCGCCGCCATGGCTTCAAAGGCGACCTGCGCGCCTGTGGCGATGTGCGCGTGGACCAGTTGCAGCAAATGGCCCGCAGTGGATTTAGCAGCGCGGTGCTGATCGGTGGCGAAGACCTGGCCCTGGGCGAAAAGCTGTTGTCGCGCTTTAACGGTTTTTACCAAGGCGACGCCCTCCAGGCCCAGCCCCACTTTCAGCCACCAACAGGCCAGGCTTCGCCCACAGCCCACCCAAGCACCCCTGGAGCCCCGGCATGAACTCATCCCCCATGCCAGCGGCGAACCCCCAGCAGGCCACCAAAGCCACGGACATGCATGACCGGCCCAGTGCCAACTTTGCCCACAAATTGGACCAAACCCAGGCCTTGCTGCACAGTGCAGCCCGCGACTTCACCCCTTTGAAGCAAGCCTCCAGCCTGGGGGCCGAGGACGTGGTCATCACCGACCTGATCAACCGCTTGCAACTGCCCATCCCTGTGTTTGTGCTCGACACCGGTGCGCTGCACGCCGAAACCGTGGCCTTGCTCGAGCGCTTACAGGCGTTTTCCAGCACCCCGGTGGAGGTTTATCAACCCCAACGTGCAGCGGTGCTCAACTTTGTTCGCCATCCCGGACAAGCGGCGATATACCGCAGCGCATCTGAACGCCAGGCTTGCTGTCAGATCCGAAAGTTGGAGCCCTTGGGCCGCGCTTTGACCGGGCAACGCGCTTGGATCACCGGCTTGCGCCGCGCGCAATCCAACGCCCGCGCCGAGGTGCAAGCAGTGCAAGCCGATGCACAAAACGGCGTGGCCCTGACCAAAATCAACCCCTTGGTCGAATGGACCTGGGGCGATGTATGGCACTACATCGCCACCCATCAGGTGGACTACAACCCCTTGCACGACCAATTTTTCCCCAGCATCGGCTGTGCGCCGTGCACCCGTGCCATCAGCCTGGGTGAAGACTTTCGCGCCGGTCGCTGGTGGTGGGAAAACGCCTCCGCCAAAGAGTGTGGCCTGCACGCCCCGTCGGTCCAACCACCAGCCCACCCGACCCTCACGGGAGTCACGTCATGAACGCGCGCGCCGAACCCCACTTGCTTGCCCAGCTGAGCAACGCCCACTTGGATGCCTTGGAGGAAGAGACCATCTTCATCCTGCGCGAAGTGGCGGCCACCTTTGAGCGGCCGACCTTGCTGTTTTCAGGCGGCAAAGACTCGCTGGTGATGCTGCGCTGCGCTGAAAAAGCATTCATAGACAGCCAACACGGGGGGCGGCTGCCGTTTCCTTTGCTGATGATCGACACGGGACATAACTTTTCTGAAGTGACCGACTTTCGCGACCTGCGCGCCAAAGAGTTGGGCGCCGAGTTGATCGTGCGCAGCGTCGAAGAGTCCATGAAACGCGGCACGGTGCGACTGGCGCACCCCGCAGAGAGCCGCAATGTGCACCAGTCGGTCACGCTGCTCGAGGCGATCGAAGAGTTCCGCTTTGACGCCTTGATGGGCGGGGCACGCCGCGACGAAGAAAAAGCCCGCGCCAAGGAGCGCATCTTCAGCCACAGGGACAGCTTTGGCCAATGGCAACCCAAGGCCCAACGGCCTGAGTTGTGGAACTTGTTCAACACACGATTGCACCCGGGGGAGCACTTTCGGGTCTTCCCCATTTCCAACTGGACCGAGTTGGATGTGTGGCAATACATCGCCCGTGAGCGCATTGCCTTGCCATCGATCTATTACACACACAAGCGAGATGTGGTAGATCGCCGCGGCCTTTTGGTCCCCGTGACGGACCTCACCCCAGCGCGCGCTGGCGAAGTGGTGCAGCAGCGCGATGTGCGCTTTCGCACCGTGGGCGACATCACCTGCACCTGTCCGGTGGAGAGCCTGGCGGACACGCCCGAGCAGATCGTGATTGAAACCCTGGCCGCACAGGTGAGCGAACGCGGGGCCACCCGCATGGACGACCAAACCTCAGACGCCTCCATGGAAAAACGCAAACTCGAAGGATATTTCTGATGAGCGACACCCGCGCCGCCTTGAAATTCATCACCTGTGGCTCGGTCGATGATGGCAAAAGTACCTTGATTGGTCGCTTGTTGGTCGACACCAAAGCCGTGCTGCAAGACCACTTGGCCGGTGTGCAGCGCCATGGTGCAACCGACCTGGCTTTGCTCACCGACGGCCTGAGCGCAGAGCGCGAGCAAGGCATCACCATCGATGTGGCTTACCGCTATTTCTCCACCGAGCAGCGCAAGTTCATCATTGGCGACGCGCCCGGTCACGAGCAATACACGCGCAACATGGTCACCGCCGCCTCCAGCGCAGACGCCGCCGTGGTGCTGGTGGACGCCACCAAACTCGACAGCGCCAATCCCCTGTTGAACTTGTTGCCGCAAACGCGTCGCCACAGCCTGTTGCTGAAACTCCTGCGGGTGCCTTCGATCGTGCTGGCCATCAATAAGCTCGACGCGGTCGACAACCCCAGCCAGGCCTACCAACACATCCGCGCTGCCTTGCTCCAATTTGCCAACCAAGCGGGCATTGCCATTGCAGCCGTGGTCCCCCTGTCTGCCCTGCACGGGCAGAACGTGGCCACGGCCGAACCCGGTTGGTGCGGTTACGAAGGGCCCAGTTTGTTGGAAATTTTGCTTGAGCTGCCCACCACGCCCGCCGAGCACCATTTGCCCATGAGCGCCCCCGTGCAATGGGTGGAAAAACACAATGACCGCGCCGACACCCACCAAGGGCGGCGCATTTTCTGGACCCGCATGGCCACTGGCCAAGTCCAAGTCGGTGACAGCCTGCAGGTTTTCCCCAGCGGACAAACCGCCGTGGTCGCGCAAGTGCTCAGCACCGTGCGCCAAGCGCAAACCGTGACGGCAGGCCACAGCGCGGGCATTGTTTTCGACCGCGAACTCGACGTTTCGCGCGGCGACTGGTTGCTGGCCCAGGCCGGCGGCAACGCCCCTTGGTCTGACCAAGGCGACACGGAAATCCGCGCCACTGTGGCATGGCTTGACGATGAACCCCTGGTGGTGGGTCGGTTGTATTGGGCACTGCACGGGCACCGATGGGTCAAGGCGCGCGTGAAAGCCATTGACCACCGCACCGACATCCACACCCTGGACGCCTTGCCCGCGAGCGATCTGCCCCCCAACGCCATTGGGCAAATCGTGCTGGGTTTGCAACAAGCCCTTCCAGTGTGTCCTTTTGCCACCTCGCGCGCCTTGGGCTCTCTGGTCTTGGTGGACCCCACCAGCCACCGCACCGCGGGCGCCGTTTTGGTCTTGGCATAGTTGCCCACAATCACCATCCCCAATGGGGCCAATGCCATCCCTGCTCTAGGGTTGGATGTCTGGCCTTAAAATACATTCAATTTCAGTTCACACACCGCCACCATGACCCATGTCGTCACCGAATCTTGCATCCGCTGTAAATACACCGACTGTGTCGATGTCTGCCCTGTAGATTGTTTCCGCGAAGGCCCCAACTTCCTCACCATCGACCCCGACGAATGCATTGACTGTGCGGTGTGCATCCCAGAGTGTCCGGTGAACGCCATTTATGCCGAAGAAGATGTGCCCAGTGATCAAGTCCACATGATTGCACTCAATGTCGAATTGGCGCGCTCGGGTTGGCCCAGCATCACCAAACGCAAAATCCCCATGCCCGATGCCGATGACTGGAAAGACAAAACGGGCAAGTTGAGCGAGCTGACACGCTGAACGCCGCTCCGCCCCGGACCCCAGCCTGCGCCATCCGCACCGATGTGCTGATCATCGGCGCAGGGCCGGTGGGCCTGTTCCAAGCTTTTCAGCTGGGCTTGCAAGACATCCGCTGCCACATCGTCGACAGCTTGGCCCAACCCGGCGGCCAATGCACCGAGTTGTATGGCGACAAACCCATTTATGACATTCCAGGCCTGCCCCGGTGCACGGGACGAGAGCTGATCGAGCGCTTGCAAACCCAAATCAAGCCATTTGCTCCCGTCATGCACACGGGCCAAAGCGTGACCGGCTTGGCACGCCAAGGCGACGGCATGGCTGTCACGACATCGCAGGGCAATGTGTTCGATGCCCGTTGCGTGGTCATCGCCGCTGGGGTGGGTGCTTTTGAGCCACGCAGCCTGCCCCAAGCTGAATTCAAAGCCTTGCATGGGCAACAGCTCTTTTTTGCGGGCCAAGACCCGGCTGTATTTGCCGCGCAAAACTGCTTGGTGATCGGAGGAGACAGCCACGCCATTGAGGCTGCGCTGCAGCTGTGCGGCCTGACCGGTCGGCATGCCCCGCGCCGGGTGGGACTGATGCACCGGCGCGATGTCTGGGACGCCCCGGCCGATTTGGTTGAGCAACTGCGCTTGGCTGTCAAAGCCGGTGCGATGGATTTGCACATCGGTCAACTCCTGGGCGCGTCCCTGCAAGACCAGCGCATGCAATCCGTGCAGTGGGTTGACAGCACGGGCGACACACACGCGTTGCCCTGTACCGCCATTTGGGTTCAGCTGGGTCTGTCACCGCAGCTCGGTCCCTTGACCCAATGGGGCATGGCCATGCAACGCAAGCAACTGGTGGTCGACAGCGCCACCTTGGCCACCTCGTTGGCAGGCGTTTATGCGGTGGGCGATGTCAACACCTACCCGGGCAAGCAAAAGTTGATCGTTTGCGGTTTTCATGAGGCCACATTGGCTGCATTTGCCATTGCGGCACGCTTGCGTCCCGACACCAAAACCACGTTGCAATACACCACCACATCCTCCCACTTGCACCGCTTGCTGGGGGTCGATGGGCAATAAGCCTTTTTGTTGGGGAGCTTGCGCGGCGGGATTGGGCGACTTGGCTGGGCTGGGACCATCGTGATCACCTCAAGCCAAACAAACAAGTGCCCCCTATGACGGTTCAAGCGGGCGCGGCTTGGCGCAACAACGCGGCGTAGCTGGGAGCGGTGTTCATGCGTGCCATGACCCCTTTTTCGCACAAGCAACGGTGCGCCAGGGGCAAGTTCCAGCACGGGATTTGGGTGAACATGTGGTGCTCACAGTGGTAGTTGACCCAATATGGGGCCAACCACATGCGCTCCCACCAACTCGCCATCGTGGTGCGGGCATGGTGCAATGGATTGGGTTCGTTTTGCGCCACCAGGGCATGCTCTGAAATATTGCGCAAACGGGTGATGACGGGCAACCAGGTCGCCATGGGCAGCAGCCACAAGGCCCACCACACCCAACCCCATCCGGCCCAGGCAAAGGCCAGCGCAAACACCGCATTGCAGCCCAAAAACCAGCGTTCTTGGCGCACCCATGCGCCCAAAGGGATCCATGGACTTTGTCCCGCCTTGGGTGTGCGCCAGGCATGTACTGCCGGCGCAATGCGTTGCTTGTAAAAGGTTTGGCCCGACATATCGCGCCACAGCTTGCGCTGAAGTGATGCCCGGGTGATGGGAAACGGCGCGGACAAAACCAAATCGGGGTCTTCGGTTTGTTGCACATATCGGTGGTGCTGCAAGTGATAGCTGCGATAGGCATGCATCTCGGTTCCACACAGCCAAAACCCCACAAAGTCGTTGATGCGCCGGGATGGGTGCATCACCGCATGGGCGGCATCGTGCATCAAAACAAACAGCCCGAGCTGTCGGTTGCCCACCCACATGACGGCCAGCGGGATGCACCACGGCGACCATGCGCCCAAAGCCATGGCCGCGCCAATGGCCAACCAGCAATGGGCCACGCAGGCCAAGCCACGCCAACTTGAGCGCAGGCTCAAGCGTGCCCATTCTTCGGGGTAGAAGAAATCCTCGGGATTGACGCGGGGTGCTGTAGCCATGCGGTTCGGTGTTGAAAGTTATTTTGCCATTTACCGCTGGCGTGGTCCGAATCAGGCCCTGGCACTTGCGTGATAATGACCACGCTTGCAACCGCAAGTCGCTGGGGGTGCCAAGGCCTTGTTTTTCGAGGCCAACGCTGAGAAAGTCCCTTTGAACCTGATTGAGGTAATCCTCGCGCAGGGAAGCACGCAGTACCACCACCCCTTGGGGTCCCCGCGGACTGCTTATTTCCTGTGTCAACTTGAGAGAAGACACAAAAATGGACAACACATCCAACCAAGCCCTGACACCGGTGAGCCCCGATCAACGCGTGTTCAATGGGCTCAGCCATGCCAGTTTGTGGTTCAGCCTGGGCGTGGGCCTGCTGGTGATGCAAGTCGGCGCTTATTTGGTGCCTGCCGTGGGCACGCAAGATGCCGTTTGGGCCATTTTGCTGGGCTCGTTGCTGGGGGCAGGGTTGCTGGCTTGGACCGCCCGCATTGGTTGCGACACGGGACTGTCCAGCGCCGGCTTGATGCACACGGTGTATGGCCCCTCTTTTGCGCGATTGCCCGTGCTGCTCAACATCCTTCAGTTGGTGGGTTGGACCGCTTTTGAATTGGTGATCATGCGCGATGGCACCGCGGCCATCTTGCAACAAACTTGGGGCCTGGACCCGGCCGCACCCACGACCCTGGCCATCACCACGGTGCTGTGGGGTGCGGTGCTGGCCGCCTTGATGGCAGGCAGCATGCTGGGGCTGGTGCGCGGTTTTATCAGCCGCTGGGGTTTGCCCTTGGTGGTGCTGTCGCTGTTGTGGCTGAGCTGGCATTTTGTGGGCGTGGCACAGGCCAAAGGCTGGGCGTCGATTTGGAACCGACCCGGTGCAGGCGGCATGAGCCCGCTCAACGCTTTGGACCTGGTGATGGCCATGCCGGTATCGTGGTTGCCTTTGGTGGCCGATTACGCCCGCCACGGCCGCAGCGCACGCAGCACCTTGGGGGGCACTTGGCTGGGCTATGCACTGGCCAATGTGTGGTGCTATGCCTTGGGCGTGTTGGTCGCTTCGGTGGTCGAGCCCGGCACCGACTTGGTCGGCGCTTTGTTGCTGGCCCAAGGCGGCTTGCTGGCGCTGGGTTTGATTTTGCTTGACGAGTTGGACAACGCCTATGGCGATGTTTATTCTGGTGCGCTGTCTGCGCACAGCCTGCGGCCCCAAACCACATTGAAACGCTACGGCCTGTGGGGCGCAGTGCTTTGCACCGTGCTGGCCATCGCCTTGCCCATGCACAGCCTGGAGCCTTTTTTGCTCCTGCTCAGCTCGGTGTTTGTGCCACTGTATGGCGTGATCATCGGGCGACTGGGTTGGGGTGGCGACACCAGCCACACAAAGGGTGCGGGCGTGAACACGGGGACCATTTTGTTATGGCTGGCTGGCATTGGCCTGTACCACGCACTGGCCAACTGGGCCCCGAGTTGGGGCTCGGCCCTGCCCACCTTGGTGGTCACATTGTTGGCCGGTTATTTGACCCGCCCAGTGCCCCAACTCAAAGCGCTGTGAGGTGGCTGGCTTGAGGCGCAAACCCATGGTTGAGTGGCCCGTGCCCGCGGCCAGTTTGAACGTGTGCACCGGCTTGTATGGCCTTCAAGATGTAGCCCCTTGCCAAGCTCACCGCATGCTCCAAACCATGGCCCATGGCCAAATGCGCGGCAATGGCCGAAGACAGCGTGCAACCCGTGCCATGCACGTTGGCACTGCCGATGCGGGGCGAAGCCAACCGCATGGGGGGGCGTGCAGGCTGCACCAGCAGGTCAACCACCTCAAGGCCCGGCAAATGCCCGCCCTTGAGCAACACCGCACGCGCTCCCATGGCAAGCAAATCATTTGCCGCAATTTGCAACCCAGCAGCGTCGCTCAAAGGTCGGCCCAACAACAAAGCGGCTTCATCCAAATTGGGTGTGATCAGGCTGGCACGTGGGAACACCTCGCGCACCAACACGGTCATGGTTTCCTCGGCAATCAATCGGTCCCCACTGGTGGCCACCATGACCGGGTCGAACACCACATGGGCGGGTTGGTAACGGTCCAAGACCCAAGCCACCACCTGGGCGACCTCGGGGGTGTGCAGCATGCCAATCTTGATGGCGTCCGCCCCAATGTCATCCATGACCGACTGGATCTGCGCCTTCAAAAAAGCCGCAGGCACAGCGTGAATGTCTTGCACGCCCACTGTGTTTTGCGCCGTCAAAGCGGTGATGGCACTCATGCCGTAACAACCCAAGGCGGCGAAGGTTTTCAAATCGGCCTGAATGCCTGCCCCACCCCCGCTGTCCGATCCAGCGATGGTCAAAACACGGGCGTAACGGTGGGTGGTGTGGATGTTGCTCATGCCCGGCATTATCAAGAAAGTGTGGGTCCAGCATGAGCACGCAGCCTTGGAGCGTGGTGCTGGGTGCCGGATTGATGGGCCGGTTGCTGGCCCACACCTTGGCTTTGGAGGGGCACCGCGTTGACGTTTTTGAAGCCCAACAAGCTGACGCACACGGCGCGGCCGCGCGCGTGGCTGCCGCCATGTTGGCACCGTTGGCCGAATCGGCCATCACCGAGTTGAGCGTGGTGCGCATGGGCCAACATGGCTTGCTGCGCTGGCCCGAACTGATCGCTCCACTGCCACAGCCTGTGTTTTTTCAACAAAATGGCACTTTGATTGTTTGGCACCGCCAAGACGCTGGCGAGGCGCGCCGCTTTACCCAACTGCTGGAACAAACCCAACGCCTTTGCCCCAGTTTGCCCCAGGCGGTTGCGCTCAACGCCAGCGGGCTGACTGAACACGAACCGCCATTGGCTGAACGCTTCTCCCAGGCCTTGTACCTGCCTGGCGAGGGGCAACTCGACAACCGTCAGTTGCTCGACGCCTTGCTGCACAGCCTGTACCAACAAGACGTGACTGTGCATTGGGACAGCCCATGCAACCCAACCGACTTTGTGCCAGGCACCATTGGCCAACCCGACTGGGTGTTTGATTGCCGTGGCTTGGGTGCCAAGCCGCAGTGGTCGGCGTTGCGCGGCGTGCGCGGCGAGGTCATTCGCTTGCACGCACCTGGCGTGCAATTGGCCCGCCCAACCCGGTTGGTCCACCCCCGCTACCCCATTTACATTGCGCCCAAACCCAATGATGTGTTTGTCATCGGTGCCACCGAGATCGAGACCGAAGACATCTCCCCTGCCAGCGTGCGCTCCACACTGGAGTTGCTCAGCGCAGCGTATACCGTGCACCCGGGCTTTGGCGAGGCACGCATCTTGGAAGTGGCCACCCAAGCGCGCCCCACGTTGGCAGATAACTTGCCGCACATCCGCTGCCTGAGCGCGCGCTGTGTGCAAATCAATGGTTTGTACCGGCATGGATTTTTGATCGCCCCAGCCATGCTCGACGCTTTGATGCAATGGCTGCGCACAGGGCAACACGGCATGGCCGACAATTGGGGCTTGCGCTTTGACACCGTCCCATGAACCCGCCCCTTGAACCCCTCAACGTGTTGATCAACCAGCAAACACACCAACTGCCAGCTGGCGCGACATTGGCCGACGCCATTGCGCTGGTGGGCATCGAGCCGCCTTTTGCCGCAGCCATCAATTTGCAGTTTGTGCCACGCCTCCAATATGCCCAACGCAGCTTGCAGGCCAACGACGCCATTGAACTCATCGCCCCCATCACCGGCGGATAAGGTCCTCTATGAACCTACCCAATAACAAAACCCATTCCCCTGATGGCGACCCCTTGGTCCTTTACGGGCAAAGTTTCCCAAGTCGATTGCTGCTGGGCACTTCACGCTATCCATCGCCCACGGTCATGGCACAAGCGGTGAACCGCGCCAACCCGGCCATGATCACCGCATCCTTGCGCCGACAAACCGCGCAAGGCGACAACGGCGGATCTTTTTGGAAGTTGCTGCAAGCCATGGGCGTGCCCGTGCTGCCCAATACCGCCGGATGCCACAGCTTGCAAGAGGCCATCACCACCGCAGAAATGGCGCGTGAAGTTTTTGAGACCGACTGGATCAAGTTGGAGTTGATTGGCGACGACTACACCCTGCAGCCCGACACACTCAATCTGCCCGAAGCGGCCTCGCGCCTGATTCAAAGTGGATTCAAAGTGCTGCCCTATTGCACTGAAGACCTGGTGCTGTGCCAAAAACTGGTCGACGTGGGTTGCCAGGCCGTGATGCCTTGGGCAGCACCGATTGGCACGGGCAAGGGTCCCATCAACCCCTATGCCTTGCGCCTGCTGCGCGAGCGCTTGAATGTGCCCATGCTCATCGATGCTGGCCTGGGCCTGCCATCCCACGCATGTCAGGTGATGGAATGGGGCTATGACGCCGTGCTGTTGAACACCGCCGTAGCCCTGGCACAAGACCCGGTGGCCATGGCCGGTGCTTTTGCCGATGCCGTTTGTGCAGGCCGGACGGCTTTTTTATCGGGCGCCATGCAAGCCCAAGAAACAGCACAAGCGAGCACGCCGGTATTGGGCACACCGTTTTGGCACCAGCCATGAGCAGTCCATCAGCACACCCCATTGGCGTTGACTGCCGACCCCATGGACAACCCACATGACGCACAACACCACCGAATGGGCGCAACAAATTGCCCGACTCCATGCACCACTGCAAATTGGCTTGCCCATTTCCGCTGAACAAGCCCAACGGCCCACCGACGCCATTCTGCCCGAGCCCCAGGCGGGCGCTGTGCAAGGGGCGCGCATGCTCGGGTTTATTGAGGCCGATGCGCAATGCGTGGCCAAAGCCTGGCTGCACCAAACCCAACGGCTGGGCCAGTTTGATCCAGCGCACTGGCCCGATCAAGCCATGGACTTTCAAATGCCTGCGTGGCCACGTGCCCAGGCATTTGCCCCTTGCCCCCACAACCTGGGTTTGTATGCCGTGCTGCCCAACGCCCAATGGATTGCACGCATGGCCCATGTCGGTGTACCCACCCTTCAACTTCGGTACAAATCCAGCATACCGAGTGAAGTGGCAGCCGAAGTTCAGGCGGCCGTCAAAGCCGTTCAGGGAACGGGTGCCTTGCTTTTTATCAACGACCATTGGCAACAAGCCATGGAGGCCGGGGCCTACGGCGTGCACCTGGGCCAAGAAGACTTGGCCAGCGCCGATCTGAATGCCATCCGTCAATCTGGTGTGCGGCTGGGCTTGAGCACCCATGGCTATGCAGAAATGATGCTGGCCGACGCTTTGAGCCCCAGTTACATCGCCATGGGCGCCGTGTTTCCAACCACCCTCAAAAACATGCCCACCGCCCCCCAGGGCCTGGGTCGATTGGCCGCATATGCGCGCCTGATGCAAGGCCACAGCTTGGTGGCCATTGGCGGCATTGACGAAACCCGCTTTGGTGATGTGCTTGGGTGCGGGGTGCGCTCCATCGCTGTGGTGCGCGCTTTAGTGGCATCTGACAAACCCGAATCAGCGGCCAAGCAACTCATGCACCGCATGATGCAGCCCGAACACCCCCCCACTTAGATCGCAACCACAAGCCCATTGGGCTGACTTTATTTTTGGGGCAAAACCTCGATCACGCCCTTCATGCCCGCTTCATAGTGCCCGGGCTCATAGCAGGCCATGGCCCAAGGGCCGCTGCTTGAAAACGTTATCAAAAGTTCCCCTTTGCCGCCCGCGGGGACAGACACGGCGTTGCCCACATGCTGGTGGGATTGGTTGGGCGCATCTTTCATTTGCTTGGCATGTGCCAACAACTCATCGGGCAGCCCAACCACCAATTCATGCCTCAATTTGCCCTTGTTAGACACCATGAACTGAATGGATTCACCCGCGACAACACTGAAATGATTGGGTGCGAACTGCATGTGGTCATCCATTTCAATGTCCACCACCCTGAAGCCCAAAGACTTGTCCGATTCAGGCGCTGCGCTGGCATGACCATGCGCATGATCATGATCATCATGGACCGGTTTGTTGAGCAAGTACCTGGCAAGCCCGATCGAGCCCAAAACAACGATTGCACCTGAAACAAAGGCATACATGGCAAATGCACGCCACGCAATTTTGGCCCGCCCTTCGGTCAGGTACAAGGACATCAAGCTGAGGAAAAATCCCAAAGGAACCACCCAAATGCTTCTGTCGGGAGAGTCGGGAAAGTGTTGGAGCCCTCCGGTGAAAAATCCCAGGCCAATGGATGCCAATATCCCAAAACCAAGCAAGTCGCTCCAGCGCTTTACCCCATGAATGGACGAACGCATTTCAAGGTAACTGCCAAAGACGAAAAAAATAACCCCCAGCGCTGCGGTGGCATATGACCTGTTTTCACTGAACATGCCATGGTTCACAGCGCCTGCGATGAAGCTGATGCCAGCGTACTTGGCCAGGGTTGAAATATGTTGGCGATGGAAACTCATGAAAACTATTCTAGGTCTCCAACCTTACCCAATCCAAAAAAGGAATGAAGTCTTGTGGGTTCAAGGGCACTGTGCACCCCAAAGACCCTTCAATTTCACATTTTTTATCAGAACGACATGCAGATCCGCTGCGTGGCATTCATTGGCCCCATCATGGATGGCAATGGGGCCAATGGCTGTGGGTTCATGTTTGCCCCGTTCGTGCCGATCTAAGCAGGGTCAAGAGATATTTCACATACCTCTATCCTCATTGAAAGCAAGACCATGGGCTATTTAATTTCTTTTCTGCTTGGCATTTTTGTGGCCACTGTCGGCGTCAGTGGTGCCGCTTCCGTGTTGGACAAAGCCGTGAAGCAATCGCAGGCGTATATGAAAGAGTCGGTCAAATAAGGAATGGCTCAGAAATTTTGAACGCTGGATTTCATGCTGCTCAAAATAAACTGACTGACTTCGGCTTCAATGGTGTTTCGCCACCATGAGGCATCGCGCCACTCGGACAAATTGATGATGGACGATGCAGCCAGCAGTACAAATACCCCCGAAAACATACCGAATACAGCCCCAAGTGTTCTGTGTGCGGGTTGAGGTCCACTGCGCGTGAACAACTTTCTGTGCAAAACAACGGCTTGATGCCCCAGCACAGAAGTACCAATCAAGGCGATCAACGCACCCAGGTTGTCTCTGATGGATTCACCCGGACCGCTCAAGGGCAGCCACTGTGCAACGGTTGGGCCGAGCTTTACAAATGCCACGAAAGCCGCAAGAAAACCCAGCATGGATAACGCTTGGGGCAACCAACCACGGTAAGCGCCGATGAGCATAGAAATGACAAGGGTGAATATGAAAGTCCAATCCAGCAAATTCAAGGACATGTTCTTTTACTGCATGAAGAAATTTTTACAAGCCATTTGCCCATGCTCAAGGGCATGCGCGTTGTGCGCTTTATAGCAGTCCACTGCCTTTTATGCTTGCAAGCAAATGCAAGATATGCAAATGAAAAATGGGAAAGGGAAACTTATTCATGGGCATTCACACAAGCTGAGTAGAGTTTTTTCAAGGCAACATAAGTGACTTCCCTTTCGTGCGGGTCCAACTCCAAAATCATTGCCGCTTGCCTTCGCCTGACTTCCGTGATGGCCTTGTCATACAACCGACGCCCTTTTCGGCTCAGTTTGCACAGCAAGCCTTTGCGGGGTGCCATTGGGTCTCCCTCCAGAACAACCATCTCTTGCGATTCAAGTTGTCTCAATATTCGACTGACCAAGGCTTTGTCAACAACGGCAGCACTCACCAGGTCCGTCATCTGCATGCTGGGTGCCTCTGCCAGCACAGACAAAATTCGCCACTGAGCTTGGGTCAATCCCATCCCTTCTACATAAGACTGGGTCAGAGCTTTTTTCAGCGCTGTACCGAGCCTCACCACCACTGTGGTTAAAAAATCATCGACGCCCAGATCAGCACCATCTGGGCCTAGGGTTTTCCAGGGGTTGGGCTTGTCCATCGTGTGTAAATAGTTGATTTCATGGAATGAATGAGCAGGCCATTAGTATCGCTTGATCAGATCACCGAATTTATGTTGACACATCAATAAAATCGTTACATACTTTCGATGCCGCCTTGGATTCAATCTTTGGCAGCTCAAACCCTGCCCACCTTCACGAACACCTGAGGAAAAAGACATGAACACCCGCCGAAAAATAAGCTTGTCCTTGTTCGCCGCAGTGATCACCCTTGGCGCGGGCCTGGCCCATGCCCAAGGGGCTTATCCGAACAAAACCATTTCAGTCGTTGTGGCTTATCCGCCAGGGGGAGACACGGATGCCATCGCGCGTTTATTTGCCGACAAACTCTCTCAGCGTCTCAAGCAAAGCGTGATTGTGGAAAACAAGCCCGGCGCAGGTGGCACGGTTGGGAATGCATTGGTCGGTCGTGCAGCCTCTGATGGCTACACGCTTTTATTCACACCCAACCCGTTCACCACAGCACCCATGGTGATGAAGCTCTCACCATCGGCCAGCTATGACGTGCTCAATGGCTTTGAACCCATCATCAAAACAGCCGTTCAACCCTTGGTTTTGGTCGCACACCCCAGCAGTGGTTTCAAAAATATCGCAGATATGGTTGCAGCCGCCAAAGGTGGAAAAGCCGTTTCTTACGGAAGCCCAGGGGCAGGCTCTCCCATGCATGTGGTGGCGGAATGGCTCAACCGATCGGCCAACATCAAAAGCACCCACGTTCCATATCGCGGCGTAGGTCCATCGGTTGTGGATGTGGTGGCCGGCCACATTCCTACCGCTTGGGTCACTTTGGGGCCTGTCACACAATACTTTCAACAAGGAAGGCTCACCCCATTGGCCATTGGGGACGCACAACGCTCCAGTTTGGCGCCACAAATTCCAACCCTTGTTGAGCAAGGCCACAAAGACGTGATCGTGGGCGCATGGAATGGATTTTTTGCCCCCAAAGGAACACCCGAGGCGATTGTCAAACTGCTCAATGAGCATTTGAATGAAATCCTTAAAACACCTGAAGTGGTGGAAAAGTTGGCCACATTTGGTGCCTTGCCAGCGGGTGGCCCACCCAATGTTCTGGGTCGCACCAATGCCCAAGATTTCGAGATCATGGGCAAGATCATCAAGGACTTGGGCATCACGGCCGAATAATTCGCCCTGGTTTGATATTGATTCAAGGAGTGGGCATGAGCGCTTCCACATTGGGAAAGCCAATACCTCAGGTCAATGCATTGGCCAAGGTTGTAGGACGCGCCCAATATGCCGGGGATATCCATTTGCCGGGCATGTTGCATGGCAAAGTGCTTCGAAGCCCCCATGCCCACGCTCGCATTGTCAATATCAACATTGCAGCGGCTCTGGCGCTGCCAGGTGTTAAAGCCGTTGTGACAGGTGCTCAGGCGCCCCACACCCCTTGGGGCGTTCATCACAAAGAGCGTTTCATATTGGCAAAGAATGTGGTGCGTTTTGCAGGTGAAGAGGTGGTGGCCGTGGCCGCCACCACAGAAGACATTGCCCGCGACGCCTTGGATTTGATTGAAATCGAATACGAACTTTTGCCGGCTCAATTGGACCCCAACAAAGCATTGATGGGTTCGGGCCCAGCGGTTCACAGTGGCAGACACATCGCCCATGAAATTTCTTTCCACAGGGGTGATGTGGAAAAAGCCTTTGCGTCTGCGCACTTGATTCACGAGGCGACCTACAGCACACATGCACAGTACCCAGGTTACTTGGAACCCATGGCGACAGTGGCACGGATTGACCCAGACGGTCGCCTTGAAGTTTGGACATCCACCCAATCTGCATTTTTGGCCCGCGCCAGGTTGGCATCTGCTTTGGAGATGCCGCACTCCAAAATTCGACTGCACCAAGCGACCACGGGCGGAGGCTTTGGCGGAAAAATGATTGAAGACGCCAACAACCTGATTGCAGGATTGCTGGCCATCAAGACCCAGCAAGCTGTGCGGGTGGTCAACAACCGACTGGAAGATTTTCTGGCTTGTTGCAGCAGCCTTCCCGAAACCATCACTTTGAAGATGGGCATGGCTGCCAACGGCACCATTGTGGCCAAAGATGTTCGCATCTTGGCCGACTGTGGGGCCTATGCGGGCTTAGCCCCTGAAGTGATGCATGTGTCAGCCATGCGCAGTGACAACATGCATCGACTTGAAAATGTTCGTTCCCACGCCAGCCTGGTTTATACCCATACACCACCACATGGTGCATTCAGAGGGTTTGGTGGCACGCAGATGCAATTTGCCCTCAATTCACACATCGATGCCATGGCAAAGATGCTTGATTTAGACCCATTGGTGATTCATCAACGCAATGCCATTGGTGAGGGTGAAACCTCTGTACATGGATGGAAGATCGGCAGCACAGGGCTATTGGATTGCCTTGTACAAGCCACGACCGCTATGAATTGGCACCAAAAGCGACTGGCCAAACCTTTGCATGGCTCAAAAAAACGCGGCGTAGGCATTGCTGCCGCCATGCATGTCAGCGGTAACAGAACCATTGGCAATTGGGACGGATCTACCGTTGGCCTCAAAATCAATGAGGATGGCCGCGCCATTGTGCACAGCAGCGAGTGCGACGCAGGTCAAGGGGCCATGACCATGCTCAGTCAAGTGGTTGCCCACGAGCTGGACATTCCCATCTCGCATGTGCATGTGGTCGCCCCCGATACAGATATTTCCCCCTATTGCATCGGCTCATTGGCCTCTCGCGTGACCATTGTGGCGGGTAACGCCGCCATCGTTGCAGCCCAAAAAGCCAAGGATGCGTTGTTCAATGCGGCCAGTCAGTTGTGGAAAGTTTCAACCGACCAGCTTGCTTTGGCCAACGGTGCTGTCTATGTGCTGACCAAACCTGAACAAAAAGCCACTTTGGGCGAACTGGTGCGAGCGCACATCTGGCGTCACGGTGGAGAAGGTATTCATGTCCATGGCACTTGGGATGCGAACACAGTGATGCCTGACGACAACCTGTATGGCAATGTCGCACCAGCTTATTCATTCGCCGCTCAGGTGGTTGAGGTGGAGGTGGACACAGACACCGGCCAAGTCTCGGTGGTTGGCAGCTTCGTCTCTGACGACTGTGGCAAGGCGTTCAACCCTCTGGCAGTTCATGGGCAATCCAATGGCGCTTGTGCACAAGCCATTGGTTGGGCACTGTTTGAACATTTGCAAGTGGATGAAGGCCGCATCGGCAATGGTAACTTTGCCGACTACACCATGCCAACGAGTGACTCCATTCCCATGTTGCACAGTGGCATTGTGGAATCCAACGACCCGAATGGACCTTATGGCGCCAAAGGGGCCAGCGAAACGGCCATCTTGCCGGGTGCCCCTGCGATTGCCAATGCCGTTGCACATGCGATTGGCGTTCGGATTCACGATTTGCCCATCACTCCCGAAAAAGTGTTGAAGGCTCTGCAGGCGCAACAAAACCACGCTCCAGGACCATCCCATGCGTGATTTTGAGTTTGAGTCCCCCAAAAGCATCTCTGATTTGTGCGATGCATTGAGCACGCATGGTGAAGATGCAAAAATCATGGCCGGTGGAACAGCCATGATGCTGGCCATGCGCCAACGCTTGCTCAGCCCGGTGCGAATTTTGTCAATTGCGCACATCCCTGAAATGCAAGGCATCGGCCAAGATGAAGCCGGTCATTTACACATCGGGGCGTTCACCACACACACTGCCATAGCCGAGTCAGTGCTGGTTCAAAAGACGCACCCCATGCTTGCCAAAGTGGCTGGTGGTTTGGCCAATTGGCAAGTCCGCAACCAAGGCACCCTTGGCGGGAACCTTTGCTACGCCGATCCGTCCACAGACCCACCTGGGTGCTTGATGGCACTGGATGCCAAGCTCGTTTTGCAAAGCAGTTCTGGGCTACGCACTTTGCGCATGCAAGAATTTTGCGTTGACTATTTTGAAACAGCCATCCAATCCAATGAGGTATTGGTTTCTGTGGTCATCCCACCCCTTCCCTTAGGCGCCAAGTGGACCTATGCGCGCCATTTGAAAACGCCCGCAGACCATCGACCTATGGCCAACCTATCGATCGTGTCTTGGTTGAACGAGAACGGTTCAAAAAAGTTTCGCATTGTTGTTGGGGCAGGTACACCACTTCCATTGCGGCTTATCGATCTTGAGAATACCTTGAGTGTTGAAAAAATACCCCGGGGAGAAATTGCCAATTTGGTGCACAACACATCCGAAGCATTGCCGACGCTTTCTGATGCCAGAGCGGACAGTGCGTACAGACAGCGAATTTTTGGCGTTCTTTTAGAACGCCATTTGCCGGAACATTTGGTCTAAATTGCATTTGAAAGCCCCTTATGTCAGCCCATGAAGTTCACATTCAGGTCAACGGCCAACCGCATCAAACCACTGCCCCCGCCAGGCAGATGTTGTCTGATTTTTTAAGAGACTCCCTATTTTTGACCGGCACCAAGCGCGGGTGTGAAACAGGAACCTGCGGTGCCTGCACCGTGCTCAAAGACGGGCAGCCTGTCAAATCCTGCTTGTCTTTGACCGTTCAATCAGATGGCAGCACCATCACCACGGTGGAGGGCTTGGCCAATGGAGATCAATTGCATCCTCTTCAACAAGCATTTTTAGATTGCGGTGGCTTGCAATGTGGTTATTGCACACCTGGTTTTTTGATGTCTGGTTTTGCCTTGCTCGCAGAGCATCAAAATCCTACCGAAGCGCAGGTTCGTCAAGCACTCAATGGCCACTTGTGCCGCTGCACAGGTTACAGCCAAATTGTGGAGTCAGTGCTCAAAGCCGCTGAAAGTTTGCGTGGAAATTGAAAAAACAACGGTGCTTTCAGCACCCATTGAGCGTGTCTGGCTGCACATACTCGATCCCCAAATTATGGCAATGTGTGTCCCTGGCATGCAATCCATTGATGTGATCTCAGACAAAGAGTACCTGGCAAGCCTCAAAGTCAAGATATCTTTTATCAGTGCATCCTTCAAAATTCGAACTTTGATTGACACCCTTGAGCATCCTACTTATTTGAAAACCACAGGTACCGGAGAGGACGCAGCTTTGGCGAGCAGTTTGAAACACCAAAGCGAAGTCTTTTTAACCGAACTGGCCGATCAACAAACTGAATTTAAAATTCATACCAAGGTGGAAATATTTGGCCGCGTAGGTACTTTTGGTCTGAGCGCAATGAAGACCAAGGCCGATCGCATGTGGGATGAATTTGTTGTCAATCTTCAAAAAAGTTTGGTGTCAAATTGACGATCTATGCATGGCCTATACGCCCGCACGTCACTAAAACACACCCGCCCAAATTGTTTGCTACAATGTTTGGCTAGCAAATATGCATGCAGGCAACCCTGTTCTAGGTGCCTCATAAGCTCGTTTTTTGCTAAAAAAACCGAATACATTCCTCGATAGCTCAGTCGGTAGAGCGCCGGACTGTTAATCCGTAGGTCCCTGGTTCGA
>RFXS01000221.1 GCA_009921465.1 Betaproteobacteria bacterium
TGCGCATCAACAGCGCCAAAGACGACGCCGCCGGCATGGCCATCGCGGCCAAAATGACCTCCCAAATCCGTGGCCTGGACCAGGCCGTGCGCAACGCCAATGACGGCATCTCCCTGCTGCAAACTGCTGACGGCTCTTTGACTGCCGTGAGCGATATGTTGCAGCGCATGCGTGAAATCTCTGTGCAAGCGTCTTCTGACAGCAACGTGACCTCAGACCGCACTGCCTTGAACAATGAGTTTTCTCAGCTGCGCAGTGAAATCAACCGCGTGGCTTCCAATACCCAGTGGAACGGCATGAACATCCTGGACAAAAGTATCGCTTCAGGAACAGGTTTGCTGAAGTTCCAGGTGGGCGCCAACGCTGGGCAAACGATTGAAATGACCCTTGGTAACTTCTCAACCAACTCAGCCACTCAGGGCACCACAGCCGCAGTCGCCACGACTGCTAACGGAACTGGACCTGGGCACGCGACCCCTGCCGCACAAGTGTCTACTTTGACCATCGCAGGCACACCGGCTTTGGGTGACATTATCTCGGTCTCTGTGGGTGACAAAAGTTTTGTGCACAAAGTGACATCGGGTACTGGAGCAGTGCAAAACGTGACAGAAATTGCGGCAGCAATATCGGCTGGTCTTGGAACCGTATCAGGCGTGGGCGTAGCCGCGTCCAACGGTGTCCTAACTTTCACCTCGTCGAGCACTGCCTATGGCTCCAATACATTCTCTATCAGTGCAAATCAGGCAGGCCTGCTCAGCGCGGTCCGGGGCAGTGACATCACCACCCAGGCCAATGCAAACTCAGCCATTGGTGCGGTAGACTCCGCTTTGGCCCAAGTCAACGGTGGGCGCTCAGAGATTGGCGCCACCATCAACCGCCTGACCTATGCGGCTGATAACTTGACCAACGTGTCCACCAACACCTCGGCCTCCCGCAGCCGGGTGCAGGACACCGACTTTGCCAAGGCCTCCACCGAGCTGGCCCGTACGCAGATCGTTGCGCAAGCCGCCACGGCCATGCTGGCCCAAGCCAACCAGTC
>RFXS01000222.1 GCA_009921465.1 Betaproteobacteria bacterium
GAGCCAGCTTGGCTGCGCCGCACACTCATTGCCATTGCGTTGTTGTTTGTCGCTACATTTTTGATATTGCCATTGGCTGCGGTTTTCACAGAGGCTTTGCGCAAAGGCTTTGATGCTTTTTTTGAAGCCTTCAAAGAACCCGATGCATGGTCTGCCATTAAGCTTACTTTGCTGATTACGGCCATCACCGTACCTTTGAATTTGGTGTTTGGTGTCAGCGCGGCTTGGGCGATTGCCAAGTTCGAGTTCAGAGGCAAAGCGTTATTGACCACTTTGGTGGATTTGCCGTTTTCAGTATCACCCGTAGTGGCTGGCTTGATATATGTTTTGGTGTTTGGTGCGCAAGGTTGGTTTGGGCCTTGGTTGCAAGCGCATGACATCAAAATTATTTTTGCCTTGCCAGGCATGGTGCTGGCTACGGTGTTTGTGACTTTTCCGTTTATTGCGCGTGAACTTATTCCTTTGATGCAAGCGCAAGGCAATGAGGAAGAACAAGCCGCCCGGCGTGATTTTGTGCAACGCGCGCGCCATGGGTGAATTTGGTGCGGTGTCTGTGGTGTCGGGACATATCCGTGGGCAGACCAACACCATGCCTTTGCATGTAGAAATTTTGTACAACGAATACCAATCGGTAGCGGCTTTTGCTGTGGCCTCGCTGTTGGCCTTATTGGCCTTGATCACCTTGGTCATCAAAACTTTCATTGAATGGCAGCAACAAAAACTCATGGCCGAATTGGCCGCGCTGTCACCTGAACGACCTGTTAACTGAGACTATGTATGAGCATTGAAATTCGAAACATCAGCAAGCAATTTGGCGACTTCCATGCGTTGCGCCAAGTCAATTTGGATATCGCTTCCGGTGAACTGGTGGCGTTGCTTGGGCCGTCCGGTTGCGGCAAAACCACTTTGTTGCGCATCATCGCGGGGCTGGAAACCGCAGACCAAGGCACGATTGCATTCAGTGGAGAAGACACCACGCATTTGCATGTGCGTGACAGGCAAGTAGGTTTTGTGTTCCAG
>RFXS01000223.1 GCA_009921465.1 Betaproteobacteria bacterium
TGGCGGCGACGATCAATACATCGCGGTCCACCTTGACGCCATGGTAGCGCTCGAACGAATCAGCGACCGCCAGGCACATCGTCAAGACTGACCGTGAATGCGGCAAGTTTGGGGTGGGAATATCCCCGGAAGTGGGGACGGTGTCGATATCCTGAAACTCGGACATAGCCCAGAGCTCCTCCCATATCTCAATCGTTTTTTGCTTCAGCTCGGGGTCGCTCACTTGCGCGAACTGAGGGAACATAGCGTCAACATCGATTGGTTTTTTCATGGGCGTTGTCTGGTTCAAAGTGTAGGAATGGGTGGTCTTTGCCGATGCCAATCGGTCACGGTTTGGTAAGCATGCCCCAGGTTGAGCAGCATCGGTTCACCCCACGGTTTGCCAACGAGTTGCATGCCGCTGGGCAGCCCATTGGGCAGGAAGCCCATCGGCACTGAGAGGGCGGGCAAGCCCAAAAAATTCACCGGCCGCAAACAGCGTGTCAGCAGACCGTGCAAGCGGTCAAGCTCAGGACCAACCGGCATGTCGGTCTCATCAATTTGCGGCGTCATGATGGGCGTGATCGGGGTTTGCAACACATCCACATGGGCGAACACGGTCGTCATGACCTGTTCCAACGCGATGGCGCGGTAGCGCAGGGCGTCAAGGTACTGAGGGCCGGACACTGCAAACCCCCGCTCAAGACGTGCGTGCACTTGCGGCGTGTACAAATGCCCTTGCTCGCGCAACAGTTGGCCATGCAACGAGGCCGATTCGACCGCCATGACCAGGGTCGCGGCGGCATTGGCGGCGATCAGTGCTTCGGCGTCGATCTTGACGTCAATCAATTTGCAGCCGAGGTCTTTCAAGGTCTGCTGGCTTTGTGCCAAGAGCTTGGCAATGCGGTCGTCTACGCCCTCGTTAAAGTAAGCAGAGGGAATCCCCACGCGCAAGCCACGAACTGAGGTGCCTATGCCCGACGCATAGCCGGGCTTGACAAAGCCTGCGGTGGTGGGGTCAAGGGAGTCAGGCCCGGCGAT
>RFXS01000024.1 GCA_009921465.1 Betaproteobacteria bacterium
CCCATTTGGTGGTGCCGTACACACTGGACACCAACGACATGCGCTTCTCGTTGCCGCAAGGCTTCGCGCAGGCCGAAGACTTCTTTATTTACTTGCGTGACAGCTTTGACGCTTTGTATGCCGAGGGCGCTGACAGCCCCAAGATGATGAGCGTGGGCATGCACTGCCGATTGCTGGGCCGCCCCGGTCGCATCGTGGCGTTGCAAAAGTTCATGGACCACATCGAGCGCCACGACCGTGTTTGGGTGTGTCGGCGCATTGATGTGGCCCATCACTGGCAACGCGTTCACCCTTATCAGGAGCACCCATGAGCATCCCTTTGTCTGAACTCAATCGCATGCCGCTGGACCAAGCTGTGCAAGCCATGCACGGCTTGTACGAGCACTCGGATTGGATTGCCCAGCGTGCCTTGGCCCAGCGCCCTTTTGCCAGCGCGGCGCACTTCAAACAAGCCATGGTGCAAGTGCTGCGCGAGAGCACCCGGGACATGCAATTGGCGCTCATTTGTGCCCACCCCGAGTTGGCGGGCAAGGCCATGCTGGGCAACAACCTCACGGCAGCATCCACCGACGAACAAAGCCGCGCTGGACTGACGAACTGCAGCGCACAAGAATTGGCCCAAATCCAGCAACTCAACAGCGACTACAACACCAAATTTGGTTTCCCATTCATCTTGGCCGTGCGCGGGCCGCGTGGTGTGGGCTTGACGCGCCAGCAAATCCTGGCGACCTGGGTGCGCCGTTTGAACAACCCCGCGGACTTTGAGTTTGCCGAGGCCTTGCGCAACATCCACCGCATCGCTGAAATTCGCCTCAACGACAAACTGGGCATCAGCCCCACACTGGGGCAAGAGGTGTGGGATTGGCACGAATGGCTGGCGCAGTTCAGCGATCCCGGCTTTGCCGAGCACGGCGAGTTGACTGTGACCTACCTCACGCCCGCTCACTTGGCCTGCGCACGCACCTTGACCTTGGGCATGAAAGCCTGCGGCTTTGACGAGGTCCACACCGATGCCGTGGGCAATGTGGTGGGGATTTACCACGGCACCCAGCCCCAGGCCCCACGCTTGCTGACGGGATCGCATTACGACACGGTGCGCAACGGGGGCAAATATGACGGCCGCTTGGGCATCTTGGTGCCCATGGCCTGCGTGCGCGAACTCGCGCGCCAAGGTCGTCGCCTGGCCAACGGCATTGAAGTCGTGGCCTTTGCCGAAGAAGAAGGTCAACGCTACCGCGCCACTTTTTTGGGCTCGGGGGCCTTGGTGGGCCAGTTCAATACCGACTGGCTGAACCAAGCCGATGCCGATGGCGTGACCATGCGCGCAGCCATGGCCCAAGCGGGCCTGGACCCCAAGGGCATTGGTTCGCTGCGCCGCGACCCGTCGCGCTACCTGGGCTTTGTAGAAGTGCACATCGAGCAAGGCCCGGTGCTCAACGAGCAAGACCTTCCGTTGGGCGTGGTCAGCAGCATCAACGGCAGCGAACGTTATTTGTGCGAAATCCACGGCATGGCCAGCCATGCGGGCACCACACCCATGGACCGGCGCCGCGATGCTGCGGTGGCCATGGCCGAATTGGCCTTGTTTATGGAACGGCGCGCAGCACGCGACGGCGACTCGGTGGCCACCATCGGTCAACTCGGGGTGCCCAATGGCTCCATCAACGTGGTGCCCGGTCGATGTCAATTCAGTTTGGACATGCGCGCACCCATCGATGCCCAACGTGACGCCTTGGTGACCGATGTGTTGGCCGAGTTGGATGCCATTTGCCATCGCCGTGGCGTGCGCCACCACACCGAAAAAACCCTCAGCGTCGCGGCTGCCCCCAGCCACCCCCAATGGCAAGCGCGTTGGGCGCATGCCGTGGCGGCATTGGGCCTGCCCGTGCACCGCTTGCCCAGCGGCGCCGGGCACGACGCCATGAAGTTGCACGAAATCATGCCCCAGGCCATGCTGTTTGTGCGTGGTGAAAACAGTGGCATCAGCCACAACCCCTTGGAGAGCGTCAACTGCGATGACCTGCAACTGGCCATTGACGCCTTCGCCCATTTGCTCGATCACCTTCACGAAACCCCCACACCATGAACCACCACCTGCAACTTGATGCCTGGGTCGACCAGCACTTTGACGAAGAAGTCGCCTTTTTGCAGGCCTTGGTGCGCGTGCCCACCGACACGCCACCGGGCAACAACACACCACATGCGCTGCGCACCGCCGAATTGTTGCGCGGCATGGGCATGACCGTCGAAGCGCATGAGGTGCCCAGTGCTGAAGTTCAGGCCCATGGCCTGCAATCGATCACCAATTTGATCGTGCGCCGCCGCTACGGCGACGGCCCGACCATCGCGCTCAACGCCCATGGCGATGTGGTGCCCCCCGGTGAGGGCTGGACGCACGACCCCTATGGCGGCGAGATCGCCGATGGCCACATGTATGGCCGCGCCACGGCGGTGAGCAAATGCGACTTTGCCACCTTCACCTTTGCGGTGCGGGCCCTCGAATCTCTGGGCATGCCGCTCAAAGGTACGGTGGAACTGCATTTCACCTACGACGAAGAATTCGGCGGAGAACTCGGCCCCGGCTGGCTGCTGCAAAAAGGCTTGACCCGACCCGACCTGATGGTGGCCGCAGGCTTTAGCTACCAAGTGGTGGTGGCCCACAACGGTTGCCTGCAACTGGAGGTGACGGTGCAAGGCGAGATGAGCCATGCGGCCATCCCCGACAGCGGGGTAGACGCCTTGCAAGGTGCGACCCACATATTGAACGCCTTGTATGCGCTCAATGCCGACTACCTGAAAGTGACCTCGCAGGTCGAAGGCATCACCCACCCTTACCTCAATGTGGGGCAGATTCAAGGTGGCACCAACACCAACGTGATCCCGGGCAAAGTGGTGTTCAAGCTCGACCGGCGCATGATCCCCGAAGAAGACCCCACCCAGGTGGAAGCGCAGTTGCGCCAGGTGATTGCCAACGCTGCGGCCAGCTTCCAACCACCGCGTGGGGGGCGCAACATCCGCGTCGATGTCAAGCGCTTGTTGCTGGCGCGTGCCATGGCCCCCTTGAGCGGCAACCGCCCGTTGGTGCAAGCGCTGCAACAGCACGCCAGCGCCGTGTTTGGCGAGCCCATCCCAGCGGTCGGCACCCCCCTGTATACCGACGTGCGCTTGTATGTGGAGCGCGGCATTCCCGGCGTGATTTACGGCGCGGGCCCGCGCACCGTGCTGGAATCGCATGCCAAACGGGCCGACGAGCGCTTGAACTTGCAAGACCTGCGCCGCGCCACGCAGGTGGTGGCGCGCAGTTTGCTCGACCTGCTGGCCTGATCTGTCGGGCCCTAGGGCGGGATGCGCGCCCAGCTGACTGCCATACCCAACAAGTCGGGGGCGCAAGTTTGCTGCCCCTGACTTGTTTCAGGCCACCTTGGCTGACCTGCTGGCTGACATACAAAGACCAAGCAGATAACACCCCCTGTTTTTAGAAGAAAATTTCGCCAAAATTAGGTGTTATTACCTATTTCTTGGGATTTTTTTATTGTATACAGTTTGCCGAACTAACCTGAATACAAATTTTTCGGCGAGCTTTTAACCTCTTTCCAGGAGTTCTGTCATGGTTTCATCTGTTCATCCAGTCGACGAGCGCTTGCCCTCCGGTAAGTTGTTTGCCTTGGGCCTGCAGCATGTTTTGGTGATGTATGCAGGTGCTGTGGCGGTCCCGTTGATCATCGGCCGCGCCCTCAAACTCAGCCCCGAAGATGTGGCCTTCCTCATCTCGGCCGACCTGTTTTGTTGTGGTCTGGTGACCCTGATACAGGCGCTCGGGGCCACCCAATGGTTCGGCATCCGCCTGCCGGTGATGATGGGGGTGACCTTTGCCGCTGTGGCGCCCATGATTTCCATGGCCAACGCCAACCCTGGCAGTGCCGGGGCGCAGTTGATCTTTGGCTCCATCATCGGGGCGGGTCTGGTTTCCGTCCTCATCGCTCCCATCGTCAGTCGACTGCTGCGGTATTTCCCGCCTGTGGTCACCGGCACCATCATTGCGGTGATCGGCATCAGCCTGATGCGCATCGGCATCAACTGGATTTTTGGCAACCCCGTTGGCCCGACCGCGCCCATCATCGTCAACCCCGAGCACAAGCAATGGCTGGACGCAGCCACTGCTGCCGCCAGCGCGCCCGGATCGAGCCTGCCGGCCGTGCCCAAGGATCTGGCGCTGATGCCCAAACTGCCCAACCCCAAGTACGCCGAGCTGACAGGCGTGGGCATCGCGACCTTGGTGCTGGTGTCCATTTTGCTGATCGCCCGGTATGCCAAAGGCTTCCTGGCCAATATTTCGGTCTTGCTGGGCATCGTGATCGGCGGTGTGGTCTCTACCGCCATGGGCCTGATGACCTTTGAGAAGGTCAGCAAGGCCAACTGGTTCGACATGGTCACACCGTTTCACTTTGGTATGCCCATCTTTGAGCCGGTGCTGATCCTGACCATGACGCTGGTGATGATTGTGGTGATGATCGAGTCGACGGGCATGTTCCTGGCGCTGGGCGAGATGACCGACCGCCCGGTCGATCAGGCCGCCTTGTCACGCGGACTTCGCACCGACGGCCTGGGCACACTCATCGGCGGCATCTTCAACACCTTTCCCTACACCAGCTTCTCGCAAAACGTGGGGCTGGTGGCCGTCACCGGCGTCAAAAGCCGTTATGTGTGCGTGGCCGGCGGCCTGATCATGTTGGCGCTGGGCCTGCTACCCAAAATGGCAGCCCTGATTGAATCGCTGCCCACTGTGGTGCTCGGCGGGGCCGGGCTGGTGATGTTTGGCATGGTGGCCGCCACCGGCATCCGCATCCTCGGAGGCGTTGACTTCAAGAACAACCGCTTCAACGCACTGATCGTGGCGATCTCCATCGGCATCGGCATGATCCCGCTGATCGCCCCCAACTTCAAACAGTGGATGCCGCACAGCCTGCACTCGCTGATCGAGTCGGGCATCTTGCTGGCCTCCATTGCTGCGGTGGTGCTCAACCTGTTCTTCAACGGTGCCAACGCTGACAGCCGCGACGCGATCGAAGCGGCCAAACAGGCTGAGGCGCACTGAACGACGGTATGGGCCGTCTTCGACCTGGGCCAGCTTTGGAGCTGGCCTTTCTTTTTGGGGTCCAGTCCACGCCCATTGAGTGATTGGTGGATATGTCCCCCGGCGGCAGGGCCAAACCTGCAATTGCCAGGCCTTTTGACCTGGGGCCATGCGTCAGCACACGGCTCAGTCCGTTGCTTGGACCTTTGCCTGCCATGCCCTCGGGTTTTCATGGAGGGGCGTCCTCGGCAAACTGTATACAATTTTGTATGAATTGATCAATTGCCCAGGCCTTCCCTGCCCCGCAGCGCACTGTCATCATTGGATGTGGTGCGTGGCGCACCAGAATGGCTTGGCGATGCACGCCAGAGGTGCAATGCGCGCCGGCAGATGGGAGAAAATGCACGCCGATGGTCCCACAGCCCGCCCACGCTGGGCATCCATATTGCTAAACACTTTCATCATCTTTTAGGAGTTTCCATGTCCAAACGCCCCTTCCTCAAGCTTTCCCTGCTGGCCACCTGGGTCCTGTCGGCCACCTGGGTGCAGGCCCAGACCACCCCGATCAAGTTTCAAATGGACTGGCGCTTTGAAGGCCCGGCCGCATTTTTCACACACCCTGTGGCCGCTGGCTACTTCAAAGACGCCAAGCTCGATGTGACGGTCGATGCCGGCAACGGCTCGGGTGGTGCGGTCACGCGCGTGGCCTCCGGCACCTATGACATGGGCTTTGCCGATTTGGCCGCCCTGATGGAGTTCCACGCCAACAACCCCGACGCCCCCAACAAGCCTGTGGCCATCATGATGGTCTACAACAACACCCCTGCTTCGGTGATGGCGCTCAAAAAATCGGGCATCAAAGTACCGGCCGATTTGGCGGGTAAAAAATTGGGAGCCCCGGTGTTTGACGCTGGTCGCCGCGCCTTTCCCATCTTCCAAAAAGCCAATGGCATTGGTACCGTGGCTTGGACCGCCATGGACCCCCCCCTGCGCGAGACCATGCTGGTGCGCGGTGATGTGGACGCCATCACCGGCTTTACCTTCACTTCCTTGCTCAACATCGAAGCGCGTGGTGTGAAAGCCGATGACGTGGTGGTCATGCAATACCCCGACTTTGGTGTAAAGCTGTATGGCAACGCCATCATTGCCTCGCCCAAAATCTTGAAAGAAAACCCCGAAGCTGTGAAAGCTTTTCTCAAGGCCTTCACCAAAGGTGCCAAGGACGTGATTGCCAACCCCGCCAAAGGGATTGAATCGGTCAAGGCCCGCGACGGCATCATCAACACCGAACTCGAAGTGCGTCGCCTCAAACTGGCCATCGACACCGTGATCAACAGCCCCGATGCACGCAAAGAAGGTTTTGGTCAAGTCCAAGGCCCGCGCATGTCGCTGATGGCGTCTCAAGTGTCGGACGCGTTCAACACCAAGTCGCGCGTCAACGCCGATGCGATTTGGAACGGCAGCTTTTTGCCCAGCGCCAAAGAGCTCGACATCCTGCCCAAAAAGTGAGCGTCTGAATTCATGACTGCTGTGACTGCTGCTGGCGAGAAGTTCGTCGATTTTCAAAACGTCTGGTTGGCCTATAACGACGAGTTGTTGGCCCAAAACCACTTTGCGGTTGAAGACATCAACTTGCAGGTCAAGCAAGGCGAGTTCATCGCCATCGTGGGGCCTTCGGGTTGCGGCAAGTCCACCTTCATGAAGCTCACCACGGGCTTGCGCCGCCCCACCAAGGGCAGCATCCATGTGGATGGCCAGATGGTCGATGGCCCGCTCAAGATCAGCGGCATGGCGTTTCAAGCGCCGTCGCTGCTGCCTTGGCGCACCACCTTGGACAATGTGCTGCTGCCTCTGGAAATTGTCGAACCCTACCGAAGCCAGTTCAAAGAAAAACGCGCCGAATACGAAGCCCGCGCCATCGATTTGCTGCGCAGTGTGGGGTTGGGAGGCTACGAGCGACAGTTCCCGTGGCAACTCTCGGGCGGCATGCAACAACGCGCCAGCATTTGTCGCGCCCTCATCCACGAGCCCAAAATGCTCTTGCTCGACGAACCCTTTGGCGCCTTGGATGCCTTTACCCGCGAAGAGCTGTGGTGCACCCTGCGCGATTTGTGGACCGAGCGGCGCTTCAATGTGATCTTGGTCACGCACGATTTGCGCGAGTCGGTGTTTTTGGCCGACACGGTTTATGTGATGAGCAAAAGCCCGGGCCGCTTTGTGGTGCGCCGCGAGATCGATTTACCGCGCCCGCGCGATTTGGAGATCACCTACACCCCGGCATTCACCGAGATCGTGCACGATTTGCGCGGCCACATTGGCGCCATCCGCAAGACCTGACCCGATTGAAATCCATGAACCACAAAAAACTTGAACGCTGGTCGCCACTGATTCTGCTGGTGCTGACATTGCTCATTTGGGAGGGAATGTGCCGGGCCTTTTCGGTATCTGAATTCATCTTCCCCAGCCCTTCGCGCATCGCCCAGCAAACGGTGGAGTTCTCTGGCGTCATTGCCGCCCACGCTTGGCGCACCTATTGGGTCACCATGGCCGGCTTTGGCATTGCGATTGTGGTGGGCGTGCTGCTCGGGTTTTTAATTGGCAGTTCGCGTTTGGCTTATGCCGCGATCTACCCTTTGATGACGGCCTTCAACGCCTTGCCCAAAGCCGCCTTTGTGCCCATCTTGGTGGTGTGGTTTGGCATTGGCATTGGGCCGGCCATCTTGACGGCTTTTTTAATCAGTTTTTTCCCCATCACCGTCAACATCGCCACCGGTTTGGCCACCATAGAGCCAGAGCTGGAAGATGTGCTGCGTGTGTTGGGTGCCAAGCGCTGGGATGTGTTGATGAAGATCGGTTTGCCACGCTCCATGCCTTATTTTTTCGGGTCCCTCAAAGTGGCCATCACCTTGGCATTTGTGGGTACCACCGTGTCTGAAATGACCGCCGCCAACGAGGGCATTGGCTACTTGCTGATTTCAGCTGGTTCGGCCATGCAAATGGGCTTGGCGTTTTCGGGTCTGGTGGTGGTGGGCGTCATGGCCATGGCCATGTATGAATTGTTCAGCTTCATCGAAAAAAACACCACCGCTTGGGCGCATCGCGGTTCGCAAAACACTTGAATACCGGTGGGTGCCAGCGCTCAGGTGTGCGCTGGCTGTTGGCACTCAATGGCGATTCTGTTTGTGAGACATTGAGTGTTTTAAACACGTCAACCACGCATGGCATCCAGGCGCATGGTGAGCGCACTTGTGCTGTATGCAACAGTCTTATGTTTGAGTTGCGAGCGCAATTTAACTAGGGTGAACCCTTAATTATTCAGCCCTGGTTAAAAAATAAACTCGTCTTCAATTCATTTTTAATTTTTTGTATTTTGTGATTTGATTTGCGAATATCATAGGATTAACCATCGCCAGGATTGCAAAATCCTGCATTTTTAAAAACAGGATGCCGATACATGAACTCAACACAAGCGCACCCCACCCCACCGATATCCACCCAACCCACATTCGCCGACTGGTTGTTCATTTTGGCATGTGTGGTGGCCTTGGCCGTGGTGGCATTTTTGGGAAAACTGGCTTACACAGAAGCCATGAAAACCGAAACAGCCAAACGCAACGGTGAAGCCGTCGTGGAATGGATGCAAGAGGCCACTGCCGGTCGCTTTGAAGCCGACTTTGCTGTGGCCGCTTGCGCTGGCACCCCTCCCCCAGCGTCAGGTACCGCTGCAAGTGCAGACAAAGCTGTTGCCGCCCCCAACACCTGGGGTGGTTGTTTGGACGCCATCTTGATGCAATCGACCATGAAGGCATTGGACAACCCGTTCAGGGAAGGCATTGCGCTGGACTTTGCGCCCGCCTGCAACCCCGAGGACCGCAGCCTGGCAGGCAACATCGTGATGGAAAAGATCACCGCTACCCCACCCGGCTCGGCCGTTCCGACTGTCATTTCACCCTTGACGCCCGATGTCGCCATCGATCAAAAAATCCAGGTGCGCCTGTCCGTTTGTGACAAGGGCGCTTATGCGGTCAAAGTGGCCGAATTCGAATTCTGAGGTGCATCATGGAACAACCCCGTAAAGCCATTCAAATCGCCGACCTTGACGCCGCATCCTTGTTGGGTGCTGAGGTAGAGGCCGATATTTCTCCTGATTTGCCGCGCCGCGAATGGCTCTATGCCTGGCTGCTCAACCCCAATATCCCGGGCAATTACCAAAAGGCAGTGGACAAATGGATCGCCATATTGATCATTGCGAACTTGTTCTCGATGGTGCTCGAACAGGTGCCCGCGATTTTCGAGCCCTACAAAAATTGGTTTCACGCCTTTGATGTTTTTTCGATCGCCGTGTTCGTGATTGAATACATGACACGCTTTTTCCTGGCACCAGAGGATGAGGAATTCAAAGGCAAGGGCAGCCCGCGCTTGGCTTACATGGTCAGCCCGTTTGCCATCATCGATTTATTGGCCATCCTGCCCTTTTTCTTGCAAGCCATCGTGCCAGTTGACTTGCGTGCCCTGCGGTTCTTGCGACTGCTGCGGATTTTGAAAATATTCCGCATCCTGCTGCCTGCTTTGAAAGAGTTCAAAGAGCTCAACCGTGAGCGCACTTTTCGCCAAAAAATCCATGCCCTGGTCTTTAACAGTAACTACGGCGGCAAACTCAAAGACTTTTTTGATGTATTCATTGGCGTATGGGTGCTGATCTCCGTGATTGCTGTGGTGCTGGAATCGGTGGCATCGGTCAGCTACCTCATCAACATTGAGTTTGTGATCCTTGACACCATTGCTGTGGCAATTTTCACATTGGAATACATGATGCGTATTTATGCATCGGTGGAAGAACCAGGACACAAAAACCCGCTGACAGGTCGCGTCAAACAGTTCACCAACCCATCGACCTTCATCGACTTCTTGGCCATCTTGCCCTTCTTTTTGGAAGTCCTGTTGCACCAGGTGCTGGACCTGCGCTTTTTGCGGGTATTTCGCTTGGCCCGTTTACTCAAGCTCACCCGCGGCAGTGATGCCACTGCCACTTTATTCCAAGTCATCAAGCGCGAGTGGCCAGTGATGAGCGCAGCGGCCTTCATCATGATTTTGCTGATCGTGCTGACTGCCAGCTTGGGCTATTTGTTTGAGCATGCCGCCCAGCCAGAAAAATTTGAAAACATCCCCACCGCGATTTACTGGGCGGTGATCACCCTGGCCTCAGTTGGTTATGGCGATATCTCACCCATCACGCCCATCGGTCGCGCCATGACCGTGGTCATGGCCTTGTTGGGCATCGGCATATTTGCCATCCCCGCCGGTTTGCTGGCGTCAGCCTTCAGCGACCAACTGCACAAAGAGCGTGACACATTGAAGGCTAGCATTTTAAAAATGCTCAAAGATGGCGAACTTGACGAAGAAGAAATTGTTTTGTTGCGCTCAGAAGCCAAACGCTTGCATTTGACTGTGGAAGAAATGAACTCCATTTTGGAAGTCTTGCAACTAGAGCTGGAGAATGCCCGCAAGAGCTTGTTGCAACTGCCCCTCAATGTGATTGCGCAAACCCCCCTGCATGCGGTGGAGCATTACAAGTACTTGCTCAATCAAATCGCCCAACTCGGCATTTATGTGGACCAGGCAGCATTTTTGGCTAAGGCCCAGTCCGATGACCGCCTGACCATGAGCGAGATCGAAATTTGGAAACGCATCCTCGAGCACCGTTGAAACTTTGATCCATCCACGCGCCCCATTGGGGCGCGTTTTTTATCTTGATTTGAGTTGACGTGACCACAACTGACCCCACTCCCCAAAGCCTACAGCGCACCGTGATGGAGGTGCTCGACGGCTCTCCCAAACACGCCATCAGCCGATATGTCGAATGGCTCATCACGATTGTGGTTTTGGTCAATTGCTCCGCCGTGATTTTGGACTCCATCCCCGAGGTGCACGCGGACTACAAAGACTTCTTCCACGAGTTGGAGTTTTGGAGCGTGATGTTTTTCACGCTGGAGTACGTGCTCCGGGTGTGGTCACTGGGCGTGAAATTTGCTGCCAATGAAGGTGGCGCCTGGAAGGGCCGCAAGGGCTACATCTTCAGTCCATTTGGCTTGATTGATTTTTTTGCCACCATGCCTTTTTATATGCATGTGTTTTTCCCAACGCTGGACTTGCGCATCTTGCGCGTCTTGCGCTTGCTGCGCATTCTCAAATTATCCAAATACAACACCGCTTTGCAAGATTTGTTCACCGCCGTCAATTCCGAGCGGCGCGCATTCGGATCAGCGGCTTTTTTGCTGGTCATCGCCACCATCGTGTCGGCCTCGCTGATGCACTTTGCCGAAGGGCACGAGCAACCACAGCACTTTGGATCCATCCCCCACTCGATTTACTGGGCCATCGTGACCATCACAGCGGGCTATGGCAATGTGGAGCCCGTCACCAAAGCCGGTGAAATCATCGCACTGCTGACCGGGTTTTTGGGGGTCTGCATGGCCGCCATCATGACGGGCATCGTCGCATCGGCCTTCTCCAACCAAATGTCGCGCAAAAAGGCCGCTTACCAAAGCCAATTGCGCCAAGTGCTGTCAGATGGCGTTGTCACCGATGCAGAGCGTGAAAGCCTGCGCCGCTTGCAGCAGCAATTCAGGCTTTCTGACGCCCAGGTTCAAGCCATGATCGACGAGCACAACGCGGAGCAGGCATCATGAATGAAGCCACCGCTCAAAGCCTGGGGCCCGTGGGCCGCATTCAGCGCCGCGTGTTCGAAGTACTGGACGGC
Organism: Betaproteobacteria bacterium; assembly: GCA_009921465.1. GTDB lineage: Bacteria > Pseudomonadota > Gammaproteobacteria > Burkholderiales > Burkholderiaceae_C > Limnohabitans. Next base: position 11,835 of record RFXS01000024.1, read on the forward strand.
GCGGTCATGGATCGCACCAGCAAAATCGTTGAAATTTTCATTGCCTCTTTGGTGGTGGCCAACGTGGTGGCCATTATTTTGGAGTCGGTGCAATCCTTGCACGACCAGTACGAGCAGTTCTTTCATGTGTTTGACACCTTCAGCGTGATTGTGTTTTCCATCGAATATGTGTTGCGCGTGTGGTCCTATGGCCGCAAGTACCTGGGGACCGAACCCGGCTTGGCCTGGAAGGGTCGCAAGGAATACCTGTTCAGCATGTTTGGGTTGGTGGATTTTTTCAGCACCGTGCCGTTTTACCTGCAACTGTTCATGCCCGGGGCAGATTTGCGCGTTCTGCGCATGTTCCGCTTGCTGCGCATCTTCAAGCTCTCGCGCTACAACAGCGCCATGGACGACATGTTTGAGGCCATCAAATCTGAGCGAGATTCTTTTTCGTCGGCACTGTTTTTGTTGCTCATCAGCTGCTTGTTGTTTTCATCCCTGATCTACATCATCGAAGGGCATGACCAACCAGAGGTGTTTCCCTCTATCCCTGCGGCCATGCACTGGTTTGTTTTGACCATCATCTCTGGCTGGGGCAATGTAGACCCCGTCACATACTTCGGCGTGGCTTTGGTGGTGGTGACCCAAATTTTGGCCATCGCACTGGCGGCCATCCTCACCGGCGTGGTCGCCACGGCCTACACCGCCCAGGTGCAGCGGCGCGAGTCTCTGTATGAGATGGAGGTCCGTGAGGTCTTGGCCGATGGTGTGGTCAGTGAAGAAGAAAAACAAAAACTCAAAACCTTGCAGGCCAAATTTGGCATGTCCGACGAGCAAGTGGAAGCCATTGCCAGGCAAGTTGAGGCTGAGAAAAAACACCGCGACTGATGGCTCAAGCGCAGGCCCATGGCCTGCATCACAATGCTGGTGCCATGCCCGCAGACACGACCTCCACCGCCCACCACTGGCCCGCCAGCTTATCCCTGCATTACAGCCCGTCTTCGGGTCGCAGTGTGGTGCATCACACGCACAAGGGCCCCTTGCGCTTGCTCAAAAGCCTGTACCCAGAGGGAGACGCGGTTTGCCACAACGTATTGGTTCACCCGCCCAGCGGGCTGGTGGGTGGCGACACACTGGACATCCAAATTCAAGTCGATGGAGGTGCCCATGCCCTCATCACCACCCCTGGTGCCACCCGGTTTTACCGCAGTGAGCAAGGGTTGGCACAGCAAAAGGTGCGTGTGCATTTGGCCCCGGGCGCAAAGTTGGAATGGCTGCCCTTGGAGACCATTGCCTACAGCGGTTGCCAGGCCCTGAACCAATGGGTCTGCCATCTGTCACCTGGCAGTGCATTGATGGCCTGGGACATGGTGGCGCTGGGCCTGCCCCATGCCAATTTGCCCTTTGAGCAAGGCTGTTATTCACAACATCTGGAAATCCATGGCGTGTGGTTGGAGCGTGCCCAGATTGAGGCAAACGACCTGCGCTTGCTAGGCAGCCCCCTGGGCTTGGCTGGGCAACGCTGCCTGGCCAGTTTGGTATTGGCCCAGGGCGACCCATGGCCACAAGAACTGCGTGACAAGGCACTGGCTTTGGCGCGACAAGTTTGTGAAGACAGCGCGCTGCGAACCTGGTGTGGTGTGACCTCGCCCGACCCGCGTGTGGTGGTGCTGCGCGTTCTGGCACCTCAGGTGGAGGCTGCCTTCCATTTGCTTAAACAAGTTTGGATGCTGTGGCGCAGCCACATCTGGAACATGCCTACCGAGTCACCACGCATTTGGGCCATGTGAGCATTTGACATGCCATCACAAGCTGCCGTCTCGGGGTATGCAGAAACCCTGCATTGACTGTGCGCCCATGTCGTTGGCCCGAAAAATTGGAATCTGACCCCCATTAAATGGATACCAATTGCCGAATATTTTTGCTTTGCATTTCAGAGCCCGGGCCTTGCGCGATGATTTCACCACGCTCCATCACCAGGTACTGGTCGGCCAGTTCTTGTGCAAAGTCGTAATACTGTTCACACAGCAAAATGGCCATGTCGCCGCGCTGGGCCAATTGTTTGATGACACGGCCAATGTCTTTGATGATGCTCGGCTGGATGCCTTCGGTGGGTTCGTCCAGCACCAATAACTTGGGACCTCCAGCCAAAGCGCGTGCAATGGCCAGTTGCTGCTGCTGCCCGCCCGACAAATCCCCTCCCCGGCGATGGCGCATTTGATCCAAGATGGGAAACAACTCGAACAACTCGCTGGGAATGCGCGCGTTGCCAGGTCGGGTGGCCAAGCCCATGCGCAGGTTGTCTTCCACAGTCAGGCGATTGAAAATTTCTCGCCCTTGGGGTACATAGCCAATGCCCGCTCGAGCGCGTTCATAAGGCGTCGCGCGGGTGATCAATTGATCTTCAAAGGTGATGCGGCCCTCTCGGATCGGCACCAAACCCATCAGGGACTTGAGCAAGGTGGTTTTGCCCACCCCATTGCGCCCGAGCAGAACCGTGATTTGTCCGGCTTGGGCGGACAGCGAAATATCGCGCAAGATGTGCGAGCCGCCGTAATACTGGTGAATGTGTTGAACGCTCAGCATGTCAGCGCCCCAAGTAAACTTCAATGACACGCTCATCGGCTTGCACTTGGTCCAAGCTGCCTTGTGCCAACACCGCCCCGTCACACAGCACGGTGACGATGTCAGATATGCGTCGAATGAATGACATGTCGTGCTCGACCACCATCAGCGAGTGCTTTCCTTTGAGGGACAAAAACAACTCCGCCGTGCGTTCGGTTTCATGATCGGTCATGCCCGCCACCGGTTCGTCAAGCAGGAGCAACTTGGGCTCTTGCATGAGCAACATGCCAATCTCTAGCCATTGTTTTTGTCCGTGGCTGAGATTGCCCGCCTGGCGCAACACTGCCGATGGCAAATGGATGGTGTGCAACACCTCCTCAAGCCGATCGCGCTGCCCGCCGTCAGGGCGAAACAACATCGATGCAGCCACGCCTTTGTGGGTCTTCAAAGCCAATTCCAAATTCTCATAGACCGTGAGATGCTCAAAGACCGTGGGCTTTTGAAACTTGCGCCCAATGCCCAACTGCGCGATCTCGGGTTCGTTGTGTCGCAACAAGTTGATGGTGCTGCCAAAAAAAACCCGCCCAGCGTCTGGTCTGGTTTTGCCCGTGATGATGTCCATCATGGTGGTTTTGCCAGCCCCGTTGGGGCCGATGATGCAGCGCAATTCGCCCGGCGCAATGTCCAAGGACAGACCATTGATGGCCTTGAAACCGTCAAAGCTGACATGCACATCCTCCAGATAAAGTATGCGCCCGTGGGCCAAATCCAAATCGCCGGCTTGGTGTAAACGCGCATAAGAAGCCGCCCGCCCACCAGAATCCGAGACCCGCGCAGATTTGGCCAAGGCTTTTTGGTAACGCTCTGCGCCTTGCGCCATCAAGTCGGGCGTCATGCATCACCCCCTTTGGTGTTGGAAGCGACTGAACCCCAACGTGACCGCAACTGACGCAGCCAGCCGACCACGCCGTGGGGCAAATACAAAGTCACAATGATGAACAAGCCACCCAAAAAATACAACCAAATTTCAGGCGCGGTCACCGTCAACCAGCTTTTCGCACCATTGACCAAAAATGCACCCACGATGGGCCCGACCAAAGTACCGCGTCCACCCACGGCAGCCCATATGGCGATTTCAATCGAGTTGGCTGCGCTCATTTCACTGGGGTTGATGATGCCCACCTGTGGCACGTACAAAGCACCAGCCACACCGCACATCACCGCCGACAACACCCAAATGCTCAACTTGTAGGGCAAGGGGGAATAGCCACAAAACATCAAGCGGCTTTCAGCGTCGCGCACCGCTTGCAATACGCGGCCATATTTGCTGCGCATCAGCCAACGTGCCAGCAAGTAAAACGCCAGCAAGGTCAAGCCGGTGAGCACGAACAAGAACATGCGCATCTGGGGTGTGGCCAAAGGCATGCCCAAGATGCGTTTGAAGTCGGTGAACCCGTTGTTGCCGCCAAATCCTGTTTCATTGCGGAAAAAAAGCAGCATGAAAGCAAAGGTCATGGCCTGGGTGATGATGGAGAAGTAAACCCCTTTGATGCGCGAGCGAAAAGCAAAAAACCCAAACACCAAGGCCAACACACCTGGGGCCAGCACCACCAAAGCCAATGTGGCGGCAAAGCTGTCGCTCAAAGCCCAATGCCAAGGCAGTTCTTTCCAATCCAAGAAAACCATGAAGTCAGGCAAGTCGGATTTGTAATTGCCGTCGCGCCCAATTTGGCGCATCAGGTACATGCCCATGGCATAGCCGCCCAAGGCAAAGAACAAGCCATGCCCCAGCGACAAGATACCGGTATAGCCCCATATCAAATCCATGGCCAAGGCACAAATGGCGTAACACATGATCTTGCCCAGCAGTGACACGGCAAAATCACTCAGGTGCAAAGGGTGGCCGGCTGGGACCAGCAAATTGAGCACCGGGGCCAGGGCAGCCACGACGGCCACACAGGCAAAGTAAATGCCCCAGCCGCTGCGGCTGAACAATGGTGCAGGGGTGGGCAACACAGATGGCTTCATTGTTCTCATGCCTCGGCACTGCGCCCCTTCATCGCAAACAAGCCTTGGGGCCGTTTTTGAATGAAGACAATGATGAACACCAACACTGCAATTTTGGCCAGCACAGCGCCGGTCCAACCCTCTAGCAATTTATTGAGCACCCCCAAGCCCAAGGCGGCGTAGACCGTGCCCGCGAGCTGCCCCACACCGCCGAGCACCACCACCATGAATGCATCCACGATGTAGCCTTGACCCAAGTCAGGTCCGACATTGCCCACTTGGCTCAAAGCGCACCCAGCCAAACCGGCAATGCCCGACCCGAGTGCAAAAGCCGTGGTGTCAATGCGAGCGGTGTGCACGCCCATGCATGAAGCCATGGCCCGGTTTTGGGTGACGCCGCGCACAAACAATCCCAAACGTGTTTGGCTGATCAGCAAGGCCATTGCGGCCAACACCAGCAGCGCAAACAACACGATGAACAAGCGGTTCCAAGGCAGCACCAAATTGGCCAGCACCTGAACGCCCCCACTCATCCAACTGGGGTTTTCAACCGCCACATTTTGTGCGCCAAAAATGGTGCGCACCGCTTGCATGAGCATCAAGCTGATGCCCCAAGTGGCGAGCAGTGTCTCCAAAGGCCGCCCATACAAATGGCGCAAGACCCCACGCTCGAGCACCACCCCGACCATGGCTGCTGTGAAAAACGACACCGGTAACGCAGCGATCAAATACGCATCAAAAAACCCTGGCAGGTATTGGCGAAACAATCCCTGTACCACATAGGTGGCGTATGCCCCCACCATCATCAGTTCGCCATGGGCCATGTTGATCACGCCCATCAAGCCATATGTGATGGCCAAGCCAAGGGCCACCAACAACAAAATCGAGCCCAGGCTCAGTCCGGTGAATACCACCCCCCAGCGTTCGCCCCAGGCCAAGGCGGCCTGGATGTCGCGCAAAGCCGCGCCGATTTGGGCTTTGACGGCAGGGTCAGCTTCTTGCGCCCACTGTTGATTGAGCAGCAACTGGACCTCGGGGGTTTTGGCCTGGGCCAAATCCTGCGCAGCGCGCGCACGCGTGGCCGTGTTGGGGCTGCTGATGTCCATCGCTGCTTTGGCCCAGCGCAAGGACTGCCCCACAGAAGCATCGCTTTCATTGGCCAATGCCTTGGCAATCAAGGGGGCCTTGGCGGCATCGGGTTCTTTGATCAAGGCCTGCGCGGCTTGCATGCGCACCGCTTTGTCGGGACTGAGCAGTTTCAAGGCGGCCAGCGCCGCGTCAATCTCGCCGCGCATGCGGTTGTTGCTGACCACGTCTTGCGCATCCTCTGGCATGGGTTGGACTGAACCATCGACCGGGCTGAAAGACTGACCATCCCGCACCAGCCAGACCGTGTCACCCAACACCTTGACCCTGTCGTCGGTCAGGGCCTGTAAAAATGCAACGCTTGCAGCGTCGGCTTGCTGCAAAACTTGGTTGAGCACTTGCAATCGTGCATCGGTTTCTCCCGCCGCCATGCCACGGGCCTGCGCCATGCTCAGGGCTTGGGCACCCAGGGCCACGCTGAGCAAACACACACCCAACACCCAGCGCTTGAGGCCACGCAAAGTAGAAAACATTTTGTTTGGTTTCACGAAAAAGGGGAGGGACACCAGCCGCCTCCCCGTGTTGAAAGCAGCAACCCACCGGCGGGCAGGTTGCTCACAGCATCGCGCTGCGCACTTTATTTTTTGGCCGGCTCGTCAGGCTTCTTGTCGTTGCCTTCGATGTAAGGGCTCCAAGGCTTGGCCTTGACCGGGCCAGAGGTCTTCCACACCACATTGAATTGGCCATCGGCCTTGACTTCGCCAATGAACACCGATTTGTGCAGGTGATGGTTTTTCTCGTCCATTTTGGAGGTGATGCCCGAAGGGGCCTTGAAGGTTTGACCTGCCATGGCTGCGATCACTTTGTCGGTATCGGTGGACTTGGCCTTTTCAACCGCTTGCTTCCACATGTTGATGCCGATGTAGGTCGCTTCCATGGGGTCGTTGGTCAAAGGCTTGTCTTTGTGGCCAGCGATGTTTTTGGCTTTGGCGTAGGCGCCCCACTTTTTGGTGAACTCATCGTTGGCTGGGTTTTTGATGCTCATGAAATAGTTCCATGCCGCCAAATGGCCCACCAAAGGCTTGGTGTCAACGCCACGCAACTCTTCTTCGCCCACTGAGAAAGCCACCACGGGCACATCCTTGGCTTTCAGGCCGGCATTGCCCAGCTCTTTGTAGAAAGGCACATTGGAGTCTCCATTGATGGTCGACACCACTGCGGTTTTTCCGCCCGCGGCGAATTTTTTCACATCGGCCACGATGGTCTGGTAATCGCTGTGACCAAACGGCGTGTATTTCTCGTCGATGTCGCTGTCTTTCACGCCCTTGCTCTTCAAGTAAGCGCGCAAAATTTTGTTGGTGGTGCGGGGATACACATAGTCGGTACCCAACAGCACCCAACGCTTGGCACCACCGCCGTCTTTGCTCATCAAATAATCCACGGCAGGGATGGCCTGCTGGTTGGGTGCCGCACCGGTATAAAACACGTTTTTGGACAGCTCTTCACCCTCGTACTGCACGGGGTAGAACAACAAGCCATTGAGCTCTTCCACCACCGGCAGCACCGACTTGCGGCTGACCGATGTCCAGCAACCAAAAATGACCGACACTTTGTCTTGGGTGAGCAACTGCTTTGTTTTTTCGGCAAACAAGGGCCAATTGGAGGCCGGATCCACAATCACGGGCTCGAGTTTTTTACCCAGCACACCGCCTTTGGCATTGATCTCGTCAATGGCCATCAGCACCGTGTCTTTCAGCACAGTCTCGGAAATGGCCATCGTGCCAGACAGGCTGTGCAAAACACCCACTTTGATGGTCTCTTGGGCAAACACAGGTTGCACAGCGATCAGGCTGCCACTGACCACGGCGGCGGCAAAAGCCAATGATTTCAAATGACCACGACGATTGAACATGTTCAGGCTCCAGGCAATAAAAGGTTGAAAAATGTGGGCGCTCAGAGACGCTCGCAAACCCTTACGCAATCGCCATGCCATGCGCCAGCCCATCACAAAAGCATGAAACTTATCTGGAATAGTTCACAAATAAAGCCCTGCTGCACCACTTTAGGGGCTCGGCAAGTTGGTTGCGCACCAAAATCGGGCTGGTGATTGAGGCGAATTTTGCGTGCATGCACCAATACTGCGCGCCACGGCATCTGCCGGCCTGGTGCTAGCCAAGCGGCGGGGCACACAAGTTGCATCACAATCATGCAGATGCAATGGACATGGAATTGACATGGAACTCACGCCCCGCGAAAAAGACAAACTCTTGATCTTCACCGCCGCTTTGCTGGCCGAGCGGCGCAAAGCCCGCGGCCTGAAATTGAACTACCCCGAAGCCGTGGCCTTCATCAGCGCAGCAGTCATGGAGGGCGCCCGCGACGGGAAAACCGTGGCGCAACTCATGAGTGAAGGGCGAAGCTTGCTCTCGCGCGGCGATGTGATGGAAGGCATAGCGGAAATGATCCCTGACATCCAGGTGGAAGCCACCTTCCCTGACGGCACCAAGCTGGTGACCGTGCACCAACCCATTGTTTGATCGCCCACACCCCAACCCAAAATCCAACCCTCAATCTTGCTCTGGAGGCAACCCCCATGAAAAGTTATTTACTGCTTTTGTTGGTCAGTCTGACACCATTGTCCCAAGCCCATGATGGCCACGGTCTGGCCGGTTCGCACTGGCACAGCACCGATGCCCTGGGCTTTGTGGCGGTGTTGGTGGTGCTGGCCGCAGTGTGGTGGGCCAAACGCAAATGAGCGCGCGTTTCACACCCGGTGAACTCATCATCGACCCGGGTCACCATGACTTGAACACCGGTCGACGCACCATCACTTTGGTGGTGCGCAACAGTGGCGACCGGCCCATCCAAGTGGGCTCGCACTACCACTTTGCCGAGACCAACTCGGGCTTGTTGTTTGACCGTGGTGCTGCGCGGGGCATGCGCTTGAACATTGCATCGGGCACCGCTGTGCGATTTGAGCCCGGCCAAGAGCGCACGGTTGAATTGGTGGACTATGCGGGTGACCGACAGGTGTATGGCTTTCGTGGCGAGGTGCAAGGCGCATTGAAAGGAGGTGCGTGATGGTCAGAATAGAAAAACGGGCCTACGCCGAAATGTTTGGCCCCACCGTGGGCGACAGAGTTCGCTTGGCCGACACCGACCTGATCATCGAAGTGGAACAAGACTACACCTTGCGTGCTGGCAGTTACGGCGAAGAGGTGAAGTTTGGTGGCGGCAAAACCATCCGTGATGGCATGGCGCAAAGCCAACGCACCCGCAACGGCCCTGTTGGAACAGGCGCACAAGCCGGTGGTGCCATGGACTGTGTGCTCACCAACGCCCTCATCTTGGATCACTGGGGCATTGTGAAAGCCGACATCGGCATCAAGAATTCACGCATCGCCGCCATTGGCAAAGCGGGCAACCCCGACACCCAACCTGGCGTGGACATCGTGATTGGGCCTGGCACCGAAATCATTTCTTGCGAAGGCATGATCGTCACTGCCGGTGCCATCGACACCCACATCCACTTCATTGCGCCCCAGCAAATCGAAGAGGCCTTGGCCAGCGGGGTGACCACCATGCTCGGTGGCGGCACAGGACCGGCCACCGGCACCTTTGCCACCACCTGCACACCAGGGCCTTGGAACATCGAACGCATGCTGCAAGCAGCCGACGCCTTCCCCATGAACCTGGGTTTTTTGGGCAAAGGCAATGCCGCTTTGCCCGACGCGCTGCACGAACAAATCAACGCCGGTGCGATTGGCTTGAAGTTGCATGAAGACTGGGGTACCACGCCAGCGGCCATCGACAACTGTTTGAACGTGGCCGAAGTCACCGACACGCAGGTGGCCATCCACACAGACACATTGAACGAGTCAGGCTTTGTGGAAGACACGGTGGCCGCGTTCAAAGGTCGCACCATCCACACCTTCCATACCGAAGGTGCAGGCGGTGGACATGCCCCTGACATTTTGAAAGTGGTGGGCCAGGCCAATGTGCTGCCGTCCTCAACCAACCCGACACGCCCTTACACCATCAACACCCTGGACGAGCATGTGGACATGCTGATGGTGTGTCACCACCTGGATGCGTCCATCGCTGAAGATCTGGCATTTGCCGAAAGCCGCATCCGCAAGGAAACCATTGCCGCTGAAGATGTGTTGCATGACATCGGTGCCATCAGCATGTTTTCATCCGACTCGCAAGCCATGGGCCGTGTGGGTGAGGTGATCATGCGCTGCTGGCAAACCGCCCACAAAATGAAGCAGCAGCGCGGCAAACTGCCCGCGTTTGGTGCCGATGGATTGGTGGGCGACAGCGATCGCCACGACAACGGTCGGGTCAAACGCTATGTGGCCAAGCTGGCGATCAACCCAGCCATTGCACACGGCATTGCCCACGAAGTGGGCAGCATCGAGGTGGGCAAATGGGCCGACATCGTGTTGTGGAAGCCTGCGTTTTTTGGTGTCAAGCCCTTCATCATCATGAAGGGCGGCTTCATTGCGATGGCCGCCATGGGTGACCCCAACGCCTCCATTCCAACCCCCCAACCCGTGCATTACCGCCCCATGTTTGGTGCTTTTGGTGGCGCTTTGCACAAAGGCTCGCTGAGCTTTGTGTCACAAGCCGCACTGGCTGGCGGCATTGGCGAACGCTATGGACTGCACAAAACATTGAGCGCGGTGAAAAACATCCGTGGCATTGGCAAGCGCCACATGCTGCACAACGACCTGGCCCCCCACATGGAAGTCGACGCCCAAACCTACGCGGTGCGCGCCGATGGGCAACTGCTCACCTGCGAACCCGCCAGTGTGTTGCCCATGGCGCAACGCTATTTCTTGTTCTGACTTTTAAATGGGGTCAGATTCCAATTGAATTCATGGTTGGCTTTTGCCCCAATAATTGGAATCTGACCCCATTTAATTCACCATGATCCATTTCTCCAAACTCATTCGCCAAGGCCAGGGCTTGGCACCTGTGCTCTTGAAACGCGCAACATCCATCACGCTGGACTGGGATGTGCGGCAAAAGTCCCGTTTCGAATCGACCGACAGCGCTGGCCGCCAAGTGGGCGTGTTTTTGCAACGCGGCCAAGTGGTGCGTGGGGGCGATGTGTTGGTGGGCGAAGACGGCTCCTTG
>RFXS01000025.1 GCA_009921465.1 Betaproteobacteria bacterium
ACGCACTTTGCCGCGTGCGAGCAGCGGGAGGGATCCGAGGGTGTGTGAATGCAGCGTTGGGTTCATGGTAAGCGGCCAAGCAGTGTTGCACGCTGGCATTCGGCTGAACCAGAGACAAGCCGGTTTGGAAGGACTGGCGCTGGGTCCATTGCGCCAACATCCAAGCCCCTCTGGCAGTGCCTTCCAGCTCGTCGGTTGAGCGCCAGACAGCGTATCGTTCAAGCAAGGCAGCCACGGCTGCCACATAGGCTTCATTGTAGGACAAGGGTCCTTCCAGAATGACCGGTGTGAGCTGATCGCCGCTCAGGTGACGGATGATGTGTACCGTGGTTTCGGCTGCATACAAAGCCGCCAGTGCCGGACGCAATGTCGATGGCACATCGTTGAGGGCGACAACTTGTTCGTCTCGCCAGACCTTGCCTGTTTGCATTGCAAACGGTCCGCCCGCATCACAAAAGGAGGGTGTGGCACGCCAGCCCTCTTTCAACACTTGCAGCAAGTGCCCAATGTCTGCCAGTGCCACATCAGCGTCTCCAGACAATAAGGCGTATTCGCGCCCGCCCATGAAGCGTCCCGTGGGAATGCATTGGCCCTCAACGCTGACATTCAGCAGTTCATCGCGGTGGGGATCCAGCGCAACTGGTTGTCCGTGGGTGGCCATGATGACCACCCACGTGCCGGTTGATACCACGGTGGCACCCGGCATGGTGTGCAAATAACGGGCAAGACAAGCGTTGCTGTCATGTGCGCCGACTTTCACTTGAGTGTGGTGTGGCAACCCAAGACATGCGACCAATTCAGGCCGCAACTGGCCCAGATCAGACCAAGCCGGTTGCACAGCAGGTGTGAGCACGTCCAAGCCTTCTGACCAAGCCCAACTGGAATGGCTGTGTTCATGTGGTGACCACAAATGGGTGTGGCAACCCAATGACGACACTTCGCTGGCCATGTGAGCGCAAAACCACCACGCCCAATATTGGGCGTAGGGCAACACATGACGCACACTTGACCAATCTTGGGGCTTGACGTGTTTGAGCCACGCCAGTTGCAAGCCTGCATTCAAACCCAGTGGCAATGCAGGCGAACCCGTTTCATCAAACACACTGGCACGTTGTTGAAATTGAGAACGGAATTCACCATAACCGTCCCATTCATAGTCCATCGGCGGCAACACCAAACCGTCATCGTTCAGAACACAAAAAGCCGCGCCATGGGTGGTGATGCTGATGTCTGAAATGTCAGCGCGGCGTGGCAACAAGGGAATGCTGGTCAACAACCACTGCGTCAATGCAGCCACACCCAAGGCCATGTAACCATTCGCTTGTTCCGAAGCGTTGGCGTGGCACTGCCGAGCCACGACCTCACCAGATGAATCAATCAACAGCAATTTGGCGTGTGTTTTGCCAATGTCGAGTACCAAAGTCAAAGACATGTGAGACATCAATCCAAGTGAAACAGACATGGCATGGGCTCGACCACCGGAGAACCGTCAGGGTTGCTGCGCATGATGTCTTTCATGTGTTGCCACCAGCGTTGCATCACCGGGTGATGCGGTAATGCATCCATGCTGTGCTTATCTCTGGCGCGTAAAACAGCGAACAGCACATGGTGCGTCTCGTCCAAGTAGATGCTGTAGTCGCTGACGCCACTTTGCTTTAACAGTGCAACCAATTCAGGCCAGATGGCATCATGGCGTCGTTGGTATTCTTCTTTTTGTCCCGCGTGCAAAAACATTTTGAATGCGGATTTTTGCGCGTTACCCATGTGATCAACACACCTGTACGCAATCGATACCGAGCAAGGCCGCTAACTTGTGTAAACGATCAGCCACATGGCCCACACCAATCGCGCAGTGGTGGGCGGGACCATGGCTGTTCCATTGCTCGATGAATTGGCGCGCGCCAATGCTGAAACGGTATCGGCTGTTGGTGTTGCCAATCTCCAAAATGGGACCGGCCACAGACTCCGCGTGTGCGCACAACAGTTTCAAGGTCCCACCGCTGTGTTCCGTCACCGACAATAAAGTGACGGGGCCGTGCTTGACCGACATTTCCACACTCACACCTGCACCGACTTTGCCGTGAAACACCTTCAATGGCCGGACCTTGGTTTTGCCTTGTGCGATGCCACTGTGCCCGGGGCCATCATGGCCCATCAGCACCACGTCATCTTGAAAGTCAACCGCGTAATACTCGGTGAATGACCCCCCAGCCCCCAAACCATGCATGATTTTCATGGCCTGTGCATTTTTGATTTCGTATTCGCCAGCGATGGGTATGCCGCGTGAAGTCAGGCCAGAGGCACCCAGAATGATGGAGCTGATGATGGCCTCGTGTTCATGCCCAGGTACCGATTGGTAAAAGTAAGCCATGGCGCCAAGTTGGTGCTTTTCGATCAGCTGATCCAGCCCCACTGCAGTGCGCGCTGCGAGGGTTAAATCGTGTGAATGGCAATCGCTTTGGATGTCAAATTCGTTTGCGAATTGATGGAGCTTGTCGGCGATGTGTGTGGATGAAGCGGATTGGCACAAGTCTGCCAATTCATCCATTTCCAAAATATCCATATGGCCACCAAAAGTAGCGCATTGCAATGTCATGTCGGTGTAAATATCCAGCATGCCGTTGTAGTAACGACCCATTACGCCCAGTCTGTTGTGTGCCATGGTGTGAGCCACCAGAGCCGCGTCTACCCAACCCTCGATCTCCTGCCATACATGCGGGTCACCATGTAACACGCCCGTCACTTGATGAAAAGGAATGCGCGCGCGTCTGAACACATTGGCAATTTCAGGCACGGTGCATGATGCGCAATAGGCCAACCATTCACCAGTCATGCGTGTGCGGTCACCCATGGAGTTGAGCCGTTGGTAGTCGATGGCTGCTTCAGGCTGCAGGTTCAGCACAATGACCGGAACCTTGACCCGCGCCACCGCAGCCAACACGGTGCTCGAAACGGCGTACGTGGTGGCATACAAAAAAACCAAGTCCACATCGGCGCGGCGCAGGCTGTGACTGGTGGCGAACGCTTTGTCGATGTCATCGACCAATCCCAGATTGACGACTTCTACGCCCGGGCGTTGCAACTTGTCAGCCACCATTCGGACATGGTTTTGCAAACGTGGTTGTAAGCCTTCGAATTGAGGCCAATAAGTATTGAGGCCGACACCGAACAATCCGATTTTCAGAGGATAGTGAGTCATGCGCAATGTCCAAGAGACGCGAATGGTTTGATCAGCACCGTGTTAACGGTGCCGCCCAAATCAAGCGATCAGTAGTTGAATTTGTCGATATTGGTTTTGTCGAACGTGGTGGGCGCGCCCAATATCACCTCGCCCTTGTCACCGATGGTGTATTTGCCTAACTTGCCTGCGGTGAATGTTTCGCCTGCTTTGCCTGTGATGTTGCCGGAGGCCAAGTGGCCGGCGGCATAGGCTGCGAGGTAGCCCAAATCGGCAGGGTTCCACAGTTGAAAAGCGACCACGGTGCCATTCTTGATGTATTCGCGCATTTGGTTGGGTGTGCCCAAACCTGTCAGCTGCAATTTGCCTTTCAGGGGAGACGTTGACAAGTAACGCGCTGCCGCAGAAATGCCCACGGTGGTGGGAGAGATGATGCCTTTGAGTTGGGGATAGGCCTGAATCAAGCCCTGTGTTTCAACGAAGGACTTCTGATCGTCGTCGTTCCCGTAAGCAATCTTGACCAGTTTCATGTCTTTGTACTCGGGCTTTTCCAACTCTTCTTGCATCCATTTGATCCAAGTGTTTTGGTTAGTGGCATTGGGGGTGGCTGACAAAATGGCAAATTCACCTTTGCCACCCATCAGTTTGGCCATGAGTTGAACTTGTGCACGACCGATGCCTTCGCTGTTGGCTTGGTTGATGAACAATGCGCGACCATCTTCACCGACATCTGAATCGACGGCAACGATCTTGGTGCCGGCTTCAGATGCTTTTTTCAAGTAGGGCAGCAAAGCGTTGGGATCATTGGCAGACACAATGATGGCGTTTTGTTTTTGGGTGGTCAGCGTGTTGATGTAGGACACTTGGGAAGACGCACCAGCGTCTGATGGCCCAACCATTTTGCTTTTGCCGCCCAACGCCTTGACCGCTTCCGACACGCCGCCGCCAGTGATCACGTTGTAGGGGTTGTTGATTTGTTTGGGCAGGAACGCGATTGACAAGCCTTTTTTGATCTCTTGCGCTTGCACGCTTACAGCGCTGGCAACCAAAAAGCTGGCCATGCACAGCGCTGAGGCCATGCGGTTGAATTTGAAAATCATGTGAGTCTCCTAGGGTTGAAAAGAAAAGCGTCAGGTGAACCCTGCTTCTTATGGGTTGATGGGGGGTGGTGCATCCAATGCATTCAGGTTGGCGCGTTGCAATCGCGCTTGCCGCCAGCGGTGCACAAGGTTGGGCACCAAGACCGAGGACAACAACAGCAAACCGGTGACGATGGTCAAGACTTCGTTGGAAACATCGAAAAGCGTGAGCGCGTTGTTCAATACGCCGATGATCAACACCGCAAGCAGTTCGCCTGCGATGGTGCCCTTGCCGCCAAAAATGCTGATGCCACCAAACAAGACAGCAGCCACGACACTCAGTTCAAATCCCATGCCGTTGTCAGCCCGTGCGCTTGAAAAACGCAAGGTGTAGACAATGCCGGCCAGTGCGCTCATGAGTCCCGAAATCACAAACAGCCACAACTTGATACGAACCACATTCACGCCTGAAAAGCGAACTGCGGTTTCATTGGCACCCATGGCATATATCAAGCGACCCAAGCCGCTGAATTGAAGCAGGGCGATGAACACCACTGACAGAGGTATCAACAACCAGACATAGGTGAGTGGCAAAAAAGTGCCGCCGAAATTTTCAAGGGCAAACGCGGTGTAAGGTGCAGGAAAATCAGCGACAGCTTCGTCGCCGAGCATGATGTAAGTCAGGCCCCGAAACAAGGCCATGGTGCCAATCGTGACGGCCAGTGAAGGCAACTTGAGCCGGGTCACCAACCAGCCATTGAAGAGCCCTGCGCTTGCGCCTGCCAACAACACCAAGCTGATGGCCACGGGCATCGACACCCCGTGCTTGTACAAAAGACCGAGCAAACCACTCGCCAAGCCCAGAATGGCCGCGATGGAGATGTCAATTTCTGCAGCCACCACCAACAGCGCCAAGCCCAATCCCATCAATGCAATTTCAACCACGCTTGCCAGCAAGTTACTGAGGTTGCCGACGCTTGCGAAATCGTTTGAAATTTGTTGGGCCATGACCAAGCTCAGCACCAGCACGATGCACAACGCACTGTCCCATGACCAACGCAAAGTCTTATTCATGCCTTGTCCGTTTTTTCGAGGTGCGAGCCACGATGGCTCTGGACAACAGGGCGTCCAATGCAATTGCCAACAAGATCAAACCGCCTTGAATGGCCAGTTGCCAAAAAGAGGACACGCGAAGAATGACCAAGGCGCTGGAAATCACGCTGAGTAACAAAGCACCCAAGGTGGCACCCAACACTGTGCCTGCACCACCCGCGATCGACACACTGCCCACCACTGCGGCCGCCACCACTTGCAATTCAATGCCGTTGGCGCTGGATGCATTGACAGTGCCAAAACGTGCGAGCCACAGCACGCCTGCCAGCCCTGCGGTGGTGCCACAGATCAAAAAGCCAATGAACTCTCGCCGCTTGACCGGAATGCCAACCAGACGCGCGCCTTCTGGGTTCGACCCAATGGCATAAAACTCTCGACCTGCTTTGAAATTCTGTAAATAAAACGACATGGCGATCAGCAAAGCAACCGCGATCCACGCCATGATGGGAAAACCCCAGACATCGCCCGAGCCCAGCGCGGTCATCTCGGACGGTAAAGCGGTTGCGTTGATTTGTCGGCCTTGCACCCATGCATAGTCGATGCCTCGAAACACGTACAAGGTGCTGAGCGTTGCGACCAAAGAAGGAACTTGCCCCCATGTCACCAACCAACCATTCACCGCACCAGCCAATAAGCCAATGGCCAATCCGGTTGCAATGGCCACTGGCATGGGGGTGTCAGAAAAGTGGGTGTACAGATCGCCGACCAAGAAGGCGCTCAGCCCCACGACCGAGCTGATGGACAGGTCAATGTGCCGCATCAACATCACGGTGGTCAGGCCGGTGGTCAACAACGCAATGATGGACACGTTCAGCGCCATGTCACGAAGGTTTTGGGCACTGATGAAACGCGGATTGGCCAGTGCGGTGGCCAATACCGTGAGTATCAACACCACGGCAAGGCTGCTTTCTCTGGACCGCGCGAGTGTTGATAGCCAATCAAAGCGGGTGCGTTGGGGAAATGCCATCGCGGGGGTTTGCATGCTAGTGTGCATGGGCATGCCTTGCTTGTGTGGGGTGGGTTTGTGAAAAGGTGTGGTTTTGCGGTTGTCCCAGGGCAGCCGCCATGATGTTTTCTTCGGTGGCTTGCCCACGCTGGAGTTCGGCACTGATGCGGCCTTCATGGATCACCAGCACTCTGTCAGCCATTCCCAAAATTTCTGGCAATTCGCTTGAAACCATGACCACAGCCAAACCTTCTTCAACCAATTGCGCGATGGCGCGGTACACCTCGGCTTTGGCACCCACATCAATGCCGCGTGTGGGTTCATCTATCAATAACACCTTGGGCTGGGTGGCCATCCATTTAGACAACACCACTTTTTGTTGATTACCACCCGACAATGTTGAAACTGGCAGTGACAAATCGTTGGCCTTGAGCAGCAAACGCTTTCCCCAATGTTGGGTTGTGTGGGACTCGACCTTGCGCGGCATGAACCCGAATTGCGTCAATCGCCTGATGATGGTCAAGGTGGCATTGCGAATGATGGATGCGTCCATGACCAAGCCTTGTGCGCGTCGATCTTCAGGCACCATGGCCAGGCCACAAGCCATCGAAACTGCGGGGTCACCCAATGGCATGGGTGATTCGTAGACAAAAACGGCACCCTCGGTCGCTGGATCAATGCCAAATATGGTTCGGATGATTTCTGAGCGTCCCGCGCCTACCAAACCAGCCAACGCCACGATTTCACCTTGTCGCACGTGAAAGCTGACATCGTGAAAGACGCCCTCACGGCTGAGTTGGTTGACCTTGAGTGCCACTTGGCCTAACTGAACATCCGGACGTGGATAGTAGTCATCAAGCTCACGCCCCACCATGTGCCGAAGTATGGTGGGTGTATTGAGCCCCGAGGTAGGTCCAGAAAACACATGGCTGCCATCACGCATGATGGTGACTTGCTGGGTCAACGCAAACACTTCTTCCAGTCGATGCGTGATGAACAAAACAGCCACTCCTTCATCGCACAGCTTCCTCACCATCGCAAACAGTTTGTCAACTTCAGGTTTGGACAGCGCGGCGGTGGGCTCGTCCATGACCAAAACCTTGGCAGACTGAACCAGTGCTTTGGCAATTTCAACGATCTGTTGGTCGGCGATTGACAAACCATGCACCTGTTGTGTGGGCTTCAACTGAACACCCAAACGCTTCAATATCGCAGCGACTTGGTTTTCCATTTGTTGGTGTGCCAGCAAGCCAAATGCATGGGTGGGTTGGTTGCCCATGAAAATGTTTTCAGTGATGCTCAGGTCGCCGAACAAAGTGGGTTCTTGAAAAATGACGGCGATACCAGCTCGGCGAGACTCGGCGGTGTGCTGGAACCGCACCGCTTGACCGTGGACCAAGAACTCACCACTGTCTAGCGAAATCGCGCCCGCCAACGCTTTCACCAATGTGGATTTGCCAGCCCCGTTTTCACCTAACAGCGCATGTACCTCACCAGCGCGAAGGCTCAGCATCCCATTGCGCAAAGCCACGGTGCTGCCGAAAGCTTTGCGTGCGCCGCGAATTTCGACGCAAGGCAGGGGACGGCAATGGCTGGTTGCGAATTCCATCACTCAGACAATTCCGCTTGCAGTGGATGGGCTGCGTTTGCGAGACCGGGCCACGCTTTGTCGATAGCCGCTGGCGCGGTAAGTGCTCAGCGGGTCAGCAGCTGCGCCTTGGCTGCGACGCACGTGTTCCAAAATAGGATCGACATCGGTTTGAAAAGCCTCTTTGAGCAACTGCGTAGCCCTCAGTGCGTCATTGGACTGTTGTGCTTCGTCAAGCGCTATACGGTTGACCAACAATGCCTGTGCATAAGAGCGTTGACATTGGATGGCACTGCACATCAGGCTTTCAATCGGATCGGTGACGTTGTGGCTTTGGTCCAGCATGTAGGCCGGGTTGAAGCCTGCAACCCCTTCGTGAGCAGCAGCCACCAACTCGTTGAACACCAAGAACAAGCGGTAAGGCGACACGCTGCCAGCGTCTAAGTCGTCATCGCCGTATTTGCTGTCGTTGAAATGAAAACCAGCGAGCTTGTGTGCAGCGATCAAGCGCGCCACAATCATTTCGATGTTGACGTTGGGTGCGTGGTGTCCCAAATCGACCAAGCATTGCGCTTTGTTGCCCAAGGCGTTGGCGGCCATTAAGCTGGAACCCCAATCTTGAATCACCGTGCTGTAGAAGGCCGGTTCGCACAATTTGTGTTCCAAAAACATCTGCCAGTCGTCGGGCAATGCTTGGTAAATTTGCGCAGTGCTTTCCAAATAACGATCAAATGCGCGACGGAAATGTTGCTGTCCTGGGAAATTGCTGCCATCGCCGACCCATACCGTCAACGCTTTGGAGCCCAGTTGCATGCCAATGTCGATGCATGCCAAGTTGTGTTCAATGGCTTGGGCGCGGGTGGCCGGATCGGTGTGTGACAAGCTGCCGAATTTGTAGCTTCGGGTTTGGTCTGTTTGGTCGGAGAACGTGTTGGAATTGATCGCGTCAAATTGCAGTTGCGCGTTTTGCGCGGCCCCACGCAGTTCAGACCAGTCACTGCATGTGTCCCATGGGATGTGCAAGGACACCGTGGGTGTGACACGGGTGAGTTGATGAACCACACCGCAGTCTTGGATTTTGTCGAACACATGTTGCGGTTCGCCAAGACCGGGGAACCGTGCAAATCGTGTGCCGCCTGTGCCCACGCCCCAGCTGGGAAGGGCCACACCAAATGTCGCCACTTGTGCGCAAACCTGGTCAATCTGAATTCCTCGGCGCGCGAGTTGTTCGCCGAGGTGGGAAAAATCTCTCTCAAACGCTGCTTGTGAAGCTTTGTTTTTGTCGACGATGAGTTGAGAATGGATGGCGGTCATATTTGGGCCTTTGAACCTGTTCAGCGAGTGAACGCGGCGAGGTTGCCGGCGTCGACATTCAAAATGTTGCCGGTGCTTTTGCCGCTCAGTTGTTCCGCGCAGAAGTGGTAAGCCGCCTCTGCGATATCTTGCGGATACACACTGCGTTTGAGCATGCTGCGGTCGCGGTAAAAAGCTTCTAAGTCGGTTTCAGCAATGCGGTTGGCGGCGGCGCGTTCTTGGCTCCATTTGCCCGACCAAATTTTTGAACCGCGAATGACCGCGTCTGGGTTCACCACGTTGCAGCGGATACCCAAGGGCGCACCTTCCAAAGCAATGCTTCGACTGAGTTGAATTTCTGCGGCCTTGGCCGCGCAATACGCCGTGGCTTGGTTGCTCGCTACCATGCCGTTTTTGCTCGCGATCATCACCATGGCGCCACCGAGCGCTTGCGACTTCATCAAACGGAATGCTTCACGGCTGACCAAGAAATAACCAGTGGCCAAAATGTTTTGGTTCAAGTTCCACAGTGCCAGTGTGGTGTCTTCCAAGGGTGCGGCAGACGCAATCCCGGCGTTGCTCACCAAAATGTCCAAGCCACCGAACGCCAACACAGCAGATTGAAACGCTTGTTGCACGCTGTGCTCGTCGGTGACATCACACACCACCGAATGCACATGGTCTTTGCCAAACCGCGTGGCCAGTTGGTCACGCACATCTTGCACCTCTTCGCGGGCAATGTCTGCCAACACCACGCAGGCCCCGTCGCTCAATAAACGTGCTGCGATGCTGCTGCCGATGCCTCCGGCGGCCCCAGTGACCAGTGCCACTTTGCCCACCAGTGGCTTGGCTTTGGGCATGCGCTGCAGCTTCGCTTCCTCGAGCAACCAATATTCGATGTCAAACGCTTCTTGTTCGGGCAGACCAACATAGCGGTCAATGGCATTGGCTTCGCGCATCACATTGATGGCATTGACATAAAACTCGCCAGCGATACGCGCGGTGGCCTTGTCTTTCGCGATCGTCACCATGCCGATGCGTGGCAACAAAATCACAACCGGATTCGGGTCACGCATGGCAGGACTGTGGGGGCGTTTACACCGGTCGTAATAAGCGCTGTAGTCTTTGACATAAGCCGTGATCAATTCAGACAACTGATGCTTCAGTTCATCTGCGGGCAAGCTGTACAAATGATCGGGCACGATCATCGGGCGAATCTTGGTGCGCAAAAAATGGTCTGGACAAGACGTTCCCAAGTTCGCCAACGCTTGCAGATCGTTGGAATTGACAAACGCCAAGACCTCGTTGGAGGTGTTGAGGTGCAGCAATTTGGGGCTGTCTTTGCTGGCCAATCCTCTGAGCAAAGGCAGTAATTCCTTGAGCGTTGCATCGCGTTCGGTGGTGGGCAAGGTTTCACGACAAGTGCCGCCAAACACTTGGATATTTCGTTGCGCACGTTCCTGGGCCAACCAGTTTTGCGCACGTTCGATCAGATCCACGGTGTTCTCATAGCAAGACTTCGAGCTATCGCCCCAACTGAACAAGCCATGACCTGCCAGCACAATGCCCCGCAGTCCCGGGTGTGCAGCGTCATAAGCGGCCAGTTGTTGTCCCAGTTCATAACCGGGGCGCAACCATGGCAACCAGCCCACTTGACCTTCAAAGACGGTCTCTGTGATGCGTTGAGAGTTCTCCATCGCCGCAATGGCAATCACCGCATCAGGGTGCATGTGGTCTATGTGCGCATAGGGCAAAGACGCATGCAAGGGGGTGTCGATGGAGGCGGCGCGTGGATTGAGATTGAAAGTGCAATGTGGCAAGTAATCCACCATGCTGTCTTCATGCGCCACACCGCGATACAGTTTTTTCAGGCTGCGCAGTTTGTCCATCCACAGAGTGGCGAAGCCATCGAGCTTCATGGAGCCGACATCACCGCCAGAGCCTTTGACCCACAACACCTCGACCGATTCGCCGGTCAAGGGATCCAGCTGCCATATCTTGGCGCTGGTGTTGCCGCCGCCGTAGTTGGTGATTCTGAGATCGGACCCCAGTAAGTTGGAGCGGTAAAGCAACAGCTGTGGCTCGTCGAGGCTGGCGGCGGATTGGTCGTTCCACACAGGAAAAGGATGGGGTTCTGAAACGGATGGCATGGC
Organism: Betaproteobacteria bacterium; assembly: GCA_009921465.1. Classification (GTDB taxonomy): domain Bacteria; phylum Pseudomonadota; class Gammaproteobacteria; order Burkholderiales; family Burkholderiaceae_C; genus Limnohabitans. The sequence goes on from RFXS01000025.1 coordinate 11,351, forward strand.
TGAAAAGTAATGAATAAGCGGTGCATTCTAGGAACGAAAATGCACACGATAAAGCTATACAAATGCATTGAATATATATAAAAATAGCTATAAACGACTGTGATGACACATGGTCTTTGGCAATGGTCGAAGGGTCACTCAATTGGCGTCAGCAGACCCGAGGGTAAATACTGATCAACGCAGCAAGGAGGTTCGAAATGACCAGTCTTTGGAGCTTGAAATACATCAGGGTTTTCGAGGCCGTGGCGCGCTTAGGTGGGTACACCAAAGCCGCTGAACATCTGCACATGACGCAGCCTGCGGTGTCTCGGGTGGTGAGGCAACTCGAGCAAGATTTGCAAGTGATGTTGTTTGATCCGTCAGACAGAAGGCAATTGACTGAAGCAGGATCGGTGTTGTTGCAGCATGCGCGCCTGATTCAGGCTCAGGTGCAAGCTGCATCAGACGCTTTTGCTTGGCGTGACAAACCGGCCCACATTCCTGTCACCCAATGGCCGCGAGGTTTGCTGCATTTGGCCGTGGTCTCGCCGGCCCATTACTTTGTACCGCGCATGCTCAATGCATTTCACGCGCAGTTTCCAGAGGTCTTGCTCAAACTCACCGTGGCAAGGCGTTCGGAAATTTTGGAAATGTTGTTGAACCACCGCCTCGACATTGCCATCACGGGTTACCCGCCTTCAGATGCAGAGCTTGAAGCGGTGCATTTCGCCAGACACCCACATGTCATGGTGGCCCCCTTGGCGCATCCTTTGGCAAGCCGTCAACACATGGCTTGGGATGACTTACAAGACAGCGATGTGATTTTTCGTGAGCGTGGGTCAGCGACCAGAATATTTTTCGAGCAAATACTGCAAGCCAAACACATGAAATTCAGAAAAAGCATGGAGATGTCAACCAATGAAGCGGTGAAGCAAGCCGTGATGAATGGCATGGGCATCAGCTTTTTGTCTGCACATGCCTGTCAGACGGAGATCAGCGCGGGTTTGATGGCCGTGCTCGATTTGGTTGACATGCCCAAATACATTGATTGGTGTTTGATACATCGGCGAGACAGCACACTGTCAGGGGTCAATTTGGCATTCAAGCAATTTGTGCTCAAAGAAGGGGCGACCTACAGCGAATGCGTGTTGAAGCTTTAATAGAGCGATGGCGTGGCTTGTTTGGGCAAAACGACGGAGCCGTTGACGGTCAATGAACGCTTTGCGCCAACAAACCTTGTTGGTATTTGGCTGCCATCATGGGCAGGGGTGTCGGTTTGATTTTGCCGCTTTGGCCCTCGCAACCGAATTCGATGGGCTTGAGCCACTCTCGGGCATCGAATTTGTCAGGGTTCTCGAATAAAAACTGACGCACGGCGGCGGTCATGGCCAAGCGGATGTCGGTGTCGATGTTGATTTTGCGCACACCAAATTGAATGGCCTTTTGGATTTCTTCCACTGGCACGCCATAGGTTTCTTTCATGTCGCCGCCGAATTGACGGATCTTGGCGAGCAGCTCTTGCGGCACGCTGGACGAGCCGTGCATCACCAAATGCGTGTTGGGGATGCGCTGGTGAATGGCTTGAATGCGGTCCATGGCCAGAATGTCCCCGGTGGGCTTGCGTGTGAACTTGTAAGCGCCGTGACTGGTGCCGATGGCGATGGCCAGTGCATCCAATTGGGTGCGTTTGACAAAGTCCGCGGCTTGCTCGGGGTCGGTCAGCAGTTGTTCGCGGGTCATGGTGGCATCGGTGCCGTGGCCGTCTTCTTTGTCGCCTTTCATGGTTTCGAGCGAACCCAAACAACCCAATTCACCTTCCACAGTGATGCCCAGTTGGTGCGCCATGTCCACCACCTCACGGGTGACGCTGACGTTGTAGTCATAGCTGGCGATGGTTTTGCCGTCGCCTTCCAAGCTGCCGTCCATCATCACTGACGTGAAGCCCAACTCAATCGCACCACGACAAACCATGGGGCTTTGTCCATGGTCTTGGTGCATCACCAATGGCACATGCGGGTAGGCTTCGACCGCGGCTTGAATCAAGTGTTTGATGAACGACTCGCCAGCGTATTTGCGCGCACCTGCACTGGCTTGAAGTATCACGGGCGCACCGACTTCGTCCGCCGCAGACATGACCGCTTGCACTTGCTCTAGGTTGTTGACATTGAACGCGGGGATGCCGTAGTTGTGCTCGGCGGCGTGATCGAGCAGTTCGCGCATTGAAACCAGTGCCATGGGGGTACTTCCTGTATGTAAAAACGGGTTGGTCAGCCGTCAGCCGACCTTGCAAATTTTCAGCATGTTAGTGCCTCCGGGCGAGCCCATTGGTTCGCCACAAGTGATGGCATACACATCACCGCTGCTGACGATGCCCCGAGCGCTGAGGTGTTGCTCGGCTTGGTTCAGTGCCGTGTCGCGGTCGGTGCTGGTGTCGAGCAACAAGGCATGCACATTTCGGTACAGCGCCATGCGGCGTTGCGTGTTCTCGCGCGTGGTGAGTGCATAAATGGGGATGTGAATGCGGTGGCGGCTCATCCACAAGGGGGTGGAGCCGGAATCTGTCAGCGCCACAATCGCTTTGGCGCCAAGGTGGTGAGCCGTGAACAAGGCGCCCATGGCAATGGTCTGGTCGATGTAGGTGAAAGTTTTGCCCGTGAAGTCAGCGTCCAAAGCCACCTCCTCGGCGTCTTCGGCGGCTTTGCAAATTTGCGCCATTTGTTGCACGGTTTCCAGCGGGTATTTGCCAACCGCGGTCTCGGCGCTCAGCATCACCGCGTCGGTGCCATCGAGCACGGCATTGGCCACGTCGCTGACTTCAGCGCGCGTGGGCACCGGGTTGGTGATCATGCTTTCCATCATTTGGGTGGCGGTGATGGTGACTTTGTCCATTTCACGCGCCAGTTTGATCATGCGTTTTTGCAAGGCGGGCACGGCGGCGTTGCCCACCTCGACGGCCAAATCGCCACGTGCCACCATGATGCCGTCGGAAGCCCGCAAGATTTCTTCCAAGTGCGGGATGGCCTCAAAGCGTTCGATTTTGGCGATCAGGCCAGGCTTGTGTTTGTAAGGTTCGGCCGCGACGTTGCAAAGCTGTCTGGCCATTTCCATGTCGGTGGCGTTTTTTGGAAAGCTGACGGCCACATAGTCGGCTTGAAAGGACATGGCGGTTTTGATGTCTTCCATGTCTTTGCCGGTCAGCGCGGGGGCGGTCAGACCGCCGCCTTGTTTGTTGATGCCTTTGTTATTCGAGAGCTCACCGCCCATTTGCACGACGGTGTGGACTTTTTCGCCTTGGACTTTGCTGACGGTCAACACAATCAAGCCATCGTTGAGCAGCAGCAAGTCACCGGCTTTGACATCGCGCGGGAGTTCTTTGTAATCCAGCCCAACGCCTTGAATGTCGCCCGGTTCTGTGCGCGAGGCGTCCAGCACGAACGGGGCGCCGGCTTGCAACATCACTTTGCCTTCGGCAAATTTGCCGACCCGGATTTTGGGACCTTGCAAGTCGGCCATGATGGCGACCACGCGCCCCGCGCGTTTGGCGGCTTCACGCACCAGCGTGGCGCGGTCAACATGGTCTTGGGCCTTGCCGTGGCTGAAATTGAGTCGAACCACATTCACGCCAGCGCGGATCATGGCTTCGAGCATTTCGGGGTCGCTGGATGCAGGGCCCAGCGTGGCAACAATTTTGGTGGCGTGTTTTGGCATGGAATTTCCGTGAAACGAGGTTGCATTGTCACACGCAACACATGACCAATTGATTTAAAAACCGAGGCATTGAGGGAAGACTTCGCAAGTTTGGTTTGCAAAATTTGTCAGTGGCGCTCTGCCACTGCCAGCGCGCTGTTGCCTACAGTGGGTGGCATGAAAAAGAACTCGCCAAACATTGACAGCCTGTGGTTGGGCACGGGTCAACCGGGGTTGTTAACCCTGGCGCGCCAAGGCCAAGTGCGGCATTACCGCAAACACCTTTTGCTGATTCAACAAGGCGACATCGGGCATCAAATTTATTTGGTGGTCGCGGGGCGTTTGCGAGAGTTCAGTGTTTCGCAAGACAGCAAGCCGCGGGAAATCACGCTGTCCTTGTGGGGCGCAGGTCAATTGGTGGGCGCGCCTGCGTTGGATGGCGGCCCGCATTGCGCCAGCGTGGTCACCTTGACGCCAGTGGTGTGTGTCGTGGTGTCGCGCGAATCGGCGTTGGCGGTGATGCAACACACCCCCGCCATGGCCATGGATGTGTTGAAAATGGCCTTGCAACGGGTTCGCATGGCCACCGAAACCACCCGCCGCGCGCTGTTTTCTGATGCGTACAGTCGTTTGACGTCCTTGCTGCAGGGGCAAATGGACCCAGCGGTCGACCCCCATGGGGACATGCGCTGCCACCCCATGACCCACGCGCAAATGGCGCAACACATCGGCTGCAGCCGGGAAATGGTCAGTCGGATCATGAAAGAGTTGATCACTGGCGGGTACGTGGTGCGCGAGCGGGACAGGGTTTACCGGATTTGCAAGCGCTTACCCGAGCGCTGGTAGGGGTAAGGCCGGTTTAAGCTTGGGATGGCTACAATGGCATCAGTACTGAGCAAGTCTGCCCGCAGCGGCTGAAAGTCTCAGCGCACTTGCTTGTTTTTAGTGCCCATTTCCAGACTTATGAACCTGACTGAACAACCCATTCCCTTAGAGCAACCCATGCCTCACCGCAAGGTGATCCGCGAGTGGCTCGTGCCTTTGTCCGAGCGCGTCACTTGGCGCGCCATGGCCCTGCTGGTGCTGGACTACGCTGTGTGGGCGGGGTTCTTGGCTGGTACGGTGTTGTTTCAAGCATGGTGGGCCAAATTGCTCTGCGCGGTGGCCATGGGTTTCACCATCGGGCGCTTGTTCATCATTGGGCATGACGCTTGTCACCAAAGTCTGACACCTCACCGAGGCCTCAACAAATGGGTTGGGCGCATCGCTTTCTTGCCATCTTTGACCACCTTCAGCTTGTGGGACATCGGACACAACGTGGTCCACCACGGTTACACCAACCTCAAAGGCTTCGATTTTGTTTGGGCGCCGCTCACACGCGAGGAATACGCCAAGTTGTCGTTTGCCGGTCGATGGTTAGACAGGGCTTACCGCAGTGGTTGGGCGCCAGGCCTTTATTACATGATTGAAATTTGGTGGAAAAAAATGGTGTTCCCCAACGCCAAAGAAATGCCGACACGTCGCCCGATATTCATCCGCGACAGCTGGCTGATCACCGGTTTTGCGGCATTGTGGGTGGGCGGCATCGTCGCTGCAGCATGGGCTACCGGCCAGTCTGTCTGGTGGTTGATGTTGTTCAGTTTCGTGATCCCGTTTTCATTCTGGTGCGCCATGATTGGTTTTGTGGTGTATGTGCACCACACCCATGTCAAAGTCTCTTGGCATGATGACCGCAGTGCTTGGGCCAAAGCCCAGCCTTTTGTGTCTACCACCGTGCACTTGACCTTCCCTTTCAAAATCGGCGCCTTGATGCACCACATCATGGAGCACACCGCCCACCATGTGGACATGAGCATTCCTTTGTATCGCCTCAAACAAGCCCAAGCCAAATTGGAAAACTTGCTGCCTGGGCGCATCATTGTTCAGCGGTTTTCATGGCGCTGGTATTTCCAGACCGCGCGTTCATGCAAGTTGTATGACTTCACTCGCCAGTGTTGGACCGATTACAAAGGGCGAGCAACCAGTTTGCCCGCGTTGACGGCGGCCTGATGCAAGCCGCGTGCTGGCGCTCACTGACAACCATTTTGTTGTTGCTTGGCGCCAAAGGCTTGCATGCGCAAACCACGGGTGATCCGATCGCTTTGGCGCGAAGCGCTTGTTCAGCGGCGGCCAACCAATATGCCCAGCAAGCAGAGCGCTACAGCGATGCACTCAAGTTGCTTTACTACCAAACCCGAGACAACCCCAGCGAGCAAGCGCAGCGACTCGAAGCCATGCTGCCGGTGCACGAGTCTTTCAAAACCCAGGCATTGAGAAATTTACAAACGCTAACCGGTCAAACACCAGCCGATGAACTGTCACCACAAGTGCACATGTGGGTGATTGACCATTTGTTTGTGTTTGCCCAAGAAAAATACGGACAAGACAAACTGTTTTTCAAGTTCTATATCAACAACCGTTGCAAGCAACAATTTGCCGTGCCTTGACCGTTCATTCAGCGCGGTTTAAGCCGCGCGTTTCATCAATATCTCAAACGCAGGCAGGGTTTTGCCTTCCAGCACTTCCAAAAACGCGCCGCCGCCAGTGGAGATGTAACCGATCTTTGACTCAATGCCGTATTTGGCAATCGCTGCCAAAGTGTCGCCCCCACCAGCGATGCTGAAGGCGGATGAGTCGGCAATCGCATGCGCCACCACTTTGGTGCCGTTCTCAAACGCATCGAATTCGAACACGCCCATGGGGCCGTTCCACACGATCGTGCCTGCGGCTTTGAGTTGGGTCGCCAAGCGCGCAGCAGTGTCGGGGCCGATGTCCAAAATCAAATCGTCGTCAGCCACCTCGGTGGCTTTTTTCACGGTGGCCACAGCATCAGAAGAAAAGGTTTTGGCGCACACCACATCGGTGGGAATCGGCACTTCTGCACCGCGCGCTTTCATCGCTTCAATCACCGCTTTGGCTTCGCCGATCAGGTCTGGCTCTGCCAAGCTTTTGCCAATGTTCAGACCCGCCGCCAGCATGAACGTGTTGGCAATGCCGCCGCCCACGATCAATTGATCCACATTGCGCGAGAGCGCTTGCAAAATGGTGAGCTTGGTACTGACCTTGGAACCCGCAACGATGGCGGCCAGAGGCCGTTTGGGCGCCGCCAACGCTTTGGTGATCGCGTCAATTTCGGCAGACAACAACGGCCCCGCACAAGCAATGGCCGCGAATTGCGCGATGCCATGGGTGGTGCCCTCGGCGCGGTGCGCGGTGCCGAAAGCGTCATTGACATAGATGTCGCAAAGCGCCGCCATTTGCTTGGCGAGTGATTCGCTGTTTTTCTTCTCACCCAGATTGACCCGGCAGTTCTCCAGCATCACGACCTGGCCCGGCGCGACAGACACACCGCCCACCCAGTCCGCCACCAGCGGCACCTCGCGGCCTAGCAACTCGGTCAAGCGTTTGGCCACTGGCGCCAATGAATCTTCGGGTTTGAACGCGCCCTCGGTGGGACGACCCAGATGCGAGGTAACCATCACAGCCGCACCCGCGTCTAAAGCCATTTGAATCGCGGGCACTGACGCCCGAATGCGTGTGTCCTCGGAGATATGGCCATGGTCGTCAAACGGCACGTTCAAGTCAGCGCGGATGAACACGCGTTTGCCACGGGCCTGACCCTGTGCGCACAGATCGGCGAAGCGGATGATTTGCATGGGGTTTGTCTCCGTGTGAATGTTTTGTGGCATTTTAGGGGGCGGCCCTCGATGCGGTTGGATGAGCCTGTGACACCCATTTTGAGTGGCATATCGATGGATGAAGCCAAAATTGGGTGTCAATGGGCAGTTTTTGAGATGGTTGTGCAGCACTGGTTGATGAAACAGGGGGTTGCCGAAACAATACCAATTAAGGTATATTTTCTATACCTTGAATTTATTCGAATTTGATGAAGCTAAGAGTTTGAGCAATCGCTCCAAACATGGCATCGACTTTGTTGAAGCACAAGAACTCTGGAATGACACAATGCTTTTGGAGATCCCTGCAAAGACGGAAGATGAGCCCAGGTATCTGGTCATTGGGCTCATACATGAAAAGCATTGGTCTGCGGTCATTACTTATCGCGGTTTGAATATTCGGTTGATATCCGTTCGTCGCTCACGCACAGAAGAGGTAGCACTATATGAAAGCTAGAAATTTCGATCAACAGTTTGACGATGGTGAGGACATCACGTCTTCATTGGATGTATCCAAAGCCAGGCGTGTGCAGCAAGCGCAAAAACGGGTGAATGTTGATTTCCCCGTCTGGATGATTGAATCCTTAGACCGCGAAGCAAGCAAGCTCGGTGTGACCAGACAGTCGGTGATTAAGGTTTGGCTCGCAGAAAGACTTGAAGCAACGCCGAAATGAATGACAAATGCTTTAGACCAAGCCGCGCTCAAAAAACCTCACCACCCCAACCCAATATGCAATGGCAAATACACGGCCATGCCGACCAGCAAGGTACCTAAGACCGCTTGGCCTTGACCTCGGCGCCACACATAAAAGCCCGCGCCAGCGGCTGCACCGAACAAGCGGGCATCTTGCCAAGTTTGCACCAGTGCGCCGTGGCTGACCACAATTTCAGGCACCACCACCGCGGCCAGCGCCGCGATGGGCGCATATTGCAAACCGCGCTGCGCCCACGATGGGAAAGGCAATTCACGATCGAGGATGAAGAAAAAACAGCGCGTCAGCAACGTGATCAGCCCAAGGCCTACAGCGATTCCCAGATCGCCCATGTCCATCATGGCGCCACCTGTTTGCGCGCCAGTGGCGTGCGTTCGATCAACAAACAAACCACCACCGCCGAGGCAATCGCCACCAAAATATTCAAACGCAATGGCAAGGCAAAGGCCACCACAGCAGCGGTGCCAGACACCACCAGTGAAATCGCGCGCAAGCGTGTTTGACACAGCGAGCACAAGATGCCGACCAGCGCCAAGACGCCTGCAAAACCCAGCCCCCATTGCAGTGGCACTTGCGCGGCCAGCACGATGCCCGCCAAGCTGGCGATTTGCCAACCGATCCAATTCAAAAAGCAATTGCCGCACAGGTATGCCATTTCACTGCGCTGCCCTTCGCGGTCGTTGGCTGGATCGGGATAACGCTCGACAAATTGCACGTAGTTCAGGTCCGCGATGAAATAGCCAATGGACAAACGTTGCCAACGCGGCCAAGCCATCATGTATTGGCGCAAATGCAAACTGAACACCGCAAACCGCAAATTCACACAAAACGCCGTGGCCAAAATCACCCATGCAGGCGCACCTGCGCCCAACAAAGGAATGGCCGCCAATTGCGCGCTGCCGCCGTAAACCAACAAGGTCATCAAGGTCGACATGCCAGGGCCCAGCCCGGCCTGCACCATCGCCACGCCAGTCATCAAGCCCCAAGCCCAAATGCCGGGAGCGACTTTGAGGGTGTCGATCATGCCTTGGCGAAAAGCAGGATGGCGAAAATTCAACGGGTCAAAAAACATGCATCAATCTGTGGCTGTACCCAACACCGTGCCGACAGACAACGCTTGGCTGTGCAAAAACTCAGCTGCACTGATGCGCTTGCCTCCCGGGCGTTGCACTTGCGTCACACGTACCGCCATGTCGCCCGTGGCGACATCAAATGCATCCGCATGCAGTTGCACCACGGTGCCGGGTGTGGCGTGCATGGGCTGCGCCAATGGCGCGGCTGACCAAATTTTCAACACGTGCTGGCCATGAAAAGTATGTGCGCCAGGGAACGGGTCAAACGCGCGAATGCGCTGAGACAAAGTGACCGCAGGCAAGTGCCAATCGATCAACGCTTCGTCTTTCAAAATTTTCGCGGCGTAGGTGATGCCGTCAGTCGCTTGCGCTTGTGCGTTCAGGTGTGGCAATTGTCTCAAGGTGTCGACGATGAGCCGTGCGCCAAGGGCAGACAGTTTGTCGTGGAGGGTGGCGCTGGTGTCGGTGTCGCTGATGGGCAGGCTCTCGCGCATGAGCACCGCCCCGGTGTCTAAGCCTGCATCCATTTGCATGATGCACACACCCGTGTGTGTATCGCCAGCTTCTATCGCGCGTTGGATCGGTGCCGCACCGCGCCAGCGCGGCAACAGCGACGCATGGATGTTCAGGCAACCCTGCGGCACACTGGCCAAGGTCCAAGCTGGCAAGAGCAAGCCGTAGGCCACCACCACCATCAAGTCAGCGTGTGCGTTTGCAATGGCTTGTTGAGCCGCCAAAGCGTCATCAGGGGATTTGCCGTCAAGCCGCAAACTGTGAGGTTGGCAAACAGGCAGACCCTGCTCAAGCGCAAATTGTTTGACGGCAGAGGCTTGCAGTTTCATGCCCCGCCCAGCAGGGCGATCGGGTTGTGTCAAGACCAGTGCCACATCGTGACCGGCCGCATGCAAGGCGGCGAGCGCAGCGCGGGCAAATTCCGGGGTACCGGCGAACACAAGGCGCATGA
>RFXS01000026.1 GCA_009921465.1 Betaproteobacteria bacterium
CAAGCGCGGCGCATTCGGCAACTGTTTGGTTTGGTCGAAGACCTCAACACCCTGCCTTTGCGCGCCAGGTTGGCCAAGCAGTTGCTGCACCTGGTCAGAAGCTATGGCGTGCCTTGCCTTCAACACGACGGCGAAATTCGAATTGGGCTGCATTTGGCTCAAGAAGAACTGGCCCAGTTGCTGGGCGCTTCACGCCAGCGTGTCAATCAAGAACTCAAGACCATGGAGCGCGAATTGGCCATCCGAATCGAAGCGGGGGGCTTGGTGGTACGCAACCGAGACTTGCTCATGAACATCAGCGACGCGGACCTCTGACATGAGCTTGGAAGACAACTTTGTAGGCACCCGCGCCGTCAGCGACAGCCACCAATTTGATGTGGCCGCCCTGCAGACCTGGTTGAGCGCTCATCTGCCCGGGTTCAAAGGCCCCTTGCAAGTGGAGTTGTTCAAAGGCGGGCAGTCCAACCCCACCTACAAGCTCAATACGCCCACTTGCAGTTATGTGATGAGGGCCAAGCCAGGACCCGTGGCCAAATTGCTCCCATCGGCCCATGCCATTGAACGTGAATTCACCGTCATGAAAGCCCTTCAAGGCTCGGGCGTCCCCGTCGCCCACATGCACGCCTTGTGCGAGGACGAAAGCGTCATTGGGCGCGCCTTCTACATCATGGAGTTTGTCTCCGGTCGGGTGCTGTGGGAGCAATCTTTGCCTGGCCTGCCAGCCGACCAACGCCGCGCCATCTACACCGAGATGAACCGCGTCATCGCCGCGTTGCACCGCACCCCCTACCGCCAAGTGGGCCTGGAGAACTATGGCAAGCCTGGCCAGTACATTGAGCGCCAAATCAGCCGCTGGACGCGCCAATACCTGGCCTCGATCACCTCCCCCATCCCAGAGATGGATCGTTTGATGGCATGGCTGCCCCAAAACACCCCTGCCAGTGCCAAAGACGACAGCCACACCAGCGTGGTCCATGGTGACTACCGCTTGGACAACCTGATCTTTCACCCCGACAAGCCTCAGATTTTGGCGGTGCTCGATTGGGAGCTTTCCACCCTGGGCCACCCCTTGGCCGACTTCAGTTACCACTGCATGTCTTGGCATATTCGCCCTGGCACTTTTCGCGGCATAGGTGGATTGGACCTCCCCAGCTTGGGCATCCCCACCGAAAAAGAGTACATCCACATGTATTGCGACCAAACTGGTTTTGCCAAACCACAAGACCTGCAAGCCGATTGGAACTTTTATTTGGCGTTCAACCTGTTTCGCATCGCGGCCATTTTGCAAGGCATTGCCAAACGCGTCGAAACAGGCACCGCCGCCAGCGAACAAGCGCGCACCTCAGGGGCCGGCGCACGTCCCATGGCCGAACTGGCCTGGTCTTTTGCCCAAAAGGCATAATTTTTTCACCCACCATTGAAAGAACACCATGAACTTCGACTACACGGACAAAGTCAAAGCCATGCAAACACGTCTATTGGCCTTCATGGACGAGCATATTTACCCCAACGAAAAGCGGTTTTTCCGCGAAATCGCTGAAAACCGCGCGAAAGGCAACCCCTGGGTACCCACCACGCTGATTGAAGAGCTCAAACCCAAGGCCCGCGCAGCGGGGCTGTGGAATTTATTTCTGCCCCACAGCAAACGCGCACCCGAAGGATTGAGCAACCTGGAATACGCGCCAATGTGCGAAATCATGGGCCGTGTGCCCTTTGCAGCCGAGGTGTTCAATTGCTCGGCCCCCGACACAGGCAACATGGAAACGCTGGAGCGCTACGCCAGCGAGGCCATCAAGGACGAATGGCTCGAACCTTTGCTGCGCGGCGACATCCGCTCGGCCTTTTTGATGACCGAGCCCGACGTCGCTTCCTCAGATGCAACCAACGTGCAATGCCGCATTGAGCGCGACGGCGACCACTATGTCGTCAATGGCCGCAAATGGTGGAGCTCAGGTGCGGGTGACCCGCGCTGTGCCATTTACATCGTGATGGGCAAAACAGACCCCGAGGCACCTCGGCACTCGCAACAAAGCATGATCGTCATCCCTGCCAACACGCCAGGGGTGTCGGTAGAGCGCCCATTGACCGTGTTTGGCTACGACGACGCCCCACACGGTCACATGGAGGTGGTGCTCAAAAACGTGCGCGTCCCCGTCAGCAACCTGTTGCTGGGTGAAGGACGCGGGTTTGAAATCGCCCAAGGTCGCCTGGGCCCGGGGCGCATCCACCACTGCATGCGCACCATCGGCAGCGCCGAGCGTGCCTTGGAGTTGATGTGCAAGCGCCTCAACAGCCGGGTGGCTTTTGGCAAAAAGCTCTCAGCCCAGGGTGTGTGGCACGAGCGCATCGCTGAGTCCCGCATCATGATCGAGCAAGCCCGCTTGCTCACCCTCAAAGCCGCCTACATGATGGACACCGTGGGCAACAAAATTGCCAAAACCGAAATCGCCATGATCAAGGTGATTGCACCGAACATGGCTTTGCAAATCATCGATTGGGCCATCCAAGCGCACGGCGCAGGTGGCGTGAGCGACGATTTCCCCCTGGCCTACGCCTGGGCCCACCAGCGCACCCTGCGCTTGGCCGATGGTCCCGATGAGGTGCATCGCAACTCGATAGCCAAATTGGAGTTGGCCCGGCACATCGCCACCGAACCGCAAGAGGTGGAAATGCCGATCACCCGAGGCAGTTGATGCAATCTGCCGCCTCGGTTCCGACTTTCACTCAAGGCGGGGTGATGTTGGCCGACGTGGCACACCGGTTCAAGGCGCAACCTGCCTCAAAAGGCTGGAAATAACCCGAACTGCTGTACTTGTACTGCTGGGGCAGTCCAGCACCAGAGGCGGACTCGCTCAACCTTTGGGTGGCAGAAAAAACGGGGCTGGCCAAGGGGGTGTCTGAATTGATGGTGTAACTGGTCAACTGAATTTGGCTGGTCACGCTCGATTGCGTCAAGACATAAAACTTGCTGCTCTGGAAAAAAATATCCCGCAAGGCAGAAACGTTGTTGGATGTATCGTAAATTTGCTGAAAACCTTTGGCATACCCATTACAGGTGGTGAAGTAAGGCACAGTGGATTGTTTTTGCATTTGGATATAGGGCTGCCCACCCACGGCGGCCACGCCACCCAAGATCAAATCAACGGATCCCGTCGACGAGGGCACCACAAAAGTTGAGTCAATGTTGGTGGGCAAGGCCAACGTGGCACCACTGCAGGTAGATGTCACCAACCAAGCCGGCTGATAGGTGAAAGTTAACCCGCCTGTATTACCCTTCCAAATTTGAGGCACTGCATTGCGATTGGTCAAAACCAAATCCAAAATCCCATCACCGTTAATGTCTGTCGCTGCTGCCCGATTGCCATCCACCGCAATTTGGGTGTCGGTTCGCACATAGCTCGATCCCGAACTGACAAACATCAGCTGATTGGACGTTCCCGAGCACGACAAAAACACATCGGGCTTGCTGTCTGAATTGAAATCTGCCGTGATGGCATAAGTGGCACTGCAGGTGTCTCGAGAGCCTGTGCCAAACAAGCGTGCCGAGTCGTCCACCCAAGCCGAGGTGCTGGTTTTCCAGCGTAAAAAATAGGCTTTGTTATCGGTGGAAACGACAAAAGCGGAATACTGCCCCTCTTGGAAAAAGTCCCCAAACGTGACCGACGTGGGCACCAAGGTTTTGCCAGACACGGCGTCAATGGGCACTTGTGTGCGGGTCAGGCCTGATGCGTTTTTGTTGGCGTATGAGGTGGCACCCACCGCCAAGGCGGTGTAAATGGGCCAGCCGTCCACATAGGTCACGCTGTCGCTGGCGCTGCCACTGGGGCCACAAGACACCAGGCCAAAAACAGACAGCAAAACAGCAAAAATCTTAAAATTCATACACTCATATTCGACACCAAATTAATGTACTTGAAGCGGCACGGCTTTTGCTATAAATCAATACTGTTAGAGTTTGCACCTGCCTCCCACCATTTAGACATGTCCTTGCACTCCTTTTTCATCCCGGTTTTGATCGGACTGACCCTGTCCGCAGGCGTTTTGGCGCAAGACAAGCCTGCGCCCAATTACAAGCCCTACCCCGAAAAAGGCAGCAAAGCCCAGGTAGAAAAGGTGCCCGAGGAAGTTGCACCCAGCTTTTCCAAACCCCTGAAAAAAGACCCCCAACTGTCCTTGAAAGCGCGCCCGCCCACCTCTGGCAAGGAGCCCATGCTCAATTTGAACGAGCAAAACGTGCCGCTCAAAGAAATCATGCATCAAACGTCCAAACTGGACTTTTACGACTGTGATGGCGTGGTGGCCCCCTGGTTCAGGCAGTTGCTCAGCGCTGAGATGAACTACTTTGCCGAAATGGTCGACATGCCCTTTGTCAAGGGTGAGTTTTGCGTGGTCAGCGTGGGCACCAGCCGCAGCCTGGCACCTGGGCGGCTCAGCATCCACCTCTACCCCAGCCGTGTGGCCATGCAAGAGTGTGTGGTGCGCGAACGCTGCCCGGCGTTTCGCAGCGTCAATTTGCTGCCCCGCGCAGGCAACGGTGTGTATCGCTCTTATTTCTTGTCTGACATGGACCGCAAGATGATTGCCCAGCACTGCGTGACCTCCAAGGGCAAATGGCACCCCGACACCACCTGTTACACGGTGGACTGATGGTTTGGATCACGCGAGCTTGCCCGGTCGACCTCAAGTCCATGCGGCTGGTTCCGATTCAGCAGTGTCACCTTGGTGTGTCACCATGATTCAAAGAACTTTATATTTCATTTGCTGCGCGACCCTGTCGCTGTCTTTCGCTTTTGCCCCAGCGGCATGGGCGTCGGATCCGCCCCCTGCACCAGCCAAACCTGCGGCCAAGGGCAAAGAAGCGCCCAAAGCCGTTGAGCGCCCTACCCGCACTTATGGGGAGGAGCCGATGTTTTATTTTGACGCCGAGCGCCGCCCCTTCACTGAGCCATTTCACAAATCCGATCTGGAAGACTATTACCTGTGCCGGGGCATCTTGGGCCAGTGGTACCGCGACTTGCTGGTGGCAGAAGTCAACGGCCTGCTCGAACCCTTGGGCTTGGACAAAGTCGACGGCACGACCTGCGCTGTGCGCTTGATCAAAACCAAACTGGGCAAGAAGCGACCCATTGTGGCGGTCGACCTGTACCCCAACTCCGAAGCCATGCGCTCTTGCGTTTTGGGCGAAAAGTGCAGCCACATGCGCAGTGCCGTGATGTATGTGTCCAAAGACAAAACCTTGTACCGCTCTTACATCATCACCGATGGCCTCAAACATGTGAATAAAAGTTACTGTATGACCAACAAGGGTGAGGTATTGGCCGAGCAGTCTTGCTGGCGCTATTTCAACTGATGAATTAATTTCATGGGGAGAGGGTGGGCCTTGCAGCGGCAAACATTGGCCATTGCGTCAAAGCGACCATGCCAACACAGCAACTTGTGGCAGACATTTGCCGCACCGCCAAACAGGCTGCGAGCTCCGACCGGTGGCTTAGTAATTGCTTATTCAAACACATCTGCTGTTCAAGCAAACGGAGAACCCATGAAAAAAATGCTCGTCATCTGGCTGGGCTTGGCAATGTCCAGCGCCGCACTGGCACAACTGAAAACACCCAAAGCGCCTGAAAAGGTGTACTACATGGACACGTCCATCAATGTGGTGAAGTACACCGAACCAGGGCTGACCTTTGGCCCCACCGCCTTGCGCGTGACCTTGGGCAAAAAAACCAGCGAAACTTTTGGCTATGAGGGCATGCTGGGATTCAGTGTGCGCAACGCCCAAACCCAGTACACCGGTTCAGATGCCACCGTCACATCGGTCACGGGAGAAATCAATAACCTGTATGGCTTGTACATCAAGGCACGCAAAGGTTTGGGCAAAGAGCTAGAGATATTTGGCAAATTGGGCATGGCCAGTGGCGAACGCGCTTTGAGCGCCTATCCAACGGGCTTGTCGGAGTCAGACAACAAGTTTCTCAGTATTTCTTACGGCATCGGCGCCAAAGCCGCGATTGAAAAAGACATGAGCTTGCAACTTGACTACATGTCGTATTACCACAAGGGTTTGACATCGATCGACGCCTTCTCGCTGGGTTTGTCTATCGATTTCTAAAAAAATATTTGGCCGCTCCAGAGGGGGGTGAATTCCTCAGCCGATGGGCGGCTCAGTCTTGCTTTAAATTGAGCTGTCGAACCATGGCGCCCCAAAATTCCGAATCTTTTCTCAGCAGTTCAATATAACTTTCAATCTTTAAATTCAAAGGTTCGGTTTCTAAGGTGGCAAACCGTTTAATGGCTTCCGGATTGGACAGCACCTTGTTTATTGCAGCGGCCAATTTGTCCACCACTTCCTTGGGTGTTCCTTTGGGTGCAAATATTCCGCCAATGGCTGCGATTTGAACGCCCGGCAATCCCGCCTCTGCCAGGGTGGGGACATCAGGCAAAGAGGACTCTCTGGACATGTCGGTGGTGGCCAGCGCACGCAACTTACCGCTGCGTATATGCGCCATGGTCGCCGTCAGCGAGTCGGTGGTGAATAAAACTTGCCCGCCCATCAAGTCAGTCAATGCAGGCCCACTCCCCTTGTAGGGAATGTGTGCAGCTTGTGCACCAGCTTTGCGCAGCACGAGTTCGCTGCCAAGATGGGTCATGGTGCCCATGCCAACTGATGCATAACTTTGTGGGCTAGATTTAATGAGTGTGATCAAGTCAGCAATGCTTTTCGGCGCCGAGGGGGTGTTGGCAACCAAGACAGCAAACGGGGATCGCCACAAAGACGCAACAGGGACGTAGTCAGCCAGTCCGTATTTGGCATTGGCATTCATGGCAGGCACCACAAACATGCCCGCCGTGGTCGTGATCAAAATCGTATATCCGTCAGGGGCAGCACGGGCAACCGATTGGTGGCCAATGACGCCTGCCGCTCCAGCCCGGTTCTCCACCACGACAGGCTGCCCCAGGATTGGTGCGAGATACATTGCCATCAACCGGGCCATGACATCGCTGCCAGATCCGCTGCCTTGTGCAACGACCAAGGTGATGGCTTTGCTGGGAAAGGTGTCGGCCCAAACAGATGAGCATGCAGAGAAAAATAAACAAATGACCCATCTCGAAAATGTGCGAAAACATGCCCAAGACATCACCGTCTCCTGAATAAATTGATATTGGTGAAGGGCCTTTTGCTCAATGGTCGGGGCGATAGGATTCGAACCTACGACCCTCTGGTCCCAAACCAGATGCGCTACCAGACTGCGCTACGCCCCGATTTGGGTATTCTAAGCCCTGTCTGACTGCACGCGGTTTTCAACCCTAAAGTTGTCGGTGGACCGGCACTTTTGAAGCACAATGTGGGCTGATATCCACTTCCTTGAAGGATCTTTTATGAAAGCAACCCCTACCCGTAGCGCCATTGGCACAGCAGCGGCCATTGGCTTATCCTTATTGCTCGCCCCCAGCGCCTGGGCCGGCAAAACCTTGGACACCGTCAAGCAGCGTGACCAAATGGTTTGCGGTGTCAACACCGGTTTGGCCGGTTTTGGCGCGGCCGATAGCCAAGGCAAGTGGACTGGCCTGGACGTGGACATGTGCAAAGCTGTGGCCGCTGCCGTTTTGGGCAGCGGTGACAAAGTCCGGTATGTGCCCTTGTCAGCCCCCCAACGCTTCACGGCTTTGCAATCGGGCGAGATCGACATCTTGTCTCGCAACACCACATTCACCCTGACCCGCGATGCCTCCTTGGGCCTGCACCAAACCGCTGTCACTTTCTACGACGGTCAAGGCTTCATGGTGCCGGTCAAGGCGGGTATCAAAAGCGCCAAACAACTCAAAGGGGCCACAGTGTGTGTGCAATCTGGCACCACCACTGAGAAGAACCTGACCGACTTCTCCAAAGCCAACAACCTGGCCATCAAACCTGTGGTGTTCGAAAAGCTCGAAGCCGCCAATGCCGCCTATTTCGCCGGTCGCTGCAAGGCCTACACCACCGATGCGTCTGGTTTGGCGTCCATCCGCTCCAAAGAAGCCAAAGACCCAAAAGAACACGCCATCCTGCCTGAGCTCATTTCCAAGGAGCCCCTGGGCCCCTTGGTGCGCCGTGGTGACGACGAATGGTTTGCCATTGTGAAATGGGTGATTTACGGCTTGGTTGAAGCCGAGGAATACGGCATCACCGCTGCCAACATCGAAAAACTCAAGGCCGAGAGCACCGACCCGGTCGTGATGCGGTTGCTGGGCAAAAGCGACGACACGGGCAAATTGCTGGGTTTGGACCGCGAATGGCTTGTGCGTGCCATCAGCACCACGGGCAACTATGGCGAGATTTTTGAGCGCAATGTGGGCGAAAAAACCCCCTTGGCACTCAAACGCGGCCCCAACGCGCAGTGGGCCAAAGGCGGCTTGCAGTACGCCCCACCCATTCGCTGATGGCTGCTTAAAGGATTCCCGCTTTGGCGGGATTCCTTTTTTCCGACATGACAACTTCTTTTTGGCATCAACGACAAACGCGCCGCTGGCTTTACCAGTTGGCCCTGATGTTGGGCCTGCTGGCGTTGGTGGCCTGGTTGCTGAGCAATACATTGGCCAACATGAAGGCTCGCGGGATCCAAAGCGGTTTTGATTTTTTATGGGCCAATGCCGGTTTTGACATCGGCGAGTCGATGATCCCCTTTGACTCCAGCGAACCTTATTGGCGCGCCTTTGGGGTCGGTTTGCTCAACACCTTGCGGGTGTCGGTGGTGGGCATTGTTTTTTGCACCATTTTGGGCACTTTGATTGGTGTGGGGCGTGTGTCTGCCAATGCCTTGGCCCGAGGCCTGGGTTACGCCTATACGGAGCTGTTTCGCAATGTGCCGGTGTTGCTTCAGTTGCTGATTTGGTATGTGCTGTTGGTCGAGTTCATGCCCGACAGCCAAAGCCCACTGCACTTGAATGACTGGTTTTACCTGAGCAAAAACGGGTTTTCTTTTCCCATTCCCGTGTGGGACGCCACAGCCCATGTTTTGGTGTGGGATGTGCCCATATGGCTAGACGGCGAGATCACCCAAGGCATCAGCCTGACCCCGGAGTTTTTGGCCATTACCCTGGGCCTGAGTTTTTACACCTCGGCTTTCGTTGCCGAGGTCGTGCGCGCAGGCATTGTGTCGGTGCCACGAGGCCAACTGGAAGCCGCGCGCAGCATTGGGTTGTCCAATTGGCAAACCACACGCCAAGTGCTGTTGCCACAGGCCATGCGGGTGATCATTCCGCCGCTGACCAACCAGTACCTGAACCTGACCAAAAATTCCTCATTGGCCGTGGCCATTGGCTACCCTGATTTGGTCAGCATCTCCAACACCGCGCTCAACCAAACCGGTCGGGCCGTCGAATGCATTGCCCTGATCATGGTGGTTTATTTGTGCCTGTCCTTGGGCACCTCGGCCCTGATGAACGCGTTCAATCAGCGCATGGCCATCAGAGAGCGTTGAGCATGTCCATCGCTCATCAATCCATTGAATCGCGCCCGCCTCCCCTGGCGCACGCCTCTTGGCGTTTATGGCTGCGACAAAACCTGTTTGCCAACCGCACCAGCAGTTTGACCACCATCACATTGCTTATTTTGGGCCTGTGGTTACTGCCCCAATTGTGGAGTTGGGCTGTCTGGCAAGCGCAGTTCAGACCCGATGCAGATGCATGCCAATCCATTCGAGGCGTGGGCGCATGCTGGGGTGTGGTCAGCGAGAAGTACCGGCTCATCATCTTTGGTCGTTACCCGTTTGCAGAACAATGGCGCCCTTTGCTGGCCTGCGTTTTATTGATGTCCTTGCTGGTGGTCAGTTGCATGAGGGCTTTTTGGCGGCCTGCCTTGTTGTGGCTATGGTTGGTCGTATGGATGGCGTTTTTTGCCCTCATGGGGGGTGGCCGTTGGCTGGGGATCGCACTGGGGCTGAGCCCGGTACCCACCGATCAATGGGGGGGCTTGCCCCTGACCTTGATGCTGTCATCATTATCGATCGCGCTGGCGTTTCCGCTGGCGGTGCTGGTGGCCTTGGGCCGGCGCAGCGATTTGCCCGCCATCAAAACCGTTTGCGTCACCTATGTGGAGTTGGTGCGGGGCGTGCCCCTGATATCGGTGTTGTTCATGGCCAGTTTCATGTTTCCGCTGCTCATGCCCGCAGGCACCACACCTGACGTGCTGATTCGGGTTTTGGTAGGCATCACGCTGTTTTCTGCCGCTTACACCGCTGAAATTGTGCGCGGTGGTTTGCAGGCCATTCCCCGCGGCCAGTACGAAGCGGCGGCCAGTTTGGGATTGGGCTATTGGAAAACCCAAAGGCTCATCATCTTGCCCCAGGCACTGGCCCATGTGGTGCCGGGCATCATGAATAATTTCATCGCCATTTTCAAAGACACATCTTTGGTAACGATTGTCAGCCTGTACGAACTTTCTGGGGCTTTGGGCTTGGCCCTGAGTGGCGACCCCCTGTGGCGCCCCTTCAAAATCGAAGGCTACTTGTTCATTACCCTGATCTATTTTTTGTTTTGTTTCGCCATGTCACGCTACAGCCTGTGGGTTGAACACCGCTTGCAACGCAGCCAGGCCCGTTGATAGCCCCCACGCCTCCAAGGAACCCTTCATGAGCCCAGATGCCATCGTCACCTTTGAAAAAGTCAATAAGTGGTTTGGTGAATTTCACGTGCTGAGAGACATTGATTTGGTCGTTCGCAAGGGTGAGCGCATTGTGATTTGTGGCCCCTCTGGCTCTGGCAAGTCCACCTTGATCCGGTGCATCAATCGGTTGGAGGAGCACCAGCAAGGCCGCATTGAAGTTGCAGGCATTGAGTTGGGAAACGATTTGCGCGCCATTGACCAAGTGCGAAAACAAGTCGGCATGGTGTTTCAGCAATTCAACTTATTCCCCCACTTGACGGTGCTGGAAAACCTCACCCTGGCCCCCATCCAAGTGAGCAAACTCTCTGTTGAGGTGGCCAATGAGCGCGCCATGCAACAACTGGAGCGGGTGCGCATTGCCGAGCAAGCCCATAAATATCCACTGCAACTGTCTGGCGGTCAACAGCAAAGGGTGGCCATTGCCCGGTCACTTTGCTTGACCCCGCAGGTGATGTTGTTCGACGAGCCCACGTCGGCCCTCGATCCGGAGATGATCAAAGAAGTGCTCGATGTGATGGTTGAACTGGCCGAGCAAGGCATCACCATGTTGTGTGTGACCCATGAAATGGGCTTTGCCAAAGCGGTGGCAGACCGTGTGATCTTCATGGACCACGGCCAAATCGTTGAGCAAAATTCGCCTCAGGCGTTTTTCGATTCCCCTCAACACGAACGCACCAAAGACTTTTTGGCCAAGATCATTGGCCATTGAAAGCCCTGTAACTTTTGAACTGACATTGACATGACAAACACTGTGCGCACCCAAGTGGTCATCGTGGGCGCTGGACCGTCTGGCTTGTTGTTGGGTGCTTTGCTGCACAAAGCAGGCATTGACAATATCATTGTGGAACGCCAAAGCGGCGACTATGTGTTGGGCCGCATCCGCGCGGGCATCTTGGAGCAGGTCACCCTCGATTTGCTGCACGAAGCCGGTGTGGGGGCCTCCGTTACCCAAGCCGGCACACCCCACCATGCCATCGAATTGGTGTTTCAAAATCAACGCCACTCGATCGACATCACCGGTTTGACGGGCGGCAAATCCGTGACGGCCTACGGCCAGACCGAACTCACCCGTGACCTGATGCACGCGCGTGCCGCAGCAGGTTTGACCACTTGGTACAGCGCTGAAGAGGTCAGCGTGAACGATTTTGATGGGCCTCGCCCCTATGTGCTGTGCCAACACGAGGGCCAATCCAAGCGCATCGATGCCGACTTCATCGCCGGATGCGATGGCTTTCACGGCGTCTGCCGCGCCAGTGTGCCGGATGGCAGCTTGCACGAATTTGAACGCGTCTACCCCTTTGGTTGGCTGGGCATCTTGGCCGATGTGCCACCGGTCTCGCCGCACGCCATTGTGTATGCCAACAGCGCAGAAGGCTTTGCTTTGTGCAGCATGCGCAGCATGACCCGAAGCCGTTACTACGTGCAATGCCCCCTGACCGACCAAGTGGGCGACTGGAGCGACGAGCGCTTTTGGGACGCCTTGCGTCGCCGCTTGGACCCGGCCTTGGCCGAGCAAGTCATCACCGGTGTCTCGATTGAAAAAAGCATTGCCCCTTTGCGCAGTTACGTGGCCGAGCCCATGCGCTTTGGCCGCATGTTTCTGGCTGGGGACGCATCGCACATCGTGCCACCCACGGGGGCCAAGGGCTTGAACCTGGCCGCCTCCGACGTCAAATACCTGAGTGCGGCTTTGATCGAACACTATGCCGAGCGCAGCGATGCAGGCATTGACGCCTATTCCCAGCGCTGCCTGGCCCGCATTTGGCGCGCCGAGCGTTTTTCGTGGTGGCTGACCAATTTGATGCACCTCTTTCCAGACAACGGGGCGTTTGGTCAAAAGATGCAAGACGCCGAACTCCATTACTTGGTCAACAGCCGCGCCGCTTCCACCGCGCTGGCCGAGAACTATGTGGGCCTGCCATTGGACTTTGCCGCCCACTGAAGCATGGTCAGCCCTGTCCACAAAGCCACGACCGGTTTATCACCCAGCCCACGCGCGCAACAGGTTCTGCGCGGCGTGCGCGTGCTCAGCCTGGCCTTGAACCTGCCAGGGCCGGCAGCCATGATGCGCTTGCATGACATGGGCGCACATTGCACCAAACTAGAACCGCCCGCCCCTGCGGGGGGAAAAGAGAAAGCATCGGGCGACCCCATGGCCCTATACCGCCCACTGGCCTATCAAACCATGCACCAAGGCGTGCGGGTGGTTCAAGCCGATCTCAAATCCAGCCAAGGACAAGCTGTTTTGCAGCGCTTGCTGTTGAACACCGATGTCCTTCTCACCTCGTTCAGACCTTCTGCTTTGAACAAGTTGGGACTGGGGTGGAAGGCCTTGCAGCGCCAATATCCGCAACTCAGTTGTGTGGCGATCGTGGGGGCGCCCGGCGTGCGCGCTGAAGAGCCCGGCCATGACCTGACCTATGTGGCCGAGCAAGGTCTGGTTGATGGCTTGCAATTGCCCGCCAGTTTGTTTGCCGACATGGGGGGGTCACTGATGACCACCGAGGCCGTGCTGCAAGCATTGTTGTTGCGCGCGCAGCCTGGGCGAAACCACGGCAAAGGGGTGCTGTTGGAAGTGGCCTTGAGCGATGCCGCTGCTTACCTGGCCTTGCCTCGCCAATGGGGGTTGACCACGCCAAAGGGGGCAGTGGGCGGCGCACACGCGGGTTACCAAATTTATCCATGCCGCGATGGCCGCGTGGCGGTGGCCGCCTTGGAGCCACATTTCGCCCAGCGCTTGTTGATGGCCGCTGGTTTAACAGACATTGCCCCACAAACCCCCTTGACGCCAGCGGCCCACGAAGCCGTGGCGCGTTTCATGGCAAGCCAAACGCGGCGACAACTCGATCGCTTGGCCGTGGCCAAAGACATCCCACTGCACACCCTGCCGCGCTAACGGCACAGGCACCAATCAGCGCAAACTGCGCAATGGGTGCGCGTGATCCGGCCAAGGCGGCTCGAAAAATGCCTCGACCTCAGTCGCACTGACATCTGCAACACGTTGCGGCTTCCAACGCGGTTGCTTGTCTTTGTCCACCGCCAAAGCGCGTATGCCTTCGACAGTTTCACTCTCGCCAATCGGGCGCAGGTGAAAACAGTGCCTGACCATGTTGCGCTCCATGCGCAAATCATCGGCCAAGTCCATGACTCGGGCGCGGCGAATTTGCTGCAGCACCACACACAGCATCAAGGCAGAGCGGTGTCTCAACACATCCAAGGTGGTTTGCGCCCAAGCCGCATGGGCACCAGATCCCTGCGCCAAGTCACTCAGCGCATCCATCATCTGTGACACCGTTGGCAGGGCAAACACCCGGTGCATGTCCTGGTGCAACCAAGCCGGTGAACTGGGCACTTGTGCGTCGACCTGAGAGCGCAACCAGTTCAGCACGGCCGCACCGTTGGGCCAAGATGGATGGGTCAATCCATCCCACAATGTCTGCAATTGATCGCTGGCAACTTGGCCATCGGCCAGCCCAACGGCCACGGCTTGTGCCCCCGTGAGCGCCTGCCCTGTCAGGCCCAGGTATTCTCCGCATGAACCATTGAGTCGGCTGAGGAAATAACCGCCACCCACATCAGGAAACAATCCAATGTGCGTCTCGGGCATGGCCATTTGGGTGCGCTCGGTCACCAAGCGAAAGGCAGCCCCTTGGGACAAACCCATGCCGCCACCCATGACGATGCCATCCATGAAAGCGATATAAGGTTTGGGATAGGTGTGGATCAAATGATTGAGGGTGTATTCCTCGGTGAAAAAGTCCTCTAAGGCCGGGTTGCCTGCCAAGGCCGCTTGGTGAAAAAACCGAATGTCTCCACCCGCACAAAAATGACCAAACACCCCTTCTTTGTGGCTGCCACGGATGGCCACGGCCAACACCTCTGGGTTGTCACGCCAAGCCAGTAGACAAGCCGTGAGGTCTCTCACCATGGACAAGGACAAGGCATTCAGCGCTTTGGGTCGGTTCAGGGTGATGAGGCCGATTTTTGAAACGACTTCACATAAAACATCAGACATGTGCTTTTCCTTTCATGGCACCCCGATTGCGCGGTTGCGGTCTCGCCAAGCCATGCCTTGGTGCGCAGACAAAGCCAACAAAACCAGCATGCCGCCCAACATCACCGAACTGGAAGGGGCTTCGCCAGCACCGATCCAAGCCAAAAAAATCCCAAACACCACTTCCAACAAGGCCAGCAAAGACACCTCGGGCGCTTGCAACACCTTGGCACAGGCCACCGATAGCAAACAAGGTATGGCCAATTGGACCAAGCCGAGCAAAGCCAACCAAGCCACATCACTGGCCTGCGCTTGCAAAGGGAAAGACATGGGAAGGGTCACCAAACTGGACAACACCGCACCGATCAACACACCAGGTGCCAAATCCACCGACAGCCCACGCACTTGTGCGCGTTGAACCACAGTCCAGTTGATGGCTGCGGCCATGGGCACACACAATGCAACGACGAAGCCCAGCCACCCCTGTGTGGCCACCTCTGCGCCAAACATCCAAGCAATGCCCAATGCGGCCAGCGCGATGGCCCAGGCGGTGCGTGCATCAATGCGATGGCCCAACACCACACGCGCGACCATGGCGGTGAAAAATGGCCCCAAGGCCATGGTGATCAAGACATTGGCCACCGTGGTCATCGTCAAGGCCAGCATGAAGGCGGTGAACATCACCGCCCAGCAGGCCCCTGACAACCACAATGAAGCGCCACCCAGGCGCATGTCTTTGAAGACCTGCCGCCCTTGCGCCATGGGCAATAAAACCAGCAGGGACAAAACCGTGAACACGCTGCGCCAAAAGGTGATCTCAAAGCTTTGTGCACTGTGCAATTGCCTGGTGACCACCCCAGCGATGGACCACATGGCGGCATTGCCCACCATCAACCAAACGGCTTGCCCATGGCTGAGCTTGCCCAACATGCTCAGGCCCCGGTGCGGCTGGCGCGCTTGCGGTCATGCTCCTTGAGGTGGCGCTTGCGCAGGCGAATGCTCTTGGGGGTGATTTCGACCAGCTCGTCGTCTTCAATGAACTCGACCGCATATTCCAAGGTCAGCTCAATGGGTGGGGTGATCTTGATCGCGTCTTCTTTGCCCGAAACCCGAAAGTTGGTCAACTGCTTTTGACGCACCGCATTGACAATCAGGTCGTTGTCGCGGCTGTGGATGCCCACGATCATGCCTTCGTAAACCGGGTCACCGTGGCGCACAAACATGCGACCACGGTCATCGAGTTTGCCCAACGCGTAAGTGACGATTTCACCATCATCCATGCTGATGAGCACGCCGTTTTTGCGGCTGGCAATTTCACCCCGATACGCCTCGTAGCCATCGAAAATATTGCTGGCCAAACCCGTGCCTCGGGTCAGGTTAAGAAACTCGTTTTGGAATCCAATCAAGCCACGCGCAGGAATTCTGTATTCCAAACGCACACGACCTCGACCATCGGGCTCCATGTTGGCCAACTCGGCTTTGCGCTCACCCAAGGCCTGCATCACGCCACCTTGGTGGCCCTCTTCGATGTCAACAGTCAACATTTCAATTGGCTCATGGCGCTCGCCATTGACCTCTTTGTAAACCACCCGAGGCTTGGACACCGCCAACTCGTAACCTTCACGGCGCATGTTTTCCAACAATATGGTCAAGTGCAATTCACCACGCCCTGATACCTCATAAATGCCGTCTTCATCGGTGTCTTGTACCCGCAAGGCCACGTTGGCCTGCAGCTCTTTGTCCAGCCGATCGCGCAATTGGCGACTGGTGACAAACTTGCCTTCGCGACCGGCCAAAGGTGAGTTATTGACACAAAAATTCATGGTCAGTGTGGGCTCGTCGATTTTGAGCATCGGCAAAGGCGCGGGCGACTGCGGATCGGTCAGGGTCACGCCAATGTTGACTTGCTCAATGCCATTGACCAAGACGATGTCTCCCGGGCCTGCCTCTGTGGCTTGGACACGCTCAAGGCCTTCGAATTTAAGCAGTTGAAGCAATTTGGCTTTGCCCAAAGAGCGATCAGGCCCTTGCATGACCAATACTTCTTGATTGGGGCGGATGGTTCCCGCATTGATACGGCCCACGCCGATGCGGCCCACATAACTGGAATAGTCCAAGGAGCTGATTTGCAGTTGCAGGGGCGCATTCGGGTCACCTGCATGTGCAGGGACATGGTTCAACACCGTGTCAAACAACGGGCCCAGGTCAGCTCCCCATTGCTCACCAGGTGTGCCCTCGGTCATGCTGGCCCAACCGTTCAGACCCGATGCGTACACAACGGGGAAATCCAATTGATCTTCGCTGGCACCCAACTTGTCGAACAAATCAAAGGCGGCATTGATCACATAGTCAGGGCGAGAGCCAGGGCGGTCGACTTTATTGACCACCACAATCGGCTTCAAACCCAGGGCCAGTGCTTTTTTGGTGACAAAGCGAGTTTGTGGCATGGGGCCTTCCACCGCGTCAATGAGCAACACCACGCCATCGACCATGGACAAAGCGCGCTCAACCTCACCCCCAAAGTCGGCGTGCCCCGGGGTGTCCACGATGTTGATGTGAGTGCCTTTCCAGCTGACCGCACAGTTTTTGGCCAAGATGGTGATGCCACGCTCTTTTTCCAAATCATTGTTGTCCATGACCCGTTCGGTCATTTTTTCATTGGCTCGAAAGGTGCCAGATTGGCGCAGCAATTGATCGACCAAGGTGGTCTTGCCATGGTCCACGTGGGCAATGATGGCAATGTTGCGAATTTGTTGGGTCATGCAGGGTTCTCCAAAAGGGATTTTATTTCCAGCGGGCTGAGCAAGCGCGTGGGTATGAGTTCGCCTGCTTTGACATGGGCAGTGCCCAGCAGGCTGTGGGGTTCTTGTCCGTAAACGGCCACTTGATTGCAATCAGCCCAATCTCCACGGCGGCGCAAACCACTGAGAAAGCGGCCCGATTCATGTGGTGTCAGGGAAATCGAATGGTGGTCGTGAAGCAAGGCATCTACCGCTCTGAGTTGAGCGTGGCGTTGACCTTCGTCCATAGACTCTAATTGTTCGAGGCTGACGCAGTCGGATGCCATAAAAGGGCCGCTGCGCGTGCGCCTGAGCGCAATCAAATGCGCTCCGCAGCCCAAAGCTGCGCCAATGTCCTCGGCCAAGGTGCGGATATAGGTGCCTTTGCTGCACTCCACCCACATGCGAACACAACGGCGGCCCTTTTGGGCAGGAACTTCTTGCAATGCCAACGAACGAATCGTGACTGAACGCGCTTGTCGCTCGACCTCAATACCCTCTCGCGCATATTCATACAAGGCTTTGCCATCCTTTTTGAGCGCACTGTGCATGGGGGGCACTTGTTGCACCTCGCCCGTGAACGCCAACGCCACCCGGGCCAAATCTTGGGCATCAAATGTGGCATCTCTATCGCTGAGGATTTCACCTTCGGCATCACCCGTGGTGGTGGTTTGCCCCATGAGAGCCACCGCCTCATAAACTTTATCGGCATCGAGGTGAATTTGCGAGAACTTGGTCGCCGCCCCAAAGCACAAAGGCAATACACCACTGGCCAGGGGATCTAGCGTACCGGTGTGTCCGGCTTTTTCTGCTCGCAATAAAAATTTTGCTTTTTGCAAGGCGTTGTTGCTCGACACGCCCAATGGCTTGTCCAGCAGCAGCAGCCCATGCACAGGGCGCCGCTGCACCCTGGTGCGTGGCGCGTTCATGGTCAGTCCTCTTTGGCCCGCGATGAAACTGCTTTGGCGATCAAAGCATTCATGTCGGCCGCTTTCTCGGTGGTGCGGTCATAAACAAAATGCAAGGTCGGAACGGTGTGGATGTGCAAGCGCTTGAAAAGCCCACTGCGCAAAAAACCCGCGGCTTGATTGAGGCCTTGCGTGGCCAACTCCGAGTCACCGCCCAAGCAACTGAAGAACACCTTGGCGTGCGCATAGTCGGGCGTGACTTCCACTGCATTGATGGTGACCATGCCAACCCGGGGGTCTTTGAGTTCACGGGCGATCAGACCCGACAGATCGCGCTGGATCTGGTCGGCCACCCGGAAACCTCGGTGCGGCAAAGAAGTCTTTTTGGTTGCCAAAGGGTCAATGCGAAAGGTGTGTCAATCATCAAATCAACGTCAAAGCACACGGGCCACTTCTTTGATTTCAAAGAACTCGATTTGGTCGCCCTTGGAAATGTCGTTGTAGCCCTTGATGTTCAAGCCGCACTCAAAGCCCTCTTTGACCTCACGCGCATCGTCTTTGAAGCGCTTGAGGCTTTCCAACTCGCCGGTGAAGATGACCACGTTGTCGCGCAACAAGCGCAGACGTGCACTGCGTCGCACCAAGCCCGCTGTGACCATGCAACCGGCAATCGAGCCAATTTTGCTGACTTTGAACACCTCGCGAATTTCGGCTGTGCCCAAAATTTCTTCTTTTTTGTCTGGCGTCAACATGCCCGACATGGCCGCTTTGAGTTCGTCTACCGCGTCGTAAATGATGTTGTAGTAACGGATGTCCACGCCATTGCCTTCGGCCACTTTGCGTGCGCCGGCATCTGCACGGGTGTTGAATCCAATCACGACGGCCTTAGAAGCCACGGCCAAATTGATGTCGCTCTCGCTGATGCCACCCACGGCGGCGTACACCAATTGGACCTTGACCTCCTCGGTGGAGAGTTTGAGCAGCGACGAGGACAAGGCCTCCAAAGAGCCCTGAACATCGGCCTTGACAATGATGGGCAGCATTTTGACGTCGCCAGCCGCCATGTCGGTGAACATGTTTTCCAGCTTGGCGGCTTGCTGCTTGGCCAACTTGGTGTTGCGGAATTTGCCCGCCCGGTAAGTGGCGATTTCACGTGCACGGCGCTCATCGGCCATGACCATGAATTCGTCGCCAGCTTGGGGCACCTCGGTGAGACCTTGGATTTCCACGGGGATGGATGGACCAGCCGATTTGATCGACTTGCCGTTTTCATCCAGCATCGCACGGACACGGCCAAAGGTTTGACCAGCCAAGACCACATCGCCCACATTCAAGGTACCAGACTGCACCAAGATGGTGGCCACTGGACCACGTCCTTTGTCCAGCTTCGCTTCAATGACCAAGCCTTTGGCCATGGCATCGATGGGGGCTTTGAGCTCCAAAACCTCGGCTTGCAGCAGCACTTGTTCAAGCAATTGGTCGATGCCATCACCCGTCTTGGCCGAAACCGAGACAAAGGGCGAATCGCCACCAAACTCCTCTGGCACCACTTCTTCACTGACCAGTTCACCTTTGACGCGATCTGGATTGGCGTCGGGCTTGTCCATTTTGTTGAGTGCCACCACGATGGGCACACCAGCTGCTTTCGCGTGTTTGATGGCCTCACGGGTTTGGGGCATGACACCATCATCGGCAGCCACAACCAAGATCACAATATCAGTGGCTTGGGCACCGCGGGCACGCATGGCCGTGAAGGCCTCGTGACCAGGGGTGTCCAAAAATGAGATCATGCCGCGCGGTGTTTGCACGTGATAGGCACCAATGTGCTGGGTGATGCCACCGGCTTCACCCGCAGCCACTCGGGTTTGGCGAATGCGGTCGAGCAACGACGTTTTTCCGTGATCGACGTGACCCATGACCGTGACCACAGGGGCACGCGGCAATGATTCGGCATGGGTGGCCAAGTCTTCCTCATCGGTGAAGGCCTCCGGGTCGTCCAATGCCGCAACGATGGCTTTGTGGCCCATCTCTTCGACCACGATCATGGCTGTGTCTTGGTCCAGCGGCTGGTTGATGGTGACCATCTGACCCAGTTTCATCAATTGCTTGATGACCTCTGAAGCCTTGATCGCCATCTTGTGCGCCAACTCGGCCACCGTGATGGTCTCGGGCACATGAACCTCAATGATGCGCTGCTCGACGGGCGCGCTGACTTGGGGTTGATCATCGCGGTCACGGTCGCGGTTGCGCGCGCGCGGACCACCACGCCAACTGTTGCGCCCCACGCCGGTGTTGTTGTCACCACGGGTTTTGATTTCTTTTTTCTTGCTTTGGTCGTCGGCCCAACTCGAAGACAGTTTGGCGCTCTTGAGTTCTTTTTGACCTTCTTTGGGTGCAGTGCCATCGGCTCCCGCAGGCTTGGCAACCGCTGGTTTGACCGTGCCCACCGCAGGTTTGTGCAAAGTTCCTTTTTTGGTCCCAGGTACTTCGGCGGCCTTGGGCTCTTCTGGCTTTTTTGCCACCAAAACGCGCTTGGGCGCATTCATCATGGTGCGAATGGCTTCGGCCTCTGCCAAAGCCTTGCTGCGGCGTTCATCGCTGGCTTTGCTCGCCTCTAATGCGGTATGGGCGGTTTGTTCTGCCTGTTCGGCTGCGGTCAAGGCAACGGGCGGGGGAGGCATCTCTTCGACTGGGGGGACGACCTCTGCTGCGGGCGGCTCCATTTCTGCCTGCTTGGCGGCCATGGCCTTGGCATCAGCGGCTTCGCGCTCTTGTCGCTTGGCCAATATTTCAGC
>RFXS01000027.1 GCA_009921465.1 Betaproteobacteria bacterium
GGTGCTGCTGCTTTGGGCAGTGCTGACCACAGCTCGGCTTCTACGGCCGGGGTGCTGTCGGTGTTTTGCCAGCGAATGCCCCAGGTCAGCGCCAGCAAAAGCAGCATGTGAATGGCAAGCGCCAGGGACAGGGAACGCGCCAGTCCTTTGGCAGGGGGTGGTGCCAACTCCAGGTGCATCAAAACGGCGCTCATGGCAGTTCAGGCGCCTTCAAGGTTGGAGTTGCACCGACAAACCCACGCGCTGCACCCCTGCGCGTTGCAGGCTGTCCATGACCTTGACCACGGTTTCGTATTTGATGCCTTTGTCGGCACTGATCACCACGGGGGTGTTGGCATTGCCCCCCTGCAACTGCATGACTTGCTGTGGCAGAGAAGATAAATTGACCGAAATTTGCGCGCTGGTGCTGCCCGTGGATTTGAGTTCGATTTTTTCTTGTGCATCGATCAGCACTTGGATGACTTGCTCGGGTTGAGCCGACGCCTTGCCCACGCTGGGCACGTCGATCACGCTGGGCGAGATCAAAGGGGCGGTCACCATGAAGATGATGAGCAGCACCAACATCACGTCGATGAAGGGGACCATGTTGATGTCGTTGATGGCCCGTCTGCCACGGGCGCTGCGGGGGGCGGCGGAGGGCATGGTGGTGGTCCTGGCTCAGTGGCCCGAGGTGGACTGGCTGCCCACATTGCGTTGCAAAATATTGGAGAACTCTTCAATAAAAGTTTCCAAACGGATGGCCACACGTTCAATGTCGCGGCTGAAGCGGTTGTAGGCCAGCACAGCGGGGATGGCGGCAAACAAACCAATGGCGGTGGCGACCAAGGCCTCGGCAATACCGGGGGCCACTTTGGCCAAGGTGACTTGCTGCATGCTGGCCAAACCGGTGAAGGCGTGCATGATGCCCCACACCGTGCCAAACAAGCCGACATATGGAGAGACGGATCCGACCGAGGCCAGAAACGACAGTTGAGACTCGATGGCATCCATCTCGCGCTGGTAGCTGGCCCGCATGGCACGGCGTGCGCCGTCCATGAGCACGGCGCTGTCGCTGATGCGCCGTTCGCGCAGTTTTTGATATTCGCGCATGCCACTGGCAAAAATGCGTTCCATGGGGCCGGCCAGCTTGGCGTTGCTGGTGGCCGCAGCGTACAAATCATTGAGACTGGTGCCAGACCAAAAGTCGCGCTCAAAGCTTTCGTTGAGCGACTTGATTTGTTTGAGCGCAATGGCTTTGCGAAAAATGGCGGTCCAACTCGCGACAGATACGCCCATCAGCAGCAGCACCACAGCTTGCACCACCCAACTGGCGTTGAGCAGGAGGTGGATGATTGAAAAATCTTGGTTCATGGCAACAGGTCCAGAAGGGAAGTCGGTATTCTCGCAGGGCGCATGCTGGCCGCATCAACCCAGCCAATGCGGATGCTGCCCTCGCAAAGCAGTGTGGATGTGGCCCCGTCTTGGCGCGATGCTTGTTGCATCAGGCTCAAACTGGCGCGGCCTTTGTCTTGCAGTTGGGCGCTCACCCCAATGACATCGTCAAGACGTGCAGGTAACAAATAGCGCAATGAGGTGTGGGTGACCACAAACATGCCGCCAGTGCTTTCGCGCAAGCGCTGCTGCTCCAAGCCCAAATGGCGCAACCACTCGGTGCGGGCACGCTCAAAAAACTTCAGGTAATTGGCATAAAACACAATGCCACCGGCATCGGTGTCTTCCCAGTAAATGCGAATCGGGTGAACGAAAAGATCAGCCATGGGCCACCCATTCTTTCAAACGCTGGGTGGCTTGTTGCAAATGCGCCAGGCTGCTGGCCGTGGACAAACGCACATGGTGCTCGGTGCCATTTTGGCCAAAATCGCGCCCCGGTGTCATGGCCACATGGGCCTGCTGCATGGCCGCCAAGCAAAAATCCCAGCTGTTGGCCAGTCCCATGCGTTCACAAATATTGGCCACATTGGCCCAGGCATAAAAAGCCCCATCGGGCATGACGGCCACATCCATGCCCATATCGCAAAGGGCAGGCACGATGGCGTCTCGCCGGTTTTGAAATTCAGTTCGGCGCTGTTCGTAAATGGCCAGGTTTTCGGGCTCAAAGCAAGCCAATGCAGCGCGTTGCGCAATGGTGTTGGGGCAGATAAAAAGGTGCTGCGCCAGTGATTCAATCGCTGGGACAAGCGATGGTGGCACCACCAACCAACCCAGTCGCCAACCGGTCATGTGAAAGTACTTAGAGAAACTGTTGACGCTGATCACATGCTCGCCCAAGCGCAGGGCGCTTTGGCCGTAGGTGGCGTCATAGGACAGGCCCAGGTAAATTTCATCCACCAGGGTGACGCCACCGCGCTGTTGCACGCATTGGTCTATGTCGCGCAAGGTGTCGGGGTGGATGGAGGTGCCCGTGGGGTTGGAGGGGCTGGCCAACAGCACACCTTGGGTTTTTGGCCCCCATGCTTGACGCACCTGCTCGGCACCGAGTTGGTAGCGTTGTGCCGCGTTGGTGGGCAGCAGCACGGCACGCCCACCGGCGGCTTGCACAAACTGCCGATTGCAAGGGTAGCTGGGGTCGGGCAACAAGATCTCATCGCCTTCATCAACCAATGCCAGGCAAGCCAAGTGCAGTGCGGCCGATGCGCCTGCGGTAACCACAATGCGACCCGGGTCGATGGCCAGTCCCCAGCGCTGGGCATACCATCCGCTGATGCGCTCGCGCAGTGCAGGCAGACCCAAGGCGTGGCTGTATTGTGTGCGGCCATCGCGGATGGCTTGTTGTGCCGCCGCTTGAACCCCGGGCGGTGCCGTGAAATCGGGCTCACCAATGTTGAGCGAAATCATGGGTTGGTCGGTGTGGGCAAATTGCTGCGCCAATTGCGCGGCGGTTTTGCCCATCTCCATGACGTAAAACGGCTCGATGCGTTGGGCGCGCTGCGACAGTTTCATGGAGTCAAAGGTGTGTGAACGCTGAGGTCAGCCGCGCGCCAAGCCGGCATCGCGGTCGGCTTGCACCTCTTGGGGCCGCAGTTGCGCGGCCAAACCGTTGAGCACGGCATTGATGTACTTGTGTCCGTCGGTGCCGCCAAATTCTTTGGCCAACTCAACGCACTCGTTGATGGCCACGCGCCAGGGCACATCCAAGCAGTGCTGTAACTCATATGCACCTATCCACATGATGGCGTGCTCGATGGGCGATATCTCCAGCATGCGCCGGTCCAGCAAAGGGGTGATGAGCACATCCAGGGCCGCATTTTGCTGGGCACATCCTTCAAGCAGCACGGTGTAATGGGCCGGGTCTGCTTTGTGAAAGCCGGCCAACTCACGGGTGAAGGCGTCCACGGCCGCTACTTCGTTGCCACCGACTTGAACCTGATACAGCGCTTGCAGGGCAAACTCGCGCGCACGGCTGCGTGGTGTTTTGCTGCCGGCCTTGCGTGCGCCTGTTTGCGTCACACCCGTTCGGACTTGGCGGGGAGGGCGGGTGGAGGTGCTCAACGCAAGCGCTCCAACAGCAAGGCCATTTCGACCGCAACCCGTGCAGCGTCGCGGCCTTTGTCGGTCTGGCGTGCCACGGCTTGCGCCATGTCCTCGGTGGTCAAGATGGCGTTGGCAATGGGCAGTTGGTGGTCCAAGGCCACCCGGCTCACGCCAGCGCCTGACTCGTTGGCCACCAGTTCAAAGTGGTAGGTTTCTCCGCGCACGATGCAGCCCAATGCGATCAAGGCATCAAATTCTTGTCGTTCGGCCAAGGCTTGCAAGGCGATGGGGATTTCCAGTGCGCCGGGGACGTGCACGGTTTCTATGTGGTCAGGCGCAACTTCAATGGTGTGTAACTCGCTCACGCAGGCCAAGTGCAGCGCATCGGTGATATCGGCATTGAAGCGGGCTTGCACAATGCCAATGCGCAAACCCGCGCCGTTGAGGTGGGCGTCGTTGTTGTGGTTTTGTGGGGTAAACATGCCAGCTCCTTGGGTTTCAGATCAGGCGCCATCGCCAGGGGTCAGGTAGCCGGTGATCTCCAGGCCATATCCGGCCATGCTGGGCATGCGCCGGGGTGTGCCCATCAAACGCATGCGGTGCACGCCGCATTCCCGCAAAATTTGTGCGCCCACGCCATACGAGCGCAGGTCCATGCGGCCGCGCTCTGGGCCATGGGCCGAGCGTGCGGTGCCATCAAATTGGGCCAGCAATTGCTGAGCTGTTTCGCCGCAGTTGAGCAAAATCACCACACCACAATTTTCTTGGTCGATGCGTTGCAATGCGGCGTCCAGGCTCCATGAGTGCATGGTGCGCCCGACTTCGAGGGCATCCAACACCGACAAAGGCTCGTGCACCCGCGCCAGCACCGGTGTTTGTGCGCTCCACTGCCCGCGCACCAAGGCCAAGTGGACATCGCCAGTGGAGGACTCTTGAAAAGCGTGGGCTTGGAACACCCCATGGCTGGTCTGCATGGGTCGGCTGCCCACCTGGGTGACCAAGGTTTCGGTTTTGCTGCGGTGTTCAATCAGATCGGCAATGGTGCCGATTTTCAGGCCGTGCTCGGCGGCAAAAAGTTGCAGATCGGGCAGGCGCGCCATGGTGCCATCGTCCTTCATGATCTCGCAAATCACGCTGCTGGGGTTGCATCCGGCCATGCGGGCGAGGTCGCAGCCGGCCTCAGTGTGGCCTGCGCGCATGAGCACGCCACCATCGACGGCTTGCAAGGGAAATACGTGGCCCGGTTGCACCAGATCATGGGCCTGGCTTTGCGCTGCAACGGCAACTTGAATGGTGCGCGATCGGTCTGCCGCTGAGATGCCAGTGGACACGCCCTGCGCTGCTTCAATGGACACGGTGAAAGCCGTGCCGTGGGAGGTGCCGTTGCGCATGGTCATGGGCGGTAGGCCCAGGTATTGGCAGCGTTCGCGGGTAAGGGTCAGGCAAATCAGGCCTCGGCCAAAGCGGGCCATGAAATTGATGGCCTCTGGGCTCACGTGGTCAGCGGCGAGCACCAGGTCGCCTTCGTTTTCACGGTCTTCTTCATCAACCAAAATGACCATGCGACCTGCGCGCAATTCGGCCACGATGTCTTCAACAGGGGATACGGGGGTGGGTTTCAAGGCAGCATTCATGGGTGGTTTGGGGCCAGATTGGCGTCGGCGCGCAACATGCGCTCGACATAGCGGGCAATCAGATCAATTTCCAGGTTGACTTGGGTGCCGACTTGGAGTCGGTGCAAGGCGGTGTTTTGAACCGTGTGGGGGATCAGGTTGATGCTGATCTCGCAGCCATCGCTGCGATCGGTCACACGATTGACGGTCAGGCTCACCCCATTGACGGTAATGGAGCCTTTGTAAGCCAGGTATTTCCCCAGTTCGGTGGGGGCAAGCAGGCGCAAAACCCAACTCTCGCCCACCGGTTCAAATTGAACCACGCGGCCCAATCCATCGACATGGCCTGACACCAGGTGGCCACCCAAGCGGTCATTGGCACGCAGGGCTTTTTCGAGGTTGACCTCACCCATGGATGTCAAGCCGCTGGTTTTGTCCAGCGACTCGGCAGATATGTCGATGCAAAACTGGTGTGATTGGGGTTGGAGGTCGGTCACCGTCATGCAAGCGCCGTTGATGGCGATGCTGTCTCCCAGACCCACATCGGCCAAATAACCTTCGGGCACGGCCAAGGTCAGGCGCTTGCCGTGTTGTAAAGAGCGACCCAGGTCGTGGACTTCGACGATGCGACCCACGCCGGTGATGATTCCGGTGAACATGTGCGTATTCTCGCAGGGTTCAGCGCAGCACCCTGGCCATGAGGCGCAAGTCGTCTCCCACAGGTGTGCAATCCACCCAACGCAGGCGGATGGCTGCGTCCAAGCTTTCCAGGCTTGGCAGGTTCGCCATGCCCTGGCCGGGCCCGAGCAGGCGGGGGGCCAGATAGAGCAACAACTCGTCCACCAAGCCCTCGCGCAGCCATGACCCGTTGAGTTTGTGGCCAGCCTCGATGTGCAACTCGTTGATGCCGCGCTGACCCAAGTCGGCCAATAACGCGGCCAAGTCCACCTTGCCAGATGGATTGGCCAGCACCGTGGTTTGCGCGCCGCGCTGGGCCAATGCTTGGCGCTGCGCACTGTTTGCTTGCGCGCCGCAGATCCACAGCGCACGTTCAGGCTGCCACAGGGCGGCTTGCAGGGGGGTTTGCCATTGGCTGTCGACCACCACCAAAGGGGGCTGGCGCGGCGTGTTGACCAAGCGAGCATCCAGCAATGGGTTGTCTTGTAGCACGGTGCCCACCCCGGTCAAAACCGCGCAGGCACGGGCCCGCCAGTGGTGGCCATCTTCACGGGCTGCAGGGCCGGTGATCCATTGGCTCTGTCCATTGCTCAGGCTGGTTTGCCCGTCGATGGAGGCGGCGATTTTCAGACGCACCCAGGGCAATCCGGTTTGCATGCGCTTGAAAAAACCGATGTTGATCTCGCGCGCCCGATCATGGCCTTCGCCCAGGGTCACCTCAATGCCAGCCGCACGCAAGCGCGCCATGCCTTGCCCTGCCACCAAGGGGTTGGGGTCGCTGATGCTCACCACCACGCGGGCCAATTGGGCCTGGATGAGGGCGTCGCAACAAGGGGGGGTGCGGCCGTGATGGCTGCACGGCTCCAAAGTCACATAAGCAGTGGCACCACGGGTGTCATGGCCCAATTCACGGGCCTGGTTCAAGGCCATGACTTCGGCATGCGCCAGGCCGACCGCTTGGGTGTGACCTTGGCCTATGCAATCCCCCAGCGGCGAGACCAGCACGCACCCCACCCGTGGGTTGGGCGTGGTGATGTACAGGGCTTGCTCGGCCAAACCCAGGGCCTGGGCCATCCATGG
Organism: Betaproteobacteria bacterium; assembly: GCA_009921465.1. GTDB lineage: Bacteria > Pseudomonadota > Gammaproteobacteria > Burkholderiales > Burkholderiaceae_C > Limnohabitans. The sequence goes on from RFXS01000027.1 coordinate 6,843, forward strand.
AGCGTCAGTGTCAGACATGGGTTGATTATCAGCGGCTCCAACACTCGGTGGCGCTCAGGCTCGCTCCTTGCGCGCCTTGCTCGCCCAAATGATTGAGCGTCAACACACCACAAACATCTTGTGTTTGGCTGGCTTGTGGCGCGGCTTGCAGCGCAAAAGTGTGGGCCGATGCATCGGTTTGAACTTGGATGAGGTATGCGTTGCCTGGGACCTGCAGCAAGGCCGCAGGGATTTGTTGCGGCGTGGGGTAACTTCCCTGGATGGCTGCTGCACGCTCGAGCCATTGAGCGGTTTGCATCAAGCCGAGTTTCGCTGCTTGCCGTTGTCCACGCCGCAAATGAGATTGGTATTGGGGCACGGCCCAGCTCAACACAATGGCCGTCATGGCCAGCACCAACAAGGATTCGAGCAAGCTCAATCCCGTGGGTTTGCCGGGACCGTTTTGTAGCCTGAGGATGGACCCACGCCCAATGAACCTGCCTGGGCGATGGTGGGGCGAGTCAATGGTTTGACGCTGGCCATCTTGTGGGTTTTGAACGGTGCAAGTTTTGGGACTCATGGCAGAACCTCATGCCAACTCAATCTTCGCCCGCCAGAGGGTGCGTCTGTGGCCGCTTGCCACCAGGCTTGCAAGACAATGGGAGAAGACTGGGGCGTGGCTTGGGCCAGGGCGGTGATGCGCCACAGCAACATGGTTTGGGTGGCGTCAGCACTTGCAAAGGCCTCCAGCCAGTAGGCGCTGCGGTCGGCCAAAACGGGGTTGATGCGGCTGTCCCAAATCGCCCCATTGCGGGTGAATTGTCCGTAGCGTGCCCCAGTGTTGAAGCGCTGCAACCACTGCGTGGCCGTGGCTTGTTCCAGCGCCAAAGGGGCGCAAATGCCCTCCATGCATAGGCCGGGGGCCAATACCGTTTGGAGCAGCGCCAGACTCGAAGTTTTTTGGGGGATGAAGGGCCGCAAAGGTGTGGGATCTGTCCCTGGCGTGCTGTGGCGGGTGTCTTGGGAGTTCAAGTTGGTGCTGGCTTGCAAATCTTGTTCAGCGTCCCGCAGCAAGGCTTCAGCGGCCAAACGAGCGCGCCATTCATCGCCATCGCTGCGCAACAAGCTGGCGTGCAACCACAGGCCACGCGTCAATGAAAGGGCACTCAGTGCGGTCAGCCCCAACACTGCCATGACCGTTGGCAAGGCCCAACCTCTGGGGTGGGTCCTCCACGACTTCATGGCGTGTCGCTGGCCACTTGGCGCCAGGCAAACACTTGTCTTTGAACCCAGCGGGGTCGCCCATCGGCAGGCAGCACTTCGCCGCGACAGCCTTTCACTGCCTTGGGCAAAGCTTGAGACACGGGTGCTCCCATGCGCCTGATGCAAACCTCGATGGCGATCACCTGGTTGGGGTCTGCCAACTGTTGGGCTGTGACCCATTGCAGGCTGGTCACACCTATGCCATCGAGCTTGCCCAGGGCGTAGCGCAATTGCATGTCTTCGACGCCTTCGACCAGGGCTTGTGTGGTGGCCGTGGGGTTGGCCTCATCCAGGCAGGTGAGTTCGGACTTGCTGTTGACCGCAAAGCGATTGCGGATCGTGTCGGTGCCGCCTTTGACATTGCCTTGGCAGTCGCGTCCCTCTGCGCGGCGCAGGTGCCAAGTGGTCAAACTGTCGGCCCCAGTGCCTGCCCCTTCTGTGGCGGTCCAAGCCACCACTGGCCTTGACAAAGCGACCCCGCCACCACTGGGTTGAAGTGCTTGGGCAGCGCCGGCTTGTCGGATGTGTTGGCCAAGGGTACGCCAAATCCAAGTCATTTGTTGGGCATGTTGCATGCCCTCTTGGGCCAATGCATGGTTTTGCTGCGCCAAGCCCCAAGCGCTCAATGCAGCCAACACCACCATGGCTGCCAGTGCTTGACCAACCAGCCAGTCCGCCATGCTCAGTCCCCGCTGGCGCTGCTCATACCCACAGGATGGCATGACGCTGGGAATCGCAAGGTGTTTGGTTTTCATGGGCGAACATGCACGAAAAAACACCGGTGCTGGTCAGGACAGACCAAGCCTGGGGCCAGCGCTCCCATTTCAGCAACGGATTTGTCTGTCTCGCGCCACGCCAAGGCAATGCCCAGGTATTGAGGGTCAGAGGGTGAGATCCACAGCTGGGTTTGTGCCCCAGGCAAGCGGGCCTGCACTTCCAGGGTCCATGCATAGAGATCAGACAAAGCCCATTGAGCCAGTGTGCATGCTTGGGAGCTGCAGTCCACGGCGGCAGGTGCTTGGCCCCAACTTAATCGGTAAAGGTTCAATTGGGATCGATTGGCGCGCACGCGCTCGGCCATGTCTTGGGCCAGCCAAACGGCTTGTTCGCCCGCATGCTGGGTGCGCCACATCAAAACGCTTTTGCCTTGCATCCACAGCAATCCCAACACACCCAAAGACAGCACGCTCAATGCGGCCAATGCCTCCAGCAATCCCCAGCCGGCGCTGATGGCGTGGCGCTTGGGTTGGTTCATGGGCTGCTGCATTTATCACCTGCTTGAAACCGCACCCGACCAGCTGCGCTGATGCAAACGGTGGTGGCCGATTGGCTGCGTGCATCACCTTGGGGCCTGAACACAAAGCTGTCGCCCACGGTGCCAGGCTCTCCACGGCGATTGATGCTCAGTTTGTCGGTGCGCAGGTTGTGCAACATGGCGACACCTTCGGGCAAGCGGTGCTGGGCCAAGGTTTTGTCATCGATGGTGGTGACGCGCCACCCGCAACGCCAATCGCTGGCTTGATTTCCCAAACTTGCGCAATCGGTGGTGCGGACCAACAGCAAATCCACGCCTTGGGCGATGGCCTGTATGCGCGCCCATTGCAGGCTATTGACAAAACCTTCGCGCGCCGCTTGAACCTTGGCCTTTTGCAGGCCCAATTGCCACGATGACAGTCCCCAAACCGCGCCAATGGCGGATAAGGCCAGCACACACAAAGCCTCGGTCAGCCCCAAGCCTTGTTGGGTTGATGCATTCACGCAGGGCAAATGTGGCATTGAATATATTTAGTAATAAACAACTCATTTTTAATCGGCTTTCGCACCGTTGGCAAGTGGGGTATGGCCGGTGTCGTGGGGGTGTTGGGTTGCACTGAGCCTGCGCTGTGAAGGAATGCTGATAGAATCCGCCCCTTCGAATCTTTAGGCGCGTAGCTCAGCTGGTTAGAGCACCACCTTGACATGGTGGGGGTCGTTGGTTCGAGTCCAATCGCGCCTACCAAAATTTCATCGCTTCGCCAGGAAGCGTTACGTCGCATGTTCGGTCAAACATTCAATATGTTCAGCACCCAACAGCCAGCCTGGGTTATGCACCTGAGCGCCAATTCTCAACCTTTGGATGGGGTCGCGTTGATTTCAATGTGATCAATCCCCCGGGAAAACCTGTATGTGATTGATGGGGGTCATTCCTAGAATGATCAGCACCCCCTTCAAAAAAATCATCGTTTCAAGAGAGTGGCTTGATGGTCAAAAAATCCCCTCAGCCCAATGCGGCAGATGCTTCATCCACCCGGGTGATCAAAAAATATCCCAATCGACGCCTGTATGACAGCGCCTCATCGTCTTACATCACCCTGGCAGAAATCAAGCAATGGGTGATAGATGGCGTGCCGATTCAAGTGGTGGACGCCAAAAACAGTGAAGACCTCACCCGCAGCATTTTGTTGCAGATCATATTGGAAGAAGAGGCCTGTGGATCACCGTTGTTCACCGAAAAAGCGTTGGCCGACATGATTCGGTTTTATGGGCACACCATGCAAACCCACATGGGTACGTTCATTGAAAAAAATATGCACATGCTCAAAGACATGATGGGGCAATACAACGCACATGTTTCACCCCTGAGGGCCAACACCGGGCAGCCTTTTGCGGGGCTTCAGGCCCCCGCTGTTGAGCACATGATCAGCGGCTATGTCGAGCAATCGCAAAAAACCATGGCCCAGATGCAAGATCAAATGCAAGACCACATGCGGCGCCACACCGAGCAAATGCTCGCTGCAATGGGTTTGAAAACCTGATTCACGCGGTGGGCGATTAACGGGGACAATACCCGCATGACATCGCTTGAAACACTGGCCCCAGCGGCCCCCCGTGCAGCACCGCCCAAAGTGGGTTTTGTCAGCCTGGGTTGCCCCAAGGCATTGACCGACTCTGAGCTCATCTTGACCCAACTCAGCGCCGAGGGTTACCAAACGTCCAAGTCTTTTGAAGGTGCGGATTTGGTGATCGTCAACACCTGCGGCTTCATTGATGACGCTGTCAAAGAAAGCCTCGACACCATTGGCGAAGCTTTGGCGGCCCATGGCAAAGTCATCGTCACGGGCTGCCTGGGTGCGCGCGATGACGAACAGGGGGGCAATTTGGTGCGAAATGTGCACCCCCGTGTGCTGGCCGTCACTGGCCCGCACGCCACCCAAGAGGTGATGGACGCCGTGCATTTGCACTTGCCCAAACCGCATGACCCTTTTGTGGATTTGATGCCTGTCCCCATGGGGGTGGCTGGAATCAAGCTCACACCCAGGCACTATGCGTATTTGAAAATCAGCGAAGGCTGCAACCATCGTTGTACCTTTTGCATCATTCCTTCGATGCGCGGGGATTTGGTCTCCAGGCCCATTGGCGATGTGCTCAACGAAGCGCGGGCCTTGTTTGAGGGGGGTGTCAAGGAGTTATTGGTCATCAGCCAAGACACTTCTGCCTATGGTGTGGACGTGTCATACCGAATGGGCTTTTGGAATGGACAGCCGATCAAAACCCGTTTGCTTGAATTGGTCTCGGCCTTGGCCGATGTGGCCCAAGAGCACGGGGCTTGGGTGCGCTTGCACTATGTCTACCCTTATCCGAGCGTGGACCAAATCTTGCCTTTGATGGCCACGGGGCGCATCTTGCCTTACCTGGATGTGCCCTTTCAGCACAGCCACCCGGATGTATTGCGTCGCATGAAGCGCCCAGCCAGCGGCGAGCGTAACCTGGAGCGGTTGCAGCGCTGGCGCGAGGTCTGCCCTGAATTGGTGGTGCGCAGCACCTTCATTGCGGGGTTTCCTGGCGAGACAGAAGCTGAATTTGAAGATTTGCTGGCTTTTATACGCGCCGCTCAGATCGATCGGGCAGGGTGCTTCGCTTACAGCCCGGTGTCTGGTGCCGCTGCCAATGACATTCCAGGCATGCTGGCACCAGAGGTTCGTGAAGAACGCCGCGCCCGTTTCATGGCGGTGGCAGAGGCCGTATCGGTTGACAAACTGCGTCAGCGCGTGGGTGCGCGCATGCAGGTCTTGGTGGACTCGGCACCTGGCTTAGGTCGCAAGGGTGCGATTGCGCGCACCTATGCCGATGCACCGGAAATTGATGGTGTGGTGCGCATATTGCCGCCTGAAAAAGCCAGCAAAACCATGCGTGTGGGAGAATTCACTTCGGTGCACATCGTAGATACACAAGGGCACGATCTGGTGGCGCAAGCCATATAAAGTCGTGATTCCAAACGAAAACAGCTGCATGAGAAAGCCCTGAAACTAGTGCGTCTACCAATTCCGCCACCTGGGCATTTCAGGAAAGAGAGAAATTCTATCAAACAATTCAGTCACCCCAGCGCAGGTTTGCTGGAAGAAATCGAAGGCACCGTGTTGGGTCACCGCGACGGACATGGTTTTGTGCGGCGCGATGATGGTGCTGCGGACATATTTTTGGCACCCAATGAAATGCGCGCTGTGCTGCATTTGGACCGGGTCAAGGTGCGCGTGTTGCGACTCGATCGCAAGGGGCGGCCCGAAGGGCGGGTGGTAGAGATCATTGAACGTCCACCGCAGCCGATCATCGGTCGATTGTTGCAAGAAGGCGGCATTTGGTTGGTGGCACCCGAAGACAAACGCTATGGTCAAGATGTCTTGATTCCCAAAACGGCAACCGGGCAAGCCAAGGTGGGCCAGGTGGTGGTGGTCGAGTTGACCGAGTTGCCCAGTTTGTACGGGCAACCAGTGGGCCGCATCAAGGAAGTGCTGGGTGAACTCGATGACCCCGGGATGGAGATTGAAATCGCTGTGCGAAAGTATGGTGTGCCGCACGAGTTCTCACCCCCTTGCTTGGACTTGACGCGCAGTTTGCCTGACAAGGTTCGGCCACAGGATAAAAAAGACCGTGTCGATTTGACCGATGTGCCATTGGTCACCATTGATGGCGAAGATGCGCGCGACTTTGATGACGCTGTTTATTGCGAGCCTTCAAGGGTGGGGCGCGGCAAAGGGTGGCGCTTGTTGGTGGCCATTGCCGATGTCAGCCACTACGTGGAGTCTGGCGGTGTCATTGATGTGGACGCCTACGAGCGTGCCACCAGCGTGTACTTTCCACGCCGCGTGATTCCCATGTTGCCGGAAAAGCTCTCCAATGGCCTGTGCTCGCTCAACCCAGAGGTCGAGCGTTTGTGCATGGTGTGTGACATGCTTGTCAACGCCGCTGGTGAAGTCCATGCCTATCAGTTTTATCCCGCCGTGATGCGCAGCCATGCGCGCATGACATACACCGAGGTGGCGGCCATTTTGTCCAACGCCCGTGGGCCAGAGGCGGCGCGACACCCGCAGCGGATCAGTGATTTGGAGCATCTGCACGATGTGTACCGCGCATTGCTCCAAGCCAGACATGTCCGTGGTGCGGTCGATTTTGAAACCACCGAGACGCAAATTGTGTGCGATGACAGTGGGCGCATTGAAAAAATCGTTCCCCGCGTGCGCACCGATGCCCACCGGTTGATTGAAGAGGCCATGCTGGCCGCCAATGTGTGCAGCGCCGACTTCATTTTGCAAAGCAAGCACCCTGCGTTATTCAGGGTGCATGAGGGGCCAACCCCAGAAAAACGAGAAACCCTGGCCAATTACCTCAAGGCCTTGGGCCTGGGCCTGTCCATCACCGACAACCCCAGCCCTGCGCAATACCAAGCGATTGCCGAGGCCACCAAAGAGCGGCCCGACGCTCAGCAAATCCACAGCATGTTGTTGCGCTCGATGCAGCAGGCCATTTACACACCGACCAACAGCGGCCATTTTGGGTTGGCGTTTGAGGCCTACACCCACTTCACCAGCCCCATTCGCCGCTACCCGGATTTATTGGTGCACCGGGTCATCAAAGCCATCTTGGCCAAGAAAACCTACAAATTACCAGTGCGGCCTACAGAGCCCGCGGGACGCATGAAGCTGGCCAGAAAACCAGCACCTGGTGCTGTGGCCAAGGTGGTCAAACCAGTTGCCGCCGGGCCCGATGCCAGCGGCTGGGAGGCGGCCGGACTGCATTGCAGCGCTTTTGAACGGCGCGCAGATGAGGCCAGCCGTGATGTCGAGGCCTGGCTCAAGTGCAAGTTCATGCGCGAACACCTGGGAGAAGAATACGGTGGCGTGGTCACTGCTGTGACTGGCTTTGGCTTGTTCGTCACGTTGGACAACTTGTATGTCGAGGGCTTGGTTCACATCACCGAGCTTGGGGGTGACTTTTTCCGCTTGGATGAGGTTCGCCAAGAGTTGCGCGGTGAACGCACAGGGATTCGGTTTTCCATTGGCACGCGGGTCCGCATCCAAGTCAGCCGGGTGGATTTGGATGGGCGGAAAATTGACTTTCGCTTGGTCACAGAAGGCACGCCTTTGACCTCCAAGGGGGTCGGTGTTTCAGGCCTGAGCGTTCCCCCGCCATCGCGGGGCAAGCGCAGTGGCAAAGGCCTGGGCAAAGCCAGTGACCCGCAGCGTGCGGCAAAATCGCCCATCCAAGCACTCAAGGCTGCTGTGAAAAAAGCAGTGGCCAAAGGCAAGGGGCGCAAAAAGCGCTGACCCCCATCCATTGACCCATCTTCAGAGGACGATCAAATGAGCAGCCCCAAAATCGCAATCATCACCGGTGCCGGTTCGGGCATCGGCAAGGCCACGGTCCAGGCCCTGTTGGGTGCGGGATACCGTGTCACATTGGCCGGACGCCGCCCTGAACCGCTGCACAGCGTGGTCACAGAGTTGGGTGGCAAACCCGATCAAACATTGGTTGTGCCCACCGACGTGGCCGATCCAGCGTCTGTGAAAGCCATGTTTGCGGCGACCGTTCAAAAGTGGGGACGTGTGGATGTGCTGTTCAACAATGCTGGCGTGGGCGCGCCTGGTGTTCCCTTGGAAGAGTTGACCATTGAGCAGTGGAAGCAGGTGGTGGACATCAACCTCAATGGCATGTTTTATTGCATTCAACAGGCCTTCATGGTGATGAAATCGCAGTCGCCGCAAGGAGGTCGGATCATCAACAACGGGTCCATTTCAGCCACCACGCCGCGACCCAATTCCATTGCCTACACCGCCACCAAGCATGCGGTCAAGGGCTTGACCAAAACCGCATCGCTCGATGGCCGCAAGTACAACATTGCCGTGGGCCAAATCGACGTGGGCAATGCGGGCACCGATATGGCCATGCGCATGGCCACGGGCATCTTGCAGGCCAATGGCCAAATTGCGGTGGAGCCTTTGATGGACGTCAATTTGGTGGGGCAGGCTGTGTTGCACATGGCCAATCTGCCGCTCGAAGCCAATGTGATGTTTCAAACCATCATGGCGACCAAAATGCCGTTTGCTGGTCGCGGCTAAATTTTGCGCTGACCAGATCAAACAAGCGTCACAAGCGCACGGCCTTGGCCAATTCCTCTGAGCAAAAAGAGAGATCGCTGGGCCAGTGGTCAGCTGCCAACCCATGTTGAAACACGGCCAATTGCGCTGCCTTTGATGCGGGCAGTCCCCGCGCCATGGCCGCGCCCAAAAGTCCAGCCAGAACATCACCCGTGCCAGCGCTTGCCAAACGAGGGTGTCCTGTGGGGTTGATGGATGCGGTTTCCGAGGGTGCGGCAATCACCGTGCCGGCACCTTTGAGGACCACCACGCAAGCCCAGCGCTGGGCCAATTGATTCGCTGCGGCCAAGCGATCACTCTGGACCTGCGCCACACTGCAACCCAACAGTCGTGCAGCTTCCAAGGGGTGGGGTGTGAGAACCGTCTCCAAGCCTGAGGACGCTCTGCGCGACAACAAGGTTTGCAAAGAGGTGTCTTGGGCAATGGCATTGAGGGCATCTGCGTCGAGCACCAATTTCTTGGCGCGCGACAGCACCGGGGCTAAGTGTTTGCGAATCACTTGGCCACCGCCGCAACCACACACCACAGTACCATCAAATCGAGCGGCTTGTTCGGGATCCATCGTCATCAGGCTGGGGTATTGGGCTTGCGCGCAAGCAATGGCGCTGCTGCTGAGCAGGCCCAAATGCACCTTGCCCGCGCCGGCATGCAAGGCAGCCAGTGCCGTCAATATGGCCGCACCGGTCATGCCCGGCGCGCCACCGAGCGCCAGCACTTGCCCGTGGCTTCCTTTGTGGCTTTCATGGGCTTTGGGGGCAAGGCGCTGGGGGGCGATCAGCCAGGCGTCGGCTTCTTGAATAGACGTTGCATGGCAATCCAAATCATCGAGCCACATTTCTCCTGCAGCATCTTTGCCTTGGTGGGTAAATAAACCTGGTTTGAGGGTCAGCAAGCACAAGGTCGCCAGCGGTCCGATGCGCTGTGGCCCAAGTTGCGGGTCCAACCAAACCCCGTTGTCCGCCATCAAACCGGTGGGAATGTCCACGCACAGCAATGGGCAAACAGAGCGGCGCAACAACTGCAACTGGGTTTGCAAATGGCCTTGCGGCGCGCGCCCTTGACCGAGCCCCAAAAGCGCATCGATTCCCAGGTCCCAATCGCTGGGTGGGTGGTCATGGATGGGGATGCCTGCTTTTTCAACTTGTTTCAATGCTGCAAGCGCATCGGCTGGAATGCGCTCACCCCTTTGATGGGTCAGCCAAACAGACTTGCCTCGGTTGTGCAAGTGCAGCGCAGCGATCAAGCCGTCACCGCCGTTGTTACCGGGACCACAGGCGACCCAAATGTGTTGGGCATGAGGCGCCCAGGCCATGGCCAATTGGGCCACGGAAAGACCCGCGCGTTGCATCAAACTGGGCTGAGGTTGGCTGCTTTGGGCTTGCGCTTCAATGGCCCGTGTTTTTGTAACCCCATGCAAAGGCCATTGGGTCAAATGGTTGATGCGTTGCATGGGTGTTGGGTCGTCAAGGGTTCAACGCCGCAGCCGATCGATGCCCAGCCCGCTGATGTCAATATCAGGTTGACGCCCGCTGATCAAATCGCACAGCACCTTGGCACTGCCATTGGCCAATGCCCAACCGCTGGAGCCGTGTCCTACGTTGAGCCAGACCCCGGGTATGCCACTGGCCCCAAGGATGGGGGGGCCGTCGGGCATCATGGGGCGAGCGCCTTTCCAAATCTGTAAGCTATCGGAAATTTTTGCGCCACCGGGGAACCAGTCGCTCAGCACTTTGTAAAGGGTTCGCAAGGCACCAGGGTGGTGGCGCTGGGTTGATCCACCAATCTCGGCGCTACCAGCGACCCGGATGCGTTGGCCCAAGCGCGAAATGGAAACTTTGTAGCGTTCGTCCATCAAGCCACTGCGTGGCGCATCCAAGTGGTTGCGTATGGCTGCGGTGACCGAGTAGCCGTGCACGGCAATCATGGGCAAGTGCAAGCCCAAAGGCTGCACCAAGGGCAGGCTGGCAACGCCTGCACTGACCACCACTGCATCGAAGGGCAGTTCAGTGCGACTGCCCTTGACCTGCAAGCTCAAAGGTTGATGGCGTGAAAGGGGCAAAAGCGTGGTGTTAAAAGCAAATCGCACCCCCATGTCTTCGGCTTGTTGCTTGATGAGCAATGCAAATTGGCGGCAATTGCCCACCTCGTCTTGTGGCAAATGAATGGCAGCGTGCAATGGGGTTTCAGGGTTCAGAGCGGGTTCTATTGCCAAGGCTTGTGGGGGATCGAGCAGCTTGTGGGTCACGCCCGCATCACGTAAGAAATCCAGATTTTTTTGGGCCAGATCCAGGTCTTTGGCGCTGCGCAGCAAAACCATGTAGCCCTCAGAGCGGTCAAATTCAAGGCGTTCGCGTGCGACGGTGTTGTGCAGTTGTTCGCGACTGTAGAAGGCCAATCTTTGCATCCGCTCACGGTTGGTCATGTAATTGGCACTGCGGCATGCTTTGAGCCAAGATGCCATCCATCGCAGGTCGGCCCCGCTGGGCCAGCCCAAGCGAACGGGGGCATGTCGCCCAAGCAGGTGCTGCAACACTTTCCAGGGCATTCCTGGTGCAGCCCAGGGCGTGACGTAGCTCGGTGCGACCACCCCTGCATTGGCGAAACTGGTCTCTTCACCCACGCTGCCATGACGTTCAAAAACGGTCACGGCATGGCCTTGGCGGGCCAGTTCGTAGGCGCTGCAGACACCCACAATGCCTGCGCCAATGACGGCGATCTTCATAAGACTTCCCGGTCAGGCAGGGGCTGGGTGGTGGTGCTTGGGTGTGTTAGAATCATTGGGTTTTGTCAGAGCAGGGACAGTGTGCTTGCGAATGATGAATCAATCCCAAACCAGCCCCCACAAGGTGTTGATCGGCTTTTGCAAGTGGATCAATGAAGGGCTGGATTTTAGACCCAACCTTTGGAGAAATACCATGTCTGTCACCATGCGCGAAATGCTGGAAGCTGGCGTCCACTTTGGACACCAAACCCGCTTCTGGAACCCCAAAATGTCTCCCTTCATTTTTGGGCATCGCAACAAAATTCACATCATCAACTTGGAAAAAACGCTGCCCCTGTTTCAGGAAGCGACCAAGTTTGTGCGTCAACTGGCTTCCAATCGCGGCACCATTTTGATGGTTGGCACCAAACGCCAAGCGCGCGACACCGTGGCGCAAGAGGCCAAGCGGGCCGGTGTTCCCTATGTTGACCAGCGATGGCTGGGGGGCATGTTGACCAATTTCAAGACCGTCAAAACATCGATCAAGCGGCTCAAGGACATGAAGGCTCAGCAAGAACTGGGCTTGGATGCAATGAGCAAAAAAGAGCAGCTGATGTTTGCCCGTGAGTTGGACAAGCTTGAAAAAGACATTGGCGGCATTCAAGACATGGCCACGCTGCCCGATGCCATCTTTGTGATTGACGTTGGCTTTCACAAAATTGCCATTGCAGAGGCCAAAAAGCTGGGCATCCCCTTGATTGGCGTGGTGGACACCAACCATTCTCCCGAGGGAATTGACTATGTCATTCCTGGCAATGATGATTCGTCCAAGGCGGTCATTTTGTATGCCCGAGGGATTGCCGATGCCATTTTGGATGGTCGTGCCAATGCCGTGAACGACATTGTCAAGGCCGTTGGCGAAGGCAGCGATGAATTTGTCGAGGTCGATGAGGCTTCACCAGCCTGATTTGCCCAAGCACAGGCGTTTGCCAAAAGGGGCTCGAGCAGCCCCTTTTTCACAGCATTAAAAAAATCAAGTTAGTAATGGCGAATTACACGCCT
>RFXS01000028.1 GCA_009921465.1 Betaproteobacteria bacterium
TAGCTCAGTTGGTTAGAGCAGAGGACTCATAATCCTTTGGTCCCAGGTTCAAGTCCTGGTGGGCCCACCACTTAAAAAGCGACTTATTCGAGTCGCTTTTTTCATGCCTTTTACCTGCAAATGCACGCATTTAAAAGTAGTTTTTTCGAGTGAAACTGCGTATTTCCTGTTCACTCAACGCAGAACAAATCCCAAGTGTTTTTGGCCGCTATCAACTGGTCTCGGAATTGGCGCCCAGCAATATAGGCCAATTTTGGCTAACTTGATAATCTCAGCGCGTGCAAAAGTACTGTTCGAACGGTGTCCCATCGACAACGCATTATAGAAATTATTGAGAAATTTCTCTATGGGATACGCAGAATTGTCAATTGATGCGCATAGATTCCAAGGGTCGAACTACCAGTCAATCCATGCTGCACCAAAGTCTGAGGCGCTAAATTGTTTTTTAGTAATCTAGAAAAATTATCCTCATCAGCCCATCCTTCGACCATCAATACAATGGGCGGCACCAAATTGGCAACGCCTCGTGCGCGTTGCTCTGCGTTTACATACCCGCTAGCAACACGATCAGCAACTAGCAGACGAACAGAGCAAATCCCTTTGCTACCTGCAATTGCAGGGACGATGGTTTTCTGAAAAATATCTAAGTGCGAGGCTTCTTCCACTTCACCAATGTCATAACGAAAAGTTGCTATCAGCCCTCCTTGCCCCACGCCTGATTCGCACACTTCGTGTTTGACCAAGACTCGACACAATGACCGAGCAACATTACGAAAATGTCGAACCGCAGAAAGCGTCCGTGGTGTTGGGTTGTCTAGTCGTGACTTGTAGTCAGAACCACGCACGACCTCCGGTGACTCGGTTTCGTATAGATTAAAAAATTGCAAATCAGCTTGTCTGGCGATGAAACGTCGCCCACAGTTAAAGCCAGGAATAGAGACTCGTTCTGGCATGTGCTCCTCGCCATGCCAAGCATAAAACTCGGCCATGCCTTCGGGCGCTATGTCATGCCAAATTGCCACTGCGCCGCTCATGTCAAAAGTCCGTTGTCGATCATCAGACGCCGAATATGTGCGCGTTCGGCGTCGTCAATGCCAAGTTGAGGTTCACGCACAGCAGCACAGTCAATCAAGCCTTGCAAGCGCAGCACCTCTTTCATTCTGGGTCGAAAGTCTCTGATGGGTGCACGCCAGCAATATCTGGCAATGGGGCCGAGCTTGCGCCATATGGCACGGGCCTTGGCAATATCACCACTTTGAACGCCCTCATTCATTTCAACAAGTTCACGTGTGAATGTGCCTGCAAAACCAATCAACGCGCCATTGCAGCCCATCATCATGGCTTCAAAGATGAATGTATCGCTGCCTGTCAATACACCAATGCGGCGCGGCAACGTGGCCGCCACTTCAATGGTTGAAAGAGTTTGTGCAACATCAAAAGAGGCCTCCTTGATGGCAACCACCTCAGGAATTTCCGCCACTCGCCGCAGAATATCAGGAGAATAATCAGGCCCCCAACCTTTCGGGAACTGAAAGCAGATGATGGGCAGGTGCGCTGCATCGGCAATTGCCTTGTGGTACTGGTAGATCATTTCACTGGGAACTGGTGCGCCCGAGAAAGTAGGAAAAGGGGGAAACACGGGGAACCCCTCAACACCCAATTTCGCATAGCGCTCAGCCTTTGCTGCAGCGCTGCGCGTGGAGCCTGAAACGATACCAGAAAGGAAAGGCACACGCCCTTTAAGAACATCAATACAAACACGAATCACCTGCTCTTGCTCATCCTCAGTCAATGCGATGACCTCAGAGGCATCCATGTTCATAGCGATACCTGCTGGGTTTTGAATGGCAAGCCAATCCATGTATCTCTCAAGGCCAGGCCAATCGATTTCCGCATCGGGCTTCATCGGCAAATAGGGAGCGGCTATCACACCTCTGAGCGGTCGCTGTAGCATTGACGTTCCTTAATATTGAATAACACCGTGCCTCATGAAGCACTCAGTGATCTCATCGCAGTACTCTGTAAACCGTGGACTGTTAATAACCGCCTTGTTGCGAGGGCGCGGTAAATCAATGTCGATAATGCGCTCTATTCGACCGGGACGAGGCGTCATGACCACCACACGATCTGCCAGTGCAACTGCTTCAGAAATACCATGCGTGATAAAAAACGTGGTCTGACCTCGGTCCAACCAGAGCTTCTCAAGATCGATTCGCATTTGCTCCCGAGTTAAAGCATCTAGCGCACCAAAAGGTTCGTCCATCATCAAAAGCGGGGGCGTGTGAATCAACGCCCGCACGATGGCTGCACGTTGACGCATGCCACCAGAGAGTTCTCTGGGCATGCGATTTTCAAATCCGGCCAGGCCAACCTTGGCAAGCAGCATCATCGCTCTCTCGCGGTAAGCATCAGGATCGCCGCCTCGCAAGTCAATTTGAACCAAAACGTTATCGAGCACATTTCGCCAATCCAAAAGAACTGGGCTTTGGAAAACGATACCGAGGTCGGTGTGCGGGCCCGATATCACATTGCCTGCAATCTCAATCTTCCCTTCACTGGGCCCTAGTAGACCCGCGATGATCTTGAGTAGGGTTGACTTGCCGCAACCAGACGGGCCGACAACGGCCACGAATTCGCCAGGTTTTACGGCAAGGTCCACATGCCCAAGCGCTTGTGTCTGCATCTCTGCACGGTGAAAGGTTTTGCTGACGCCCGAAATAAGCACCGGCACACCCGCTTCACTGCGCTGCATGAGAAGCTCTGCCCCAGGGGCAGGTTGAAGGTTCTGAGACTTCACGGCGGAATTCCTATTTGGGCAGGAATTCGTTGGTGTGAAATGCAGTCCAGGTTTGTTGAGTCTCAAGGCCACGATATTTTTTGAGCAAATCGATGGTTTGCGTCCAATCCTTTTCATGACCAAATCCGATCTGTCCCTTGACATTCATTGAATCAAGCAATTCAAAGTCAACCAACATTTGATCTTTAGTCGATTGGCGATTGAGGTCCGGCTTAACTTTCATTGCAACATCTACGGCAGCGTCGGGGTTTTTCTTAGCCTCCTCCCAAGCACGCTTGGTGGCTTTAACAAACCGCCGAACAAGATCTGGATTGGTCTTGATGGTGTTGTTGCCTGTGAAAATTGCCATCCCAACAATATTTGCACCGTGATCGGCAAATCGAAGGGCATGGGGCTCAACACCGCGGTATTTAAGTAAGAAAAACTGGTCATCTGCACCACCCAACAGGCCGTCTGCGCGTTTTTCAAGAACGGTCACAACCTTTGCTGCTGGATCAACCTGCACAAACTTGACTTTGCTGATGTCAACCTTGTTGTATGCCGCCAAGGCTTCAAGCAAGCCACGGATAGGATCACCTGGAGAGACAGCAAGGGTCTTTCCTTCTATGTCCTTGGGCATGCGGATGCCTGCGGATGCAGCGGAGACGACTGAAAAGCCGGTAGAGCTCAGGATATTCATGACTGACTTGATCTCGCCGCCTTTGGAGATCAAGTTGATGATGCTGGAACTGTCCGCAAGGCCAAAGGTATCGGTGCCAGCACCGACGACCTGTACGGTATTGGCAGAGCCTCTTCCCTCATTGATGGTGAGATTAATGCCTTCTTGTTTATAAAAGCCTTTTTCAACCCCAAAATAGAAAGGCACATGTAGCCCGCCCAAATACCAGTTCAGGCGCAACGAAACGTTGTCCTGAGCCAGGGCCTGAGTGCCAGTGATCAACGGCAGAGCAATGGCCAGACCGAAGAGTATTTTCCCGAGTTTGCGTAACACTGTCATGGTTATCTCCTTTGTAAAGTTATTCGAAAAAATTATCAAAGCCCCGTCATCTCCGTTGGACGCTGCGCCACATGCCAAGGAATGACCAAGCGTTCAATGAGTTCAACAAAATAATAAATTGCAAGCCCAATCAGGCTCAACAGCACGATGATGGCGAAGACCATAGGGGTCTCCAATTGACCGTTGTATTGCTGAAGCAAGTAGCCTAGGCCGCGATCGGAAGCAACGAATTCAGCAACCACTGCAGCTGTGGCCGAAAGAGCAGCGCCAATCTTTAAACCAGTGAAGATCTCAGGCAATGCTTGGGGCAAACGAATTTTGAAGAACATTCGAGTAGGACTAGCGCCTGTAGATCGTGCGAAATCCATGACATCCGGATCAACGGATTTGAAGCCGGCAACACTTGAAACAACAATTGGGAAAAAGCAAAGTAGAAAAACAATCAGCAACTTGGGCATCAAGCCGAAACCTAGCCAGATGATGAAGAGCGGTGCTATTGCAATCTTCGGGATGATTTGCAGAAAAACGATCACCGGATAAATGGTGTTTTCTACGAATCGTGAATATGCTATGGCCATCGCCAAAGGGATGCTGACAGCGACCGCTAAAAGATATCCGCCAATGATCTCAACGGAGGTGATCCAAGCCCCACTCATCACTGTACTTTGTCGCTTGTTGAATTCCGACCAAATTTTGCTGGGAGGCGGCAACAGATATTCCTTAATACCCAAGAGCTTTGCAGTAAATTCCCAAATTAAGAAGATGGCCACAAACATTGCGAGTACGCCAAGCCAGCGCCGGACTAATCGCTGGGACACAGAAAAGGCACTTTTATGGGCTTGGTTACGACTCACTTTGTTACTGCCTTTAGCTGTTGCTGTGAAATAGACGTCAGATCAAATGTTCCGAATTGCGCTGGCAAATTGATTTCAATCAACTCCAGATCATCCGATCTCGCAACCACGTTGTGGGGCACACCAGCAGGCTGGCACAAACAGCCCCCAATGTGGACGGTTACTAAATCGGCAATGCCCTCATAACGAAAACTGATCCAGCCCTTCAATATGTAAACAAAATGTCCTGTCATATCGTGCCAGTGCCAACCGGTTTCCTGGTCAAAGGGCTTCAGGGCGCGAATATGCTTTGCACCAATGCGGCCGTTAGTAGCTTGATCAAGTCCAAGATCGCGATATTCTGCATCGGCACGTGGTCCGTCTTTGGTGAAATCTGCCTCGCTGAAGGGCAGTAGATTAAACTTTGAAAGTGCGCTGGAAAGTTCCAGCGGCCCTTCATATGACGGAAGTGAGTCTTGTGTCATGGTTTTTCTTAGGCTGTTCCGCAAAAGCTTTATCCGCCATGCTTGCGCTCGGTTGCTTGGTACCACCGTGATTTCGCAAAGGCCAGATGTTGCCAAGTTCCTTGGCTGCCTTAGCCAGGCGATCTGAAAAAAACTTCCTGCGTTCCTCACCAAAACGCATCATCGGACCTGCTAGGCTGAGAGTTCCTACAGCGGCACCTGAACCCATTGCAGAATCATCTACAACTACAACCGCAACAGCTGCCGTACCGGGCTCGCCCTCGTCAAGGGCAATACCAAAGCCCTGAACCCGAGTTGTTTGCAACATCTTTTTCAAGGTCTCTAAATTTTTCGCGACGTTGTGCCCATAAAGGGATGGGGTGTGCATTTTGAAGTCACCAACCATGCTCAAAGCTTGTTTTTCAGGAAGTGTTGCAAGCCAAGCTTTACCTGTTGCCGTTGCATGGAGAATGACATCGTGGCCCGTATCTTGATCCTGCCTAGGGTCGTAGCGCAGCCCAGAGCGAGCGCCTTGTGCCTTAGCA
The DNA here is from genome assembly GCA_009921465.1 of Betaproteobacteria bacterium. Taxonomy (GTDB): domain Bacteria; phylum Pseudomonadota; class Gammaproteobacteria; order Burkholderiales; family Burkholderiaceae_C; genus Limnohabitans. The sequence continues at coordinate 5,637 of RFXS01000028.1, forward strand.
ACCCATACAAGTTTCTCACCCTCGACCACAGCCAATCGTGCCAGCTCGCCAGTTTCTGCGGCCAATTTATCCAGTATTGGCTGTGCAAGATCATCTAGGCCAGTGCGAACGTAATGGCGCAATCCCAGCATGGTGAGCTTCAGCGTCAGAAAATATCGGCCAGTCTGGTGGTGCTGCACCACATAACCAGACTCGATCAACAAGGCAAGTAATCTGTGGCCAATGCTTTTAGGCAGGGAAAGATCGTCGCAAATATCCGTTAGACCCTGACCATCCGGGTGCTCTGTAAGGTGCTCCAGGACAAGCAAGGCCCGTCTTGAACCCGATTGATTCATTATTAAAACCCTTTAGTGGAACTCTATTCCTACATTAAGGTTGTGACTAAAAATTGTCAATAGGGTCAACGCCAAGCCCATGTCAGCTATACAAATTGCACGAATTGCGTTTCTTGCTGTTGCATACAAAGGAAATCCATCTTTAGAGGATCTGAAATACGCAAATGAAAAAATGTTGGTTGGTGGAAGGCTTGGTTGTCATAACGTGATCAGTAATTTGTTGCTTCCACATTTGCTTCGACACCACTTCAGGTCGCTTGTAACCTATTGATTTGTAATAGGTTTTATTTATTGAGGCTGCTCATAATCCTTAGGTCTCTGGTTCGAGTCCAGGTGGGCCCACCAAATTGAACCCCTGCTAGCGATAGCAGGGGTTTTGTCGTCTGCGCCTGCAAAAAATTAACTTGCTATGCTTTGCAATGAATTCAAAAATCAAAAGAAGTAAATATGAACATCAACCCTGATGACAGCCTTAGAGTCGTCATCAATCACCACGACTTGACATGGATTGCCAGTCCCGAATCAGGGGTGGAGAGGCGAATGCTGGAGCGCCTAGGTGGCGAGGTGGCAAAAGCCACCTCTATCGTTCGCTATCAACCGGGATCCAAATTTGAAAAGCACACCCATGGCTTGGGTGAGGAAATACTTGTTTTGGACGGGGTTTTCAGCGACGAAACGGGCGACTTTTCTGCCGGTACATATATGATGAATCCACCGGGATCATCCCATTCGCCTTTCAGTGAATCTGGTTGCACACTGTTTGTAAAGTTGAGGCATCTGGGCCCCGATCAAAAAGAGCGTGAAGTCATTGACACCAATAAAGCAGCTTGGCATCAGGGAATGGTTCCCGGTTTGAAGGTCATGCCGCTGATGAAACAAGGACTTGGATCCACTTTGGTTCGGTGGGCACCACAAACATTTTTCAATCCCCACAGGCACTATGGAGGGGAAGAAATCTTTGTGGTGGACGGTGTTTTCGAAGATGAGCATGGCCGCTACCCAGCAGGCACATGGATCAGGAGTCCTCACATGAGCATGCATCAGCCTTTCAGCCAAGAGGGCTGCACCATCTTTGTAAAGACTGGCCACCTACTGGATTGAAGCTTTCTTTCAGCGGTCGCACGGGAAAAGTTAATATCTCCAGACAGCAACATGCCACGTTTGTGTGGTTAACCAGGAACTGGCACAGATGAGCATTATTTTGAAACAAGCCGTGACAGGCCCCGCAGCTTGGACAGGGCGCGACATTCAAAACGACACAAGCTGGATTGAGCAGCTCAATGCGCAAGCGATCCAATCACTGGACGATGCATTGGCCGCTCTAAAAACCAAAGGTTTAAGCTACCCAAATTTCACGCGCGAAGATTTTCCCATTGGGGCACTGAATGATCTGCTGAGCGAGTTGGCAGAAGTTCTTGAAAATGGCAGAGGTTTCTCGCTTTGGCGAGGCTTGCCAGTCCACCGATATAGCGAAGAAGATCTGAAATCTGTTTACTACGGCATTGGATTGCACTTGGGACGTCCTGTCTGCCAGAACCCACGGGGTGATTTATTGGGTGAAGTCGCTGCAGTGGGCAACCCGCATGACAAACGCACGCGCGTTTATGAAACCAATCTCTACCTACCTTATCACTCGGATCCATCTGATGTCGTGGGCTTATTGTGTGTGCGTCAAGCAAAGCAAGGCGGCGTGAGTAGCTTGGTCAGCGTAGCGCGCATATACAACGAAATATTGGAAAAATATCCGCAATATTTGGGTCTGTACTACCGCATGTTTTACTTTGAGCACTTGTGCGAGCCCCAGCCAAGTCTCTCGCCTATCTTTAGCTATCACAAGGGCAAGCTCAGTTGCCGTTATCTGCGTCAATATTTAGAGTTGGGTTGCGATATCAAAGGCGTACCTCTGTCGAGTGTGGAAATTGAAGCGCTCGATTGTTTTGATCGAATCATGCACTCGAGCGAAATTCGCGTCGATATGTTGATGGAACCCGGTGATCTTCAGTTCGCCAATAACTATGCGGTACTTCATTCACGCACAGAGTTTGAGGACCATGAAGACGCAGCCCAGCGACGTCGAATGCTCAGACTTTGGCTCAAGATGCCCAACGCCAGAGAGCTAGCGCCAGAGTTCCCTGGACGGAATGGATTCCCTGCGCCATAGGAATTTTTGAGTTTTCATATGACCGCTTCCAATGCAAGCAGCGATGTGACTTTGCGGGTTTTATTGCTAGGTGCAACTGGCTCAATCGGCAGAGCGACAGCGCGAGCCCTGGTGGTGCGAGGTCATCAGGTGGTGTGCCTGATCAGGCCCCGGCAAGGTGGACAACCTCTAAGGGGTGACGACGAATTGCAAAGGTGCCTTCAAGGGGCGGAAGTTCGATGGGGTGATGCCTCTGATCCGCAATCCTTGAGGCACCAGGGTTTTGCGAACGGACATTTTGATGCGGTTATTTCATGCATGGCATCGCGCACAGGAGCGCCTAAGGACGCATGGCAGATTGACTACCTGGCCAACGCTGATGCGCTGCAAGTTGCCAAAGACACCGGCGTCAAACACTTTGTCATGCTGTCGGCAATATGTGTTCAAAAGCCAATGCTTGCGTTTCAACATGCCAAGCTTGCTTTTGAAAAAGAATTGATGGAGTCTGGATTGATTTATTCCATCGTGCGTCCAACGGCCTTCTTTAAATCACTTTCAGGCCAGTTACAAAGGGTCAAGCAAGGTAAACCATTCTTGATTTTTGGGGATGGGAAACTCACGGCTTGTAAGCCCATCAGCGACGATGATCTGGGTGATTTTTTGGCTGGGTGCTTAACGCAACAAAGTCGGCATAACCGCATATTGCCCATCGGTGGCCCCGGACATGCCATAACGCCTCATGCACAAGGGGCGTATCTATTTAAGTTACTTGGCAAGAAGCCACATTTCAAAAGTGTGCCCTTAGGGCTATTGGACTGCATAGCAGGCACATTGGGTATTCTTGGAAAAATAGTGCCGTTCTTTGCAGACAAAGCAGAATTGGCACGAATTGGCCGCTATTACGCCAGTGAATCCATGTTGGTGTGGGACGCCAAAGCAAACCGATACGATGCTGATTTAACGCCTTCCCACGGAACGCAAACTCTTTTTGATGCCTATGACTTGTGGATCAAGGGTGAAGGCATCCCAGACCGAGGAGATCATGCGGTTTTTTAAAGGTTTGATCCGGAAAGTCAAAGCAAATATGTTTCTTTCTTTGGGTGTTTCAACCTTGGCCTTTGCGAGTGCCATGTTGGGCCTATGGACGCCAGATTTGGGCAGAGCCGAGCTTGAAAAAAAGTATGCAACGCCAAATACCCATTTTGCAGACATTGGTGGCTACAGGGTCCACTTTCATGATTCGGGACCCAAAGATGCGCCGATACTTTTAATGTTGCACGGCTTTGGTTCAAGCCTGCAAACATGGGATGCTTGGACTGAGTCACTCAATAAGCAATACCGAGTGGTGAGGCTCGATTTGCCTGGTTTTGGTTTAACAGGCCCCAGCCCGATGAACACTTACGCTGATTCTGATGACGTCAAATTGGTGACCAATTTTTTGAACCAACTTCAAATTCATGAGTTCACATTGATAGGGCATTCAATGGGGGGCAAGATTGCTTGGAATGTGGCTGCCAGTCACCCTTTGCTGGTCAAACGCCTCATTTTGCTAGCGCCTGATGGTTATTCCAATCCAGAGGACATGGGTGTCAAACCCTATGCATTGCCTTCGTTCTTTCATTTGATGAAATACTGCCTGCCTAAATTCGTGGTCAAAAAGTCACTGGAGCCTGCCTTTTTTGATGCCAATGCTTTAACAGACGATTTGACGGTGCGATATCACGATTTTTTGAGAGCGCCCGGGGTTCGAGGCGCGATCATTGAAAGAGCCAATCAAACCGTCAACACAGACCCCGTTGAACGTTTGAAAAAAATTACTGCCCCCACTTTGCTCTTATGGGGGGCATCAGATCAGATGATACCCAGTGACAATGCGTTGCGATACGAGCGTGCTTTGGTGAATTCCACCACGGTTATATTGCCAAAGCAGGGACACCTTTTGCAAGAAGAGCGACCCCAAGAAGGACTTTTAAAAGTGCTTGAGTTTTTAAACACCGCTCATTGATAACGCGTTCTTTGGGAACGCGAATAACTGTGGACCGACTCTACCAGTACACCACCCCAGCTATCAAAGATCATGACGCCTTGTGCACCCGCTTTGATTTGTGTGTTCAAGTACAGCGCAAAGGCATTGGCATTGTTTTGAAGTGGAGCGTACATTCTCAGTTGGAATTTAGTGGGTCAGCGTGTTGGATGAGTCGCTTGGCGGCATCGATGGCGAAATAGGTCAGCACGCCATCGGCCCCAGCGCGTTTGAACGCCAACAGGCTTTCCATCATCACCGCGTCATGGTCGAGCCAGCCGTTTTGCGCGGCGGCCTTGAGCATGGCGTACTCCCCTGAGACTTGGTAGGCGAAGGTGGGGTCCATGGCCACCTCGCGCAAGGCCTCGTCGGAGTTGCCCGCGTCCATTTGGTAGACCTTCTTGTTGCTCTTGCCCAGGTTGGCCGCAGAGCCCACGGCGTCGCGAAACGGCCCATAAAACGCACTGGCGTACTTGGCGCTGTAGGCCATGATGCGGGTGTGAATGTGGCCGTGGGCCTCCAGCGCTTGGCGGATGGCGCCGATGCGCCCGTCCATCATGTCGCTGGGCGCGACGATGTCCACGCCCGCGTTGGCTTGGGTCAGGGCTTGTTGCACCAACACCTCGACGGTGGGGTCGTTGAGGATATAGCCCGTGTCGTCGAGCAAACCATCTTGGCCGTGGCTGGTGAACGGGTCGAGCGCCACATCGGTCATCACGCCCAGATCGGGGAACTCTTTTTTCAGCGCTTGCACCACCCGTGGCACCAAACCCTTGGGGTTGGTGGCCTCGATGCCGTCGGGGGTTTTCAAGGACGGGTCGATGACGGGAAACAGCGCCATCACAGGGATGCCCAACTTCACGCACTGCTCGGCCACGGGCAGCAGCAGGTCCAGGCTCAGGCGCTCGACACCTGGCATGGACGCCACGGCTTCGCGCTTTTTCACGCCCTCGTGCACAAACACCGGGTAAATCAGGTCATCGACCGTGACGTTGTTTTCGCGCACCAAGCGGCGGGTGAAGTCGTCGCGGCGCAAACGGCGCAGGCGTGTCTGGGGGTAGGTGGTGTGCAGGTTCATGGGGAAAATTGTGCCTGATGCGCGCGGGCCCGTCTGTGGTGTCGAAAACGCATGGTGGATCGGGAAAACCAGAGGTTTGAATACTTTGTCATTGCGAGAGGCGGATCGAGGGCGTTGATTTTTTCGGTAATCTGATAAATTCATCAGTGAACGGTTCGCTGTTCCCCGCTTTACCTCCCTGAGCGGGAGTCGTTTGTTTCAAACGACTTTCCAGCCCGACCCTTGGGTCGGGCTTCTTTTTGGCCTCAGCGAGCCCTTAAAGGCCTTGGCCCAAGGGAGAGCACCCACTACACTGGTTCGCATGCTGTGGGTCAAATCATTTCACATTGTTTTCGTGGCCAGTTGGTTTGCGGGCTTGTTTTACTTGCCCCGCATATTTGTGAACTTGGCCATGGTGCCGGCCGAATCGAGTGCTGAGCGCGATCGCTTGTTGTTGATGGCGGCCAAACTGTTGCGATTCACCACATTGTTGATGGTGCCTGCCGTGGCCCTGGGCCTGTGGTTATGGTGGGGCTATGGCATTGGCCAAGGCGCAGGCTGGATGCACGCCAAATGGGCCGTGGTGTTGTTGGTGCTGGCCTATCACCACCAGTGCGCGCGCCAATTGCGGTGGTTGCGCGAGGGCGCATCTCGGCACGGACACGTCTGGTACCGCTGGTTCAATGAACTGCCGGTGCTGCTGTTGGTGGCGGCCGTGGTCTTGGTGGTGGTCAAACCCTTTTGAACCAGCGATGCCCTGGACACGCCCCTTCTCTGTGACAAATCAGCCAAGGGTTGATGGGTTGGCGCATTGGCCAAATGGGTTGACGGGGCGAGCCCCATGCTGAGGCGCAGGCGCAGCACAGTGGCTTGGCCCTTGACCTGGGCATATGTGGCATTGGTGATTTATGCCAGCTTGTACCCGTTTGGACCTTGGCGCGACCAAGGCTTGAGCACCTGGAGCTTTTTAACCTCACCGTGGCCCAAATATTGGGGGGCGTTTGATGTGTGGGCCAATGTGTTGGGTTATGGCCCCCTGGGTTTTTTGGCCGCGCTCAGCGCCATGCGCATGGGCCTGCGCCGACAAGCGTGGTGGTTGGCTGTGTTGGGTTCGGTGGGCCTGTCCTTGTTGATGGAGGGCCTGCAAAGCTATTTGCCCGTGCGCGTGCCATCGGTGGCTGATTTTGGGCTCAACACCTGCGGTGCTTTGATGGGGGCATTGCTTGCCAACGGGATGGAGCGCCTGGGTGCCATTGATCGATGGAGTCGGTTTCGCGAGCGTTGGTTCACCGAAGACGCCGCCGGTGGCATGGCACTGTTGGTGCTGTGGCCGTCGGCTTTGTTGTTTCCTGCCCCTATGTGTTTGGGGCTGGGACAGGTGGGGCCCAATTTGCGCACCGATTTGGCCCAATGGGTGCAAGACAGCCCCTTGCGTGCGTGGTTGTCTTTTCAAGACCCACCCACCACGGCATTGACAGCGGAGATGGAATTTTTGTTGGTGTTGATGGGCTTGGTGCTGCCTTGCCTGTTGGGATTTACCGTGATTCGTGCGCTGGGCCAACGGGTGGTTTTTGCTGGCTTGGCCTTTTTGGTGGGTGTGGGGGTCAGCGCCTTGTCTGCCGTGTTGACCTATGGGCCAGGCCACGCTTGGGTATGGTTGGATGCCGCGCAGGGTTGGGCTTTGTTGGGGGGCTTGCTGGGGGCGGTGATGTTGGCCCCCTTGCCACGATGGGCGCATGTGGCCTTGCTGCTGTTGGGGCTATCGGTTTATTTGTGGGCCATCAATCAAGCGCCAGCGAGCGCGTATGTGACGCTGAATCTGCAGCAGTGGGAGCAGGGCCGCTTTATCCGCTTCAACGGCTTGGCCCAATGGTTGGGTTGGGTCTGGCCGTATGCCGTGTGGTTTTGGGCCTTGCTGTGGATGGCCCGCCCGAGCAGTGAACGCAAGTTGTTTTGAAGCCTGGCCTGGGCGGCCCGCTTTGGGGGGGCCACAGCCCAGTCGATTTGTTCAAAGGCCAGCCCCTGCATACCGGCCATTGAAATGGCGACGCCTAAAATGCGTGCATGACCCAAGCCAATTCCTATTACCAGCGACACATTTTTTTCTGTACCAACCAGCGCACCAATGGGCAAGCGTGTTGTGCAGACCATCCCGCCCAACAGGCTTTTGACCATTGCAAGGCCCAAGTGAAAAAAGCCCAACTCAACGGGCCAGGTGGTGTGCGTGTCAACAAGGCGGGGTGCTTGGACCGCTGTGCCGGAGGGCCAGTGGCGGTGGTCTACCCCGAAGCGGTTTGGTACACCTTTGTCGACATGGCCGACATCGATGAAATTGTCAGCAGCCATTTGCAAGGCGGCCGCGTGGTGCAGCGCTTGGTGCTCGCGCCCGATGTGGGGCGCTGAGCCGCGATGAACCAGCAAACTCAGCGCCTGTGCTTTCAGGGACAGGCTGGCCGCATTCAGGTTTTGCGCGACGACCCCGTGGGCAGCCCAAAAGGTAGTGCTTTTGTGGCCCACCCGCACCCCTTGTTTGGCGGCACCATGGACAACAAAGTGGTGCAGACCTTGGCCCGCGCACATGTGCAAGCAGGATGGACGGTGTTTCGCTTTAACTTTCGCGGGGTGGGCGAAAGCGAAGGCGCGCACGACGCCGGGCTTGGCGAGTGCGAGGACCTGTTGGCCTTGATAGCCCAAGCCGCCCCGCAAGGCGACCTGGCCTTGGCTGGCTTTTCTTTTGGCTCGTTTGTGGTCAGCCAGGCGCTGGGGCGCTTGCAGGCGCTGGCGCGCGAAGTCCGCAGCCTGGTGTTTGTGGGCACGGCCGCTTCGCGGTTTGAGGTGGCCGATATTCCCGCTGACTGGGCATCACGCTTGCTGCTTTTGCATGGGTTGGATGACGACACGGTGCCGTTGCAAAGCGTGCTGGACTGGGCCAAACCGCAAAACCTGCCGGTGACCGTGGTCCCAGCGGGAGGGCATTTTTTCCATGGCCAGTTGCCGCAATTGCGCCGCTGGGTGCACCGGCATGTGCAAGCCATGGCCCTTGAGGCCGGTGACGCCACGCTGTCAAACGTTTCTGGATGAGGGGGATGCATCACATGGTCAAAAATTGGTTTGCCGCCTGGGGCCTGTGCATCATGGTGGGGGCGGCATGGGCGCAAGCACCTGAGCCGCCCGAGGTCGCAGCGCGCGCCTATTTGTTGGTGGACTTGACTGCCAATCAGGTGCTGGTGGCCAAGGGGGTCGATCAACCGGTGGAGCCGGCTTCGCTGACCAAACTGATGAGCGCTTACCTGGTGTTTGATGCCCTCAAGAGCAAAAAAATCAGTTTGCAGCAGACTTTCTCGGTCAGCACCAGGGCGTGGAAGATGCCTGGTTCGCGCATGTTCATCGATCCCAAGATGAGCGTGCCTGTAGAGGATTTGCTGCGCGGCATGATTGTTCAGTCGGGCAACGATGCCACTGTGGCCTTGGCCGAAGGGGTGGCCGGCAGCGTCGAGCGCTTTGTGCTGCTGATGAACGAACAGGCCAAGGCCTTGGGCATGAAGGACTCAACCTTCAAAAACCCTGAAGGGCTGACCGAGCCGGGGCACACCACCACCGCCAACGACTTGGCGCTGTTGGCCGCTCGCCTGATGTCGGATTTCCCAGACTACATGGGGTATTACGCCCTGAAAAAGTACCGTTACCCGGGCACGCCAGCGGCCAACGAGAACAACCGCAACTTATTGTTGTTTCGCGACCCATCGGTGGACGGCCTCAAAACCGGACACACCGAGGCCGCTGGTTATTGCCTGGTGGCCACCGCCCAAAGAACTTTGCCCCAGGTGGGCCCGCGGCGCTTGTTGTCAATTGTGTTGGGCGCATCGAGCGAAAACGCCCGGGCCGCCGAATCACAAAAGCTGCTCAACTGGGGATACACCGCATTTGATGCGGTGCGGTTGTTCGATGCGGGGCAAGCCGTGGTCACCCCGCCAGTTTGGAAAGGCCGCGAGACCGAGGTCAAGCTGGGTGTGAACCGGCCATTGGTGGTGGCCCTGCCCGCGGGCCAGTTGGCCCGCATGACCACCCAAGTGGCCAGGCCCGACCCATTGGTGGCCCCCATCGTGCGGGGGCAGCAAATCGGCCATTTGCAAGTATTGGTAGACCAAAAAGTGTTTGCTGAAATCCCCTTGGTGGCTTTGAATGGCGTCGAGCCCTCGGGCATTTTGGGCCGCGCTTGGGATGCCATTCGGCTCTGGATTAAATAGTGGGCGCACGCTCACTGTGTTTTTCAGTGGGCCAAGCCACTGTCAGCGCAGTCCACAGACCGTGCTTTCAAGGTGTCAAAGCGGGTAGACGGGCCTGGGCGTTTGTGTAAATCGCGCAACAATGCTATAGTGTTGGGCTTTTCGGGTCTTTCATTGAGAGGGGCCCTTTTGTATTTCAAACGTTGAGGGACGTTTTCCATGCCAACCATCAATCAACTCGTGCGCCACGGCCGGGAAGTCGAGAAATCGAAATCCAAGAGCCCTGCGATGCAAAACTCGCCCCAGCGGCGCGGTGTTTGCACACGTGTCTATACCACCACACCCAAAAAGCCTAACTCTGCTCTGCGCAAAGTGGCCAAAGTGCGTTTGACCAACGGATTTGAAGTCATTTCCTACATTGGCGGCGAAGGCCATAACTTGCAAGAGCACTCCGTGGTGCTGGTGCGCGGCGGTCGTGTCAAAGACTTGCCCGGCGTGCGCTACCACATTGTGCGTGGCTCGCTCGACTTGCAAGGCGTGAAAGACCGCAAGCAGTCGCGTTCCAAATACGGTGCCAAGCGCCCCAAGAAAACCTGATCTTCGGATCAGCCCCTGGCGCGAACCGGCCATGACAGGTTCAAGGTGCTCTAGGCGTCAGGCAGATGCCCAAAGCAAAGTGACCCCAAGCACAGATGTCCTGTGTGGGTCGAGTAAGTGAAGGGTGTTCTCACCTTTCGCGATCGCTGATAAAGCGATCAACTGAAGCAACAAGGAAGAAAAATGCCACGTCGTCGCGAAGTCCCTAAACGTGAAATACTGCCCGATCCCAAGTACGGCAATGTCGAGTTGTCCAAGTTCATGAACGTGATCATGGAGGGTGGCAAAAAAGCCATCGCCGAGCGCATCATTTACGGCGCATTGGAGCAAGTTGAAACCAAGTCGGGCAAAGACCCGATTGAACTCTTCAGCTTGGCCATCAACAACGTCAAGCCCATGGTCGAGGTCAAGTCCCGCCGTGTGGGCGGTGCCAACTACCAAGTCCCCGTTGAAGTGCGCCCCATTCGCCGCCTGGCTTTGTCCATGCGCTGGCTCAAAGAGGCGGCCCGCAAACGTGGCGAAAAATCCATGGCTTTGCGCCTGGCCAATGAGCTGATCGAGGCTTCAGAAGGTCGTGGCGGCGCCATGAAAAAGCGTGACGAAGTCCACCGCATGGCTGAAGCCAATAAGGCCTTCTCGCACTTCCGATTCTGATTTTGGGGCGTCCAAGCGCGGCTGCGCTTGGACCTTGTCACCAGCGCGAAGCCCTTTGTGGGGCCTTGCCTGGCGATGTGGACTTGCCCGGTCCGCTGTGGCCCATGAGCATCAGGTTTATTGGCCACTGATTTGATTCATTTATCCAACACCCAGAGGTTGAACATGGCCCGCAAGACACCCATCGAGCGTTATCGAAACATTGGTATTTCTGCCCACATTGATGCAGGCAAAACCACCACCACGGAACGCATTTTGTTTTACACCGGTGTGAACCACAAAATTGGTGAGGTGCACGATGGTGCGGCCACCATGGACTGGATGGAGCAAGAGCAAGAGCGCGGCATCACCATCACATCTGCGGCCACCACTTGTTTTTGGAAAGGCATGGACATGTCTTTCCCTGAGCACCGCATCAACATCATTGACACCCCTGGACACGTGGACTTCACCATCGAGGTGGAGCGCTCCATGCGCGTGCTTGATGGCGCATGCATGGTTTATTGCGCTGTGGGCGGCGTGCAACCCCAGTCTGAAACCGTTTGGCGTCAGGCCAACAAATACAAAGTGCCCCGCTTGGCCTTTGTCAACAAGATGGACCGCACGGGTGCCAACTTCTTCAAGGTCTACGACCAAATGAAGTTGCGCCTGAAAGCCAACCCCATTCCCATCGTGATCCCCATCGGCGCTGAAGAGAACTTCCGTGGCGTGGTTGATTTGCGCAAGATGAAAGCCATCATCTGGGACGAGGCCTCACAAGGCATGAAGTTCAACTTCGAAGAAATCCCTGCTGAATTGCTGGCCGACGCCAAAAAATGGCGCGAGAACATGGTCGAGGCTGCCGCTGAGGCGTCTGAAGACCTGATGAACAAATACCTCGAAGAAGGTGATTTGTCCGAAGAAGAAATCACCCTGGGTTTGCGCACCCGCACCATTGCCAGTGAAATTCAACCCATGCTGTGTGGCACGGCGTTCAAAAACAAAGGCGTTCAGCGCATGTTGGACGCGGTCATTGAACTCATGCCCTCCCCGGTGGACATTCCGCCTGTGGGCGGCACAGACGATGATGAAAAAGAAGTCCATCGCGAAGCCGATGACAAAGAAAAATTCTCGTCCCTCGCATTCAAGCTGATGACCGACCCGTTTGTGGGGCAGCTCACTTTTGTGCGCGTTTATTCTGGCGTTCTGAAAAAGGGCGACACCGTCTACAACCCCATCAAGGGCAAGAAAGAGCGCATTGGCCGTATCGTGCAAATGCACGCCAACAACCGCGAAGAAGTCGACGAAATTTGCGCTGGCGACATTGCCGCTTGCGTGGGTTTGAAAGACGTGACCACAGGTGAGACCTTGTGCGACCCCGACAACATCATCATGCTCGAGCGCATGGTCTTCCCCGAGCCTGTGATTGCACAAGCTGTGGAACCCAAAACCAAAGCCGACCAAGAAAAAATGGGCATTGCCCTGCAGCGTTTGGCTGCTGAAGACCCTTCGTTCCGTGTGAAAACCGACGAAGAGTCTGGTCAAACCATCATTGCCGGCATGGGCGAACTGCACTTGGAGATCATCGTTGACCGCATGAAGCGCGAGTTCGGCGTGGAAGCCAACGTGGGCAAGCCCCAGGTGGCCTACCGCGAAACCATTCGCAAAACCGTCGAAGACAGCGAAGGCAAATTTGTTCGTCAGTCGGGTGGTAAAGGTCAATACGGTCACGTGGTGTTCAAAATTGAACCCAACGAAGCCGGCAAAGGTTTTGAATTTGTCGACGCGATCAAAGGTGGTGTGGTGCCACGCGAGTACATCCCCGCAGTGGAAAAAGGCGTCATCGAAGCCCTCACCACAGGTGTGTTGGCTGGTTATCCGGTGGTCGATGTGAAAGTCACATTGCACTTTGGCTCTTACCACGATGTGGACTCGTCTGAGCAGGCGTTCAAGATGGCTGCCATTTTTGGCTTCAAAGAGGGCTGCCGAAAAGCCAGTCCCGTCATCTTGGAACCCATGATGGCCGTGGAAGTGGAAACCCCAGAAGACTACGCGGGCAACGTGATGGGAGACTTGTCCTCACGCCGCGGGATGGTGCAGGGCATGGAAGACATGGTCGGTGGCGGCAAGGCCATCAAAGCCGAGGTGCCTTTGTCCGAAATGTTCGGTTACTCGACCACGTTGCGATCCATGTCGCAAGGTCGTGCCACCTACACCATGGAATTTAAGCATTACTCAGAAGCACCGCGCAACGTGGCAGAAGCCATTGTGTCGGCCCGCTCAAAGTAAGGCCACAGAGACTGCGATTTCAAGCTGTCTGCGACGTTGCGCCGCCCTGTCACCCGTGCGGGGCGAACCAGCAGCATCGTGCAGACGTTAAACCTGTACACGGGCACTGTTCTTTGGAGATTTGAAAATGGCAAAAGGCAAGTTTGAGCGGACCAA
>RFXS01000029.1 GCA_009921465.1 Betaproteobacteria bacterium
GGCGCCAGGCGTGCCTCGCGCAACTCGTCCAATGCAAACCCCAGCACTTGCGCTGGCGGCATGACCCTTTTATGACTCACCCTCTGCCCAGGCTTGGTCGGCGCTTCGTCGCGCCACACAATCTGCCAGTGACCCGGTTGGTCTGCTTTTTCAAGCAAACCACGGAATTTTTTCCGCAGCGCAGACACCTGCGTACCTGCCGCTGCCCCAATGGGGGCTTTCAAGGTGACGTCCACCACCTCGCCCGCAAACCGCTCAAAGTCCGCCTGATGGCGCAACGGCCGGTCGATGCCGGGCGATGAAACCTCCAAACGGCGGTATTCAACCTCCTCCGCTTCCAGCACAAAGTGCAGTTGGCGGGTGACTTTTTCACAATCTTCCACCGTGATAAACACGGGCACTTCGCCCAAGGTCCAAGGGTGATCAATGGTGATGCGCAGCAAGCCACCGGCCGAGCGTTCCAGCTCCACCAGGTCGTAACCCAATCCGGTCACGGTTTGAACAACTACATCTTGCAAGGCCACTGACTTTGCCACCTCAAACCAAAAGCGATCGGCCAAAAAAAACGGGCGGTTGGTATCCGCCCGGTTGGTCGTCAAGCAAATATTATAACCGCTAAATATTTGATTTCAATCGCTTTATGACCCTGGCGTTGCTGGGGTTGGGGCCTGAACCAGGGATTGCGTGTAGGGGTGGCGAGGTTGGGCCAACACCGCCAAGGTTTCGCCAGACTCGACTATGTGCCCTTCTTTCATCACCAAAACCTGGTGTGCCATGGCTTGAATCACTTGCATATCGTGGGTGATCAGCAAATAACTCAACCCGCGTTGCGCTTGTAACCGCTGCAACAGTTCAAGCAATTGCTTTTGAATCGACACGTCCAGCGCACTGGTGGGCTCATCAAGCACGAGCAAGCTGGGTTGCAAAATCAGGGCCCTGGCCACGGCAATGCGCTGCCTTTGCCCACCCGAAAACTCATGTGGGTAACGCTGCAACAGGCCTGGAAATTCAGCCTCGGTCATGCCCACATCTGACAATGCCTGCGTCACCCGAAGCTGCCGTGGCTGATCCCCCAAACCTGCTTCGTGCACCAGCAAACCTTCGCCCACCACGTCTTCCACCGTCATGCGAGGTGAAAGTGATGAAAAAGGATCCTGAAAAACCACTTGCACCGCCCGACGCAGCGGCAAATCGGCACTGTGCTTGTGCTGCCAGCTTTGGGCCATCAATTTCAGTTGGCCTTGAAAGGGCAATAAGCCCAGCATGGCCAGAGCCAAAGTCGATTTGCCCGAACCAGACTCGCCCAGAACGCCCAAAGTTTCACCTTGGCGCAACTCAAAGCTGGCGGAATCAACGGCGACAAATGCACCCGATGAATACCAACCTCGCCATCCAGCCCGTTGGGTTCGGTAACTGACCCGGAGGTCTGAAACCTGCGCCACCAGCGGCGCATCGGATGGGACATTGACCAAATGACGCTGCGGTCGGCTGTTCACCAATTTGCGCGTGTAGGGGTGATGGGGTTGGCTGAGCACCTGCTGTACCAACCCCTGTTCGACCACATGGCCTTGCTCCATCACGGCCACCCGATCGGCAAATCTTTGCACCAGGTTCAAGTCATGCGTGATCATCAACACCGCCGTGCCTGTTTCGCGCTGCAAGGTATCTAGCAGGTCCAAAATTTGACCCCGCATGGACACATCCAGCGCCGTGGTGGGCTCATCGGCCAACAATAATTTGGGGCGGCATGCCAAGGCCATGGCAATCATGGCGCGCTGGCGCTGACCGCCAGACAGTTGGTGTGGGTACGAGCGCAAAAAACGTTCTGCCGGGGTGAGCCCTGTTTGGCTCAGCATGTCGGCACTGCGCTGCCATGCGTCACGGCGCGACAAAGCCATTTTCAGCAACAGCACCTCGGCCAGCTGGTCCCCAATGGTGAACAAGGGATTGAGCGCGGTCATCGGCTCTTGAAACACCATGGCGATATCTTGACCTCTCACTTGCTGCATGCGTGACTCACTCGCTTGCATCAGGTCCTCCCCATCAAACCAGCACTGCCCGCTCAATTGGGCTGAGCCCAACAGTCGCAATACGCCCAAAGCCGTGACGGTCTTGCCCGAACCAGACTCTCCGACCAGGGCCAATCGTTCGCCGGCAGCCACATCGAGGTCAATGCCATGCACCACTTCATTGCCGCCAAAGGACACACGCCATTGGCGCAAAGACAGCAATGGCTTTGCTACTTCGCTCATTGGTCGGCCTTGCGCGGATCCAAGGCGTCGCGCAAAGCGTCACCCATGAAGGTCAAAAGCAACAAGGTCACCACCAGCACCATGAAGGTGCTCAAAGATATCCACCACGCATCAATATTGGTTTTACCTTGGGCCAATAACTCGCCCAAACTGGGCGTGCCTGGGGGTACACCCAAACCCAGAAAATCCAAGCTGGTCAAGGCCAAGATGGCGGCACTCATTCGGAACGGTAAAAAAGTCACCACCGGGGTCATGCTGTTGGGCAGCACATGGCGGCGGATGATGGCCCAAGGGCCCAAACCCAGTGCCTTGGCAGCGCGCACGTAATCGAGTTGGCGATTGCGCAAAAACTCTGCGCGCACATAGTCACTCAGGCCCATCCAGCCAAACAAGCTCAACAAGATCAACAACAACCCCACACTGGGATCAAACACGGCAGCAAAAATGATCAACAGGTACAACTCAGGCATGGCCGACCAGATCTCTATGAAGCGTTGAAAAACCAAATCGGTTTTGCCACCGAAAAAACCCTGCACAGCGCCAGTGAACACGCCCAATACCGTACCCACCAGCGTCAAAGCCAGGGCAAACAACACCGACACCCTGAAACCATAAATGACCCGGGCCAGCACGTCGCGCCCGCGGTCATCGGTGCCCAACCAGTTGTCTGCCGATGGACCACTGGGGTTGGGCTCTTTGGCAAAGTAGTTCAACGTGCTGTGGTGATAGGGGTTGATGGGGTAAATGGCCCAATTGCCTGGCTTTGCAAATTGGGCTTGGATGTACGGGTCTAGAAAGTCGGTGGGCGTGTCGAAATCTCCGCCAAAAACAGTCTCAGGCAGGTTTTGCACCAATGGGACATACCAGCGTCCGTCGTACCGTGCCAGCAATGGTTTGTCATTGGAGATCAACTCCGCACCCAGGCTCATCACTGTCATGGTCACAAAAAGCAACAAGCTCCAAAAACCCAGGCGATTGCGCTTGAATCGCGTCCAAGCACGGCGTGCCGGTGTGGCCGAAGCCAGCCACTTTGGGTTGGGATCAATCAAATTTGACACGCGGATCCACCCACACATAACAAAGGTCGCTGATGAGTTTGGTGACCAAACCGATCAGGGTGAACAAATACAAAGTGCCCAACACCACCGGGTAGTCGCGCCGCATCACACTCTCGTAGCTGAGCAACCCCAGTCCATCAAGAGAAAACAAAGTCTCGATCAACAAAGATCCGGTGAAAAAAGCCCCGATAAAAGCGGCTGGAAAACCCGTGACCAAAGGGATCAGGGCGTTGCGCATCACATGCTTCCACAAAACGCGTCCCTCACTCAAGCCTTTGGCACGGGCCGTCAACACATATTGCTTGCGAATTTCTTCCAAAAACGCATTTTTGGTCAACATGGTGGTCACCGCAAATGCACCCAAGACACTGGCGGTGATGGGCAGGGCAATGTGCCACAGGTAATCCACCACCTTGGCGCCAAAGCTCAACTCAGCCCAGTTGCCAGAGGTCAAGCCTCGCAAGGGAAACCATTGCAACTGGCCACCAAAAATCACCAACAAAGCCACGCCCAAAACAAAACCTGGGATGGCGTAACCGGTCAGTACCAACAAACTGGTCAGGGTGTCAAAGCGCGAGCCTGCGCGCACCGCTTTGGCGATGCCCAAGGGCACAGATATCAAGTAACTGAGGAAGAACGTCCACAACCCCAAGCTGATCGATACCGGTAACTTTTCTTTGACCAACTCCCACACCGATTTAGGGTGGAAGAAACTCTTGCCCAAGTCGAAACGCGCGAATTGCCCGAGCATTTGCCAAAACCGCTCCATGGGCGGTTTGTCAAAGCCATAAAGCTGCTTGATCTCTTCAATGCGCGCGGCGTCAACGCCTTGTCGCCCACGATAGCCCGCTCCACTTTGCGCCGCACCCTCGCCTCCGCTGTCGCGGCCTTGGAGTTGCGAGACCATTTGCTCGACCGGGCCGCCCGGCACAAACTGGATGACCGCAAAAGTCACCAACAAAACCCCGAACAAGGTGGGGATCATCAGCAGCAAGCGCTTCAAAATGTAGGACAACATATCAGCGCACCCCCGCCCCTTGGGCTCGATTTTGCGCATTGGCCCACCAGGTGGCGCTGATCCAGTTTTCGGGTTGGTAATAGCGGGGCGTGGTGGCCGGCTGCTCAAAGCGACCGGCACGCCAGGCCACCCGGTGCACACTGCCATACCAATGAGGCACGCTGTAATGTCCGTGGCGCAGCACACGGTCCAAAGCGCGCAGTGCATCTATGAGTTGGGGCCGCGTTTGGGCCGTGATCACGCGATCGAGCAGCGCGTCCAACGCGCTATCTTTGAGTCCCAACACGTTGCTGGACCCTTCGGTATCAGCGGCTTTGGAGCCAAACCGCTCGACCAACTCGGTGCCCGGCGACTCGCTGCCCACATAGCGCGAACTGATGATTTCAAAATCAAACACATCCAGTCGCTTTTGCAATATGGCGAAGTCAATCACTTTGTAGTTGACGCTGAAGCCGAGTTTTTCCAAATTTTTGGCGAAGGGTGTGACCACCCGGCCCATGCTGCCAGAGTTGTCCAAAAATTCCAAGTCAAAGGCTTGGCCTTGTGCATTGCGCAATGCACCCTCACGGTAGGTCCAACCCGCAGCTTGCAACAACTGTTTGGCTTGGCGCAGGTTGTCACGCAAGGTTTTACCTGATGCAGGGTCCTGCGAAGTCACCGGTGGCAAGGGGACTGGCTGCTCGAACACGGCAGGATCGAGTTGTCCTCGCAAGGGCTCGAGCAAAGCCAATTCGCGCTCGCTGGGCAAACCTTTGGCCTCAAAGTCGCTGCCCACAAAATATCCCCGCACCCGGGTGTACGCGTTGTAGAACAATTGCCGGTTCATCCATTCATAATCCATGGCCAAGGCAATGGCCTGGCGCACACGCACATCCTTGAATTTGGGCAATCGGGTATTGAATAAGAACCCTTGAAAATCCCCGGCATTGCCGTGCTGGAGTTCACGCTTGATCAGCTGTCCGCTGTCAAAGGCCTTGCCCGTGTAGGCGCGGGCCCATTCCCTCGCCACAAAAGCTTGGATGTAATCGAATTCACCCGCCTTGAATGCCTCCAACTGGGCCGTGCTGTCTTTGTACAAGCGGTATGTGATTCGGTCGAAGTTGTACATGCCTTTGCGCACATTGATGTCTTGCGCCCAATAGCGGGTATCGCGTTTGTAGTGCACATCGCGACCAAAGTCGACCGAGCCAATGGTGTACGGCCCCGAACCAATCGGTGTATCGGTGATGATCTTGTCCAGCGGCTTGCCATCACCCCAGCGGTGACTGAACACCGGCATGCCCCCCACAATCAGGGGCAGTTCGGGGTTGACCCGCTTAAAGTCAAAACGCACCAACCTGTCACCCAGCACCACCACCGCCTTGACTTCGGCAAAATAAGTGCGGTACTGAGGCGCTGCCGCTTTGCTGGTGAGTTGATCAAAAGAGTGCTTCACATCGATGGCCAGCACCGGGTCCCCATTGTGAAACCGCGCCACAGGCCGCAAGCGAAAGGTGGCCGACATCCGGTCGGGGGCCACGCTCACATCCTCGGCCAGCAAACCATAAGCGGTGGTGGGCTCGTCCATGGTCCCGGTCAACAAGCTCTCAAACAGCAAACTGCTCAAGCCGGGTGGGGGCGTTCCTTTGAGGGTGAAGGGGTTGTACTTGTCAAAATTAGATCCACGGGTGGGCGCGACCATGGCGATGCTGCCGCCTTTGGTTGCGACTGGATTGACATATTCAAAGTGGCTGAAATCGGCCGCATACTTGATGTCACCAAATTGGGCATAGGCATGCGCGGCCCAAATGGGCGACCCAGACCAGCCAAGACATAAGAGCAAAAACCATCGCATGCGACAATTCTGCAAGATTTTTAATGGAGATGTGCGCCATGTCGCAAATAAATGGGTTTCTCACCGGAAAAAAGCTCTTGATCACCGGCGTTCTGTCCAACCGCTCCATCGCCTACGGCATCGCGCGCGCCTGCCACAAACAAGGGGCACAGATCGCCCTGAGCTATGTGGGAGAGCGCTTCAAAGAGCGGACCGCCGAATTTGCCAAGGCGTTTGACAGCGACCTGATTTTTGATTGCGATGTCGGTGACGACGCCCAGATTGAGCATCTGATCAAAGACCTCTGTGCCCATTGGCCGCGCTTTGATGGACTGGTCCATGCGATTGGATTTGCCCCACGAGAAGCCATCGCAGGCGATTTTTTGGATGGCCTCAGCCGTGAATCCTTTCGGATTGCCCACGACATCAGCGCCTACAGCTTTCCTGCATTGGCCAAGGCCGCCCTGCCCCATCTCAATGACAACGCTGCCTTGCTGACCCTGAGTTACCTGGGGGCATTGCGCACCGTGCCCAACTACAACACCATGGGCTTGGCCAAAGCCTCCTTGGAGGCCAGTGTGCGTTATCTGGCAGAGTCCTTGGGCAGCCAAGGCAGGGGTTTGCGTGCCAACGGCATCAGCGCAGGACCGATCAAAACCTTGGCCGCCAGTGGCATCCAAGGATTCGGAAAAATCCTCAAGGTGGTCGCAGAGTCTTCACCCATCCGACGCAATGTGACCATTGAAGACGTGGGCAACGTGGCCGCTTTCTTGCTCAGCGACCTGGCCGCCGGTGTGACTGCCGAAATCACCTATGTTGATGGTGGCTTCAGCCAAGTGGTCGGTGGGATCGCCGAACCCAGCGCCTGAACAGGCCAATCCCAGAGTTGCTGCTTGCGCAGGCCAGGCTGGCTTACAAACCCGCTTTGACGCAATCGGCAAAGTAATGGGTCACGCCTTGATCGTCTTTTTCTTCGACCAAGCCATGAACATCACTTTCAAATCCCGGACATTGGGTGTTGAACTCGCGTGAGAACTTCAGGTAGTCAACGATTTTTCGGTTGAACACCTCACCGGGGATCAACAAAGGAATGCCAGGCGGATAAGGCGTGACCAAGCTGGTGGTGATGCGCCCTTCCAGCACATCAATGGGCACCCGCTCGGTGTTGCGGTGGGCAATCTGCGCATACGCATCGCTGGGTTTCATCGCGGGCGTCAAGTCACTGAGGTACATCTCGGTGGTCAAGCGGGCCACATCGTGTTTGGAATACAAGCTGTGCACGTGTTGGCACAGATCTTTGAGGCCCATGCGCTCATACAAGCGATGGCGCTGGCAAAACTCAGGCAACACGCGCCACATCGGTTGATTGCGGTCGTAATCGTCCTTGAACTGCTGCAAAGCGGTGAGCAAAGAGTTCCAGCGTCCCTTGGTGATGCCAATGGTGAACATGATGAAAAAGCTGTACAAGCCCGTTTTTTCAACAATCACCCCATGCTCAGCCAAAAATTTGGTAACTATGCTCGCTGGTATGCCTTCTTGATCAAACCGCCCATTGAGGTCCAAACCCGGAGTCACGATGGTGGCCTTGATCGGGTCAAGCATGTTGAAACCATCGGCCAATTTGCCAAAGCCATGCCATTTGGCGGTGCGCCCCTCGGCCTTGATGATCCAGTCATCAGCACGCCCTATTCCGTCATCCACCAATTGGTCGGGACCCCAAACTTTGAACCACCAGTCTTTGCCGTACTCGTCATCGACTTTGCGCATCGCACGGCGAAAATCCAAGGCCTCCAAGATGCTTTCTTCCACCAAGGCCGTGCCGCCTGGGGGCTCCATCATGGCGGCGGCCACGTCACAACTGGCAATGATGCTGTACTGTGGACTGGTGCTGGTGTGCATCAAATAAGCTTCGTTGAACAGATGCCGGTCCAGCTTGTTGTTTTGCGAGTCTTGCACCAGCACATGGCTGGCTTGGCTGATGCCTGCCAACAGCTTGTGAATCGACTGGGTTGAATAAACCATCGACTCAAGGGGACGCACTCTTTTTTTACCCATGGCGTGGTAGGTGCCATAAAACGGGTGAAACGCTGCGTGCGGCAACCAAGCCTCGTCAAAATGCAGATTGGCCACATAACCATCGAGCATTTTCTTGATGGTTTCGGTGTTGTACAACACACCATCGTAGGTCGATTGTGTCAAGGTCAACACGCGGGGTTTGACCTTTTTCTCATCCACCCCTTTGAGCAAGGGATTGGCCTTGATTTTGGCCTGGATGGTGGCCGGCTCAAATTCGGACTTGGGTATGGGGCCAATGATGCCAAAGTGGTTGCGCGTGGGCTTGAGAAAAACCGGGACAGCCCCGGTCATGATGATGGCGTGCAACACCGATTTATGGCAATTGCGGTCCACCACCACCACGTCCCCCGGTGCCACCGTGTGGTGCCACACCATTTTGTTGGAGGTGCTGGTGCCATTGGTGACAAAAAAGCAGTGGTCAGCATTGAAAATGCGCGCTGCATTGCGCTCACTTTGGCCAATGGCACCATCGTGATCAAGCAACTGGCCCAACTCTTCCACCGCGTTGCACACGTCCGCACGCAACATGTTTTCGCCAAAAAATTGGTGGAACATTTGCCCCACCGGGCTTTTCAAAAACGCCACGCCACCAGAATGCCCTGGGCAGTGCCATGAGTAAGAGCCATCCTCGGCGTAGTCGAGCAAGGCTTTGAAAAACGGCGGTTGCACGCCTTCCAAATAATTTTTGGCTTCGCGGATGATGTGGCGCGCCACAAATTCAGGCGTGTCCTCAAACATGTGGATAAAGCCATGCAGTTCGCGCAAAATGTCATTGGGCAAGTGACGCGAGGTTTTGGTCTCACCATACACATAAATGGGTACATCAGCGTTTTTGCGCCTGACTTCGTTGATGAAACTGCGCAGATTCACCACCACCGGGTCCAAATCGGGACCTGGGGAAAACTCTTCGTCGTCGATGGACAAAATGAACGCACTGGCACGCGACTGCTGCTGCGCAAATTGGCTCAAGTCGCCATAACTGGTCACGCCCAAGACCTCAAACCCCTCGGTCTCTATCGCTTCGGCCAACGCGCGGATGCCCAAGCCCGAGGTATTTTCGGAGCGGAAATCCTCGTCAATGATGACGATGGGAAAGCGAAACTTCATGCACGACTCCTGTCAAGCCGGGTGAGGGGCGGGCCAAATAGGCGCGAAGTGTAACCCCATTGCACTGCTACAATTTGACACTTCCGGAGAGGTGGATGAGCGGTTTAAGTCGCACGCCTGGAAAGCGTGTGAGGGTTAATAGCCCTCCGCGGGTTCGAATCCCGCCCTCTCCGCCAAATGCCCCATTCAAGGGGTATTTTTTTGTCTCATTGCCCACAAAAAACCAGTGGTCTAGGTATCACACATCCATTTGGCGACTGCCCGCCGGCCCCGGCGTTTGAAGTGCCTCAAAAGCCTCTATTTGCGCCAGATGCAGCAGGGTCATGCCCACATCGTCCAAGCCCTTGAGCAAAGCCATGCGTTGTGCCGATGGCACGTCAAACGCCAAAGAAAATCCTTCCGGTCCGGTGACCGTTTGCGCCTGCAAATTCACTTCAAACGGAAGCTGTCCGCCAGCCTGTTGAGCCACGGCCATCCAGTCAGACTGTGCTGATGCGGTCAATTCAATGGGCAAGACACCATTTTTATAACAGTTGTCTCGGAAAAATTCGGCCAATCGGTAACCTGCCACACAACGAACCCCAAAGGCTTGCATGGCCCAAACAGCATGTTCGCGCGAGCTGCCGCAGCCAAAGTTGGACCCCACCAACAAAATGGGCGCGCCCAGGTACTGGGCTTGCTCAAACACGCAAGATGCGATCGAGGTGCCATCTGGCTTGCGTCGCACATACGCCATGAAACCGTCGGCCATGTTGGCATGCAAATCTTTTAAATAGGCCGAAGGGATGATTTGATCGGTATTGACATCGTCCATGGGGAAAGGAATCACCGCGCCGCTGACTTGCTCAAAGGGCTTCATGATCTGCCCTCCACAGGCAACCAAGCCCGCACATCCACGATGTGCCCTGCGATGGCCGCCGCTGCGGCCATCGCAGGGCTGGCCAAATGGGTGCGCACGCCACGACCTTGTCGATTTTCAAAGTTGCGGTTACTGGTGGCCACACAACGTTCGCCCGATATGCCCACTTCCCCATTGGCACCGGCACACATAGAGCAGCCTGATTGGTGCCATTCAAAACCTGCAGCCAAAAACACCTGGTCCAGACCTTCACGCTCTGCTTGAAGCTTGACCGCATTGGATCCAGGCACCACCAAAGCTTTGACGCCTGGGGCCACCTTCCTGCCTTGAATCACCCCCGCCGCATGGCGCAAATCGGTAATGCGGGCGTTGGTGCAAGAGCCGATGAACACCCTGTGGATGGGCACGCCCAGCAGGCTTTGACCTGCCTGCAAGTCCATGTACGTCAAAGCCCGTTGAAATCGATCGAGATGATCGACGTGGATTTGCTCCTCTGGGGCAATCGACTCATCCACGTTGATCGTTTGGCCAGGGTCGGTGCCCCAGGTGATTTGCGGGCCAATGTCCGAGCAATCAATGGTCAATTGGGTGTCAAAAAAGGCATCCGCATCGGTATGCAATCCCCGCCATTGGCCAACGGCTTGATCCCACTGATCACCCTTGGGTGAGTGGGCCTGTTGTGCCATCCACGCAAAAGTACGCTCATCGGGCGCGATCAAACAGGTTCGCCCTCCCCACTCAATGGTCATGTTGCACAAGGTCATGCGCGACTCCAAGTCCATGTCACGCACCACGCCACCGGCATATTCCACGGCATGGCCACGGCCAAAATCCACCCCCACCTGTCGTATCAAGTGCAACGCCACATCTTTTGCCGTGACGCCAAAACCCAACTTCCCCTCCAGACAAATGCGCATTTGCTGGGGTTTGTCCAATGCGATGGTTTGGGTCGACAGCACATGCACCATTTCTGTGGTGCCACAACCAAAAGCCAGGCAGCCAAGGGCACCCACGGTGGAAGAATGGCTGTCCGGGCATGCCAAGGTGCCCCCTGGGACAGCCCATCCCTGCTCGGGAGAAATCACATGGCTGATGCCATGGCGGGGGTCCTCCACCGACAAGCGCTTGACCCCATGCTTGGCCGTGGCCACCCCTGTGGCATCGATGTGGGCAGAGCGCAGTGGCACACCCATTCGGGTGGGCACGGTGTGGTCTTGCACGACCACCGTGATGTCTTTTCTGCGCACCGTGCGTTCGCTTTTGTCCAAATCGGCAAAGGCATGGGGTGCATGCAGTTCATGCACGATGTGGCGGTCGATGTAAATCAACTGCCGACCGTCTTGTCGCTCGCCCACCCAATGGGCAGCCCATATCTTGTCAAACAGTGTTTTATTCATGGCTTGTTTGGCGTGAATTGTTGCTCTAAGGCCATCCAATGGTCCAAGCCCAGCACTTGGTTGTAGGCCTCAAAGCTGGCCATGCGGTCCCTCACAGCAAGGGTGCTGTGGTCATGGTGCAATGCGCCATACGCGTCTTGCAAGGCCTTGACCACGGCATAACGGGCAATCCCGGCGTGCAATGCAAACACGCAACCCACCGCCTCCAGTTGCGCATTGGTCAGCAATGTGGTGGGGCCCGCTTCCTGGATCACGGTGACCAAAGGTGCGCGCACCTGATCGGCCACATAGCGCAACTCCTCCGGGGTATTGGCCCCCATCACCAAGGCTGCATCGGCACCGGCTTGGATGTATTGCCGCGCGCGCTCAGTGGCGTTTTCCAGGCCATGCATGGACTTGGCATCGGTGCGGGCGATGATCTTGAATTGTGGATTGCGCCGGGCGCTCACCGCGGCTTTGATTTTCAAACAATGTTCTTCCATGGCAATCACCGGAATACCTTGCGGCAAGATGCCGCAGCGCTTGGGCGTGACCTGGTCCTCCAAGTGGATGCCAGCCACGCCAGCGGCCTCAAACTCTTGCACGGTGCGAATGACATTCATCACGCCCCCATACCCCGTGTCGGCATCGCAAATCATGGGAATGTCCAGACCACGTGCAATGCGCCCCGCATGGGTGACGTTATCGGTCAGGTTCAACACGCCGATGTCGGGCAGTCCGAGCAAACTGGCGGATACCGCATTGCCAGAAAATGCCACCGCTTGAAACCCGGCCATGTGTGCCATGCGCGCTGACAAACCGTCATAAGCGCAAGGCATTCGAACCAAACGGCCCTGGGCCATCAGAGTGTGCAAGGATTCGGCGGGGTGTGTGAGCATGCTTGTGTACCATGAGGTTGAATAAGCATTATGAAACCAATTCCATGTCCGACGTTTGGCACCTGGTTACTTTGAAACCCACAGACGGTCTATGAAAACAAGTATTTTTTCAATCCTAAGAGTTTTGACATTGGGTACATGGGCCGCGTTGTTTGGGGGGCCTGCCCTGAGTGAAGCGGTGCAAGACTACCCCAGCAAACCTGTGCGCTGGATCATCCCCACCTCCCCTGGGGCGGGCACCGATGTGACGGGCCGCTTGTTTGGACTGATGGCTGGCGAGTCATGGAAGCAAGCCGTGGTGGCAGACAACAAACCAGGGGCTTCGGGCATGCTGGGATTGGATGCGCTGGCCTCAGCCACGCCCGATGGCTACACCTTGATGTTCATGAGTGTGTCCCAGTTCATTGATGCCACCTTGCTCAATAAATACACTTTTGAAGCCAACAAAGACTTCACCCCCATCTCTTTGCTGGCTTCCACCCCACTCATTTTGTTGGCCCACGCCGATGTACCGGTCATCAACGTGGCGCAGTTGATTGCTTTGGCCAAAAAGCAACCCCAGGCCTTGAACTATGGCTCTGGCGGTAGCGGTGGTTTGACCCACCTGGCCATGGAAGTTTTTTTGAAAAAAGCGGGCATTGAGGCCACCCACATTCCCTACAAAGGCAGCGGCCCAGCGGTGGTCGATTTGCTGGCCGGTCGGGTGCAATTGGCTTACTCCACCCCGCCCGCAGTCTTACAGCACATCAAGTCAGGTCGCCTCAAAGCCTTGGCCGTGACCACCGAGACACGCATGGCCAGCTTGCCCGATGTGCCCACCATGAATGAGTTGGGGTATCCGGCTGCATCGATCAGCACCTGGTATGGCTTGTTCGGGCCCGCGCACATGCCCGCTGAATTGGTGGAGAAAATCAGTCGAACCGTTCGCACCACCACACGCACCGCAGTCAACAAAGACAAAATCACCTTGAGCGGCATCGACCCCGTGGCCAACACACCGGCCGAATTTGCACAATTGCTGGGGCGCGAGCGTCAACAGATCAACGCCATTGTGAAAGCCATAGGCTTCAAAAAAGAGCAGTGACGCCTTTTAGCCACCTGTGACCTTCCCCTGTGTGGGTGTTGTCAGCTGGGCTGGCGTTTCAGCTTCTTCTGGCCCTGCTCAACCATGTCAGCAGCGCAAAGCAAGTCATGGCCAAAGCGCTCAAGGCCAAAAAGCCAGAGCGATAACTTCCCGAGATGTTTGATATCCAACCAATGATGGGCGAGCCAAACACCACGCCCAAAAAAGTCACGGCCAAGGTTCCGCCCGTGGCCATGCTGGCCATGCCTTTGGGGGCCTGCCGCGCCACCTCAGAAAGGTAGACACCGTTCCAACCTATGGCGGTGGCCCCAAACAAGCCCAGTACACCATACAACCACACGGGTGAGGTGTCGGGGCTGAAAAATGCACAAGCACCCGCCGTGCATGACATCGTGAACGCCAGCAAGCTGAGCATGCGCAGCGGTTTGACCCACCGATCGGCCACATAGCCCCACAACACACGGCCAATCACACCACCAAACTGGGTCAAGGTCATGGCCAAACCTGCACCGACCAAGGTGAACACCAGTTCATCATGAAGATACGTGACCAAATAGGTCATCAAAGACATTTGAACCACAGAGAACATGAACGAGCAAATCGCCAATGTGGCCAAGGCACGGTGTGAAAATACCAAGCGTATCGGTTGCAAGATATTGCCCCATCGCAGCACTTGATGGGGCTGGCGATCGCTGTCCAAATCATTGCGTTGCGTTTGTGACAACAGCGCACACAAGACACAAAGCGCTGAAACAATCAACAACGAAGCCTGCCAATCGACCCACAACAACAGTGGAGGCACCACAGCCCCGGCCAGCATGCCACCCAAAGGCACGCCCGTTTGTTTCAGTGAAAAAACGAGCGACATTTGCTGCGGTGGTGTGGAGCGCGCCAACAGGTGAGAGCTGGCCGGCGTCATCGGCCCATAGCCCAAGCCCACCAAAACGGCCCCCACGACCATCAACGGCAGCCACGGTACGGCACACAAGGCCAGTCCCAAAGCACAAACCAACAACCCCAACTGACTGACCCGGATGGGACCAAAACGAATCACCGTGGCACCCGACATCAAACTGGCCAAGATGGCCCCGATATACGACAGGGACACATAAACCCCCACCAGTGTGGGCGAAATGCCATTGGCCTTTGCCACCACGGGGGCCATGACGGGCAAAGTCAGCAAAGCCATGGTGACCAGGGCTTGAATCAACAAAGTAATGAACAGCGGCATCCATGCGCGCCAGGGCCAATTAAACATTC
Organism: Betaproteobacteria bacterium; assembly: GCA_009921465.1. Classification (GTDB taxonomy): domain Bacteria; phylum Pseudomonadota; class Gammaproteobacteria; order Burkholderiales; family Burkholderiaceae_C; genus Limnohabitans. The sequence continues at coordinate 14,803 of RFXS01000029.1, forward strand.
AACAGTTGCCTCAACTCGGTCTTCAAGACCTTACCGGTTTCGTTTTTGGGAAGTTGCTGGAGCACGCGATATTGCTTGGGTCGCTTGAAACGCGCCATGTGGTCCAGGCAATGCGCGTCCAGCGCATGCAAGGCTTGCGCTTGATCGACCAAAGCATGGGGCCGCAGCACCACAAAGGCCACCACCTCTTCACCCCATTCAGGGTGAGCTTGACCCACCACCGACACCTCTGATATGTCTGGGTGCAGCAGCAACACCTCTTCGACTTCGCGTGGATAAATGTTGGTGCCGCCAGAAATGATCAAGTCTTTGCTTCGGTCTTTGAGGGTGAGATAGCCCTCTTCATCCAAGCTGCCCATGTCGCCCGTGTGCAGCCACCCGTTGCGCAAGGTCTGCGCGCTGGCGTTGGGGTTTTGCCAATAGCCTTGCATGACCACTTGGCCGCGCACACACACTTCGCCAATTTCGTCCAAGGGCAACACCTGGTCTTGTGCATCCATCACCTTCACCTCTAGACCCTGAAAGGGTCGACCCACCGAGGCCAGGCGCATCGCATGTCGAGGGTGATGGTGGTCTTGGTGCATGGCCTTGGTGCTGACGGTGATGGTCATGGGCGACTCACCTTGGCCATAAATTTGGGCAAAGCGTGGGCCAAACCGTGCCAAAGCGGCCTCAATGTCAGCCACATACATGGGACCACCGCCGTACACGATCGTTTTCAGACCTGTGAAAGGGTCGTCGATGGGTGACTCCACCAATCGCTTGAGCATGGTGGGAGCGGCAAACATCGTGATACCGCTCCAATGCGCCCCCAAGTCAAACAACTCTTGGGCATCAAACCCGCCTGACTCTGGCACCACATTGCACGCTGCCTGGGCCAAATGCGGCAAGGTGTACAAACCTGAGCCATGCGACATGGGCGCGGCATGCACCACACAGTCTTGCACCGCAATGGTGTCGACATCGGCAAAGTAATGCCCACACATGGCCATCAGATTTAGGTGCGACAACATGACCCCCTTGGGCCGACCAGTGGTGCCACTGGTATAAAACAACCATGCCAAATCGGATGGCGCGCGTTCAACCATGGCCATGGGGCTGGCCTGGGCCAGTTGTCGATAGGCCGCAGCTCCCACATCGATCACATGTCGCACCGTTGGGCTCAGTGCAGCGGCTTGCTCACAAGCGCTGAGGGTGCTGGGGTGTGCCAGCACCAGGGGGGTGCCTGCATCCGCAAAGATATATGCCAACTCTTTGGGGTGCAACTGCGAATGGATGGGCACAGCCACCAAGCCAGCATGCCAGATGGACAGCAACGACTCCCAATACGCAGGGTGGTTGCGCATGACCAAGCCGACCCGGTCCCCTGGCTTGAGGCCCAAGTTCACCAACCCCGCGGCCATGGCAGACACCTGACGGGCCAAGCCGGCATGGTTGTGCAACACGGTACGCCCCCACGCCAAGGCGGGGGCTTGGGGGTGACGTTGTGCGGCGCTCACTAACCAATGGGCAATGTTCATGGTCTTGTTTCCTAAGCTTTGCGCGGGATCACCACACCATCGAACTCATTCATCTCCATGCCCAGGGCGTGTGACACCATGTCGCGAACGGCCGTCGGTTGACCGGCCTGAAAAATATAGGCGCTGTAAAACAACTTCAAGGTCGGATGGGCCAATATTTCATCGCAGGTGCGACTTTGGGTGATTTGATCGCCATAGACCATGGGCAAGGGCACGCGCACATTGCGCGAAGGGTCACGAAAAACCGCTTTGGGTTCACCGCCTTGGGCCACGATGTCCATTTCTTCAAAAAAGCGCCGTCGCATGGCGACAATGCCGCGATCGCTGGCGCTCAGATGCTCTAGGCTTCGGTCGGCAATGCGCCCCTGACCCACCCAGGCCAGAAAGTCTTGGTTCATCACATGGGTGTCGATCCATCGGCCCTGCGCATCTTGCACCGGCCCCCACCAAGTGGGGATGGACGCTTGCACATAAGGTTCGCGCTCGCGCGGCACCCGGGTGTACTTCCAAGTCACACTGAGGGTGTTTTCATCATCGATGGGCACGCGCCACTCAAAGTGCTCACCCAAAAAGAAACCATTGGGCCACAGGCACACACGGCCAACCGTCCATGCCTGATCGACTTCACTGGTGTCTTGCTTGATCCGGTGGTAGGTAAAACCGTGCTCGAATTCTTTGAAATCCAATTTCAAATGGGTCGCGCCGAACCGAACCTCGCCGGTGCGTTGGCGGTTGCCCCAGTTTTCGTGCATCCACTCAAAATGCACCGGGTCAATGGAATTTTCTTGGCATTGAAACCAATTGCAAGGCACCTCAGAAAGCACCACCTGGGTAAAGCCGTTGTCCCAAGAAAATGCCTCCCAGTCGGGCAGCAAGGGAACGGGCTGCGGGCCCATGTAAACCCACAACAAGCCACCCTTGGCTTGCACCGGGTAAGCCGTGAGCTGAACCCTTGCTTTGGCATTGCGCTCGGGGTGTGCGGTGTCCTCAAAGGGTTGATGCACACAAGCACCTTGGTGATTGAACTGCCACCCGTGGTAATTGCAGCGCAAGCCCTCGGTCTCGACCATGCCATGGCTCAAATCGGCACGCCGGTGTGGGCATTGGCGTTGCACCAGCCCGAATTGGCCGCTGAGGTCTTTGTATAAAACCAGGTCTTCGCCCATCAAGCGCACGGCCTTGGTGCTGAGGGTGTCGAACTCAGAAACACCCGCAATGGGCATCCAATAACGGCGCAGCAATTGCCCCATCGGGGTGCCTGGCCCCACACGCACCAATCGATCGTTTTGTTCAGCAGTCAACATGCCTGGCGCGATGCCCGGATGAAGTCCACGCCAGGCACAAACATGGCTTTACTCAGACTTGATGTTGGCCAGTTTGACAGCACGCTCGTACTTGCGGACATTTTTTTTGATGATGTCGCCGTATTCGTTGGCATTGCTGTAGATGATGGAAAAGCCTGTTTCTTTGAACTTGGCCACAAAGTCGGGGCTCTCTGTGGCTTGTTTGACGGCCGCTTGAAGCTTGCTCACGATGGCCGGTGGAATGCCTGCGGGGCCCAAGACACCCGTCTCAGCCTGATAGTCATAGTCTTTGACCATTTCTGCCAGCGAAGGCGTGTCGGGGAAACGCGACCAACGCTTGCCCCCCGTCACGGCCAACAAGTTCAAGGTGCCGGCACGGATGTGTGGGGCCGAAGCGGTGAAAGCCGTCAACAAAATCGGCACGTCGCCCGCCAGCACCGCTGGCACCGACTGACCACTGCCTTTGTAGGGAATGTGGGTGATGTCCAAGCCGGCATCGGCCTTGAATGCTTCCATGGATATGTGGTGGATGCTGCCCACCCCAGATGAGCCGTAATTGACCTTGCCCGGGTTGGCCTTGGCTTCCTTGACCAGGTCTTGCAAGGTTTTAATGCCTGTTTTGGCATTGGCCACCAACAACAAAGGCTCATAGGTCAGGCCAGAGATGGGCGTCAAATCCTTGAAGGTGTCGTAAGGCAGACTTTTGAAAATATGGGGGGCAATGCCCAGTTGACTGGTGTCACCCAACATCAAGGTGTAGCCATCGGCGGGCAGCTTGACCAATTGGGCGGTGGCCGTCAACCCACCGCCACCGGGACGGTTTTCCACCACAAAGGGTTGTCCCAAAATATCACTCAACTTTTGCGCCAAAGCACGGGCCACAAAGTCGGGGCTGCCCCCAGCCACGTAGCCGACCAAAATTTTGACCGGCTTGCTGGGGTACTCCTGTGCCTGGGAAAACACAGGCA
>RFXS01000030.1 GCA_009921465.1 Betaproteobacteria bacterium
GCCCTTGTAGGGGATGTGCAGCATGTTCGCGCCGGTGAGGAACTTGAACATTTCGCCCGACATGTGGATGCTGGTGCCGCTGCCGCTGGAAGCGTAGTTGACTTGTTGAGATGGATTTTTGGCCAAGGCGATCACCTCGGCCACGCTATTGGCTTTGACCGATGGGTGCAACACCAATACGTTGTTGAGCGAGACCAAGGCGGCGACGGGGAGCAAGTCTTTGTTGGGGTCAAAGGGCATCTTGGCGTACAGCGCCGGGTTGATGCCTTGGATGCCGCTGGTGGTCATGAAGATGGTGTAACCATCGGGGGCTGCGCGTGCGGCTTCGGCCCCGCCGATGTTGCCACCTGCGCCTGGGCGGTTTTCCACGGTGACGGGCTGGCCCAGGTTTTTGGACAACTCATTGGCAATGGCGCGAGAGGCAATGTCGACCGCACCGGCCGGAGGGAAGGGGCAAATCAGCCGAATGGGTTTGCTGGGAAAGCCTTGCGCCATGGCGGCATGGCCAAACACGCCCAAGGCCAATGCGGCCAGTACAGTGATTCTTCGGTGGTAAGAGCGCATGGAGACTCCCAAGAAAAGGTGGATGTGCCATCGTACCCGCCTTGGACGCACATACCCCTTCGGGTGTGCGTCAAAGTGGCGCTTCAGGCCTAGGAAAAACCCGCACCCTGCCCCCGCGCAGCTGGGCCTCTGCGGTCGCAAAAAAACCCGCGCTAGGCGGGTTGTATCGCAGCTACCGAGGCCTTAGACCATGCTCTTTTCGTATTCAGCCTCTTGGGCCAGGTGCACCCAGTCAACGATGTCGCCACTGGGTTGATAGCCCATGACCAACTGCTCCAACATGCGCCGCAAAACACCCACGTCGTTGACATCCAATGCCACTTGCATGGCGTTCAAACTGGCTTGCAAATCGGCCCAGGGCATGTATTCTTCGTTTGCTTTCATGATGCGCGGGTGCAAAGTGGCTTGCGGGTCGTTGCCGATGAGCAGTTCTTCAAAGAGTTTTTCGCCGGGCCGCAGTCCGGTGATTTCGATGGCAATGTCCCCATCGGGGTTGGCATCGGTGCGCTCGGTCAGGCCTGACAGTTGGATCATGCGCTGGGCCAAGTCCATGATCTTGACCGACTCGCCCATGTCGAGCACAAACACGTCACCGCCCTTGGCCATTGCACCGGCTTGGATGACCAGTTGCGCCGCCTCTGGGATGGTCATGAAAAAGCGGGTCACCTCCGGGTGGGTCAAGGTGATGGGGCCACCGTTTTTGATTTGTTGGCGAAACTTGGGTACCACCGAGCCAGATGAACCCAACACATTGCCAAAGCGCACCATGGAAAAAGTGGTCTTGCTCTCTTGACTGGCCAGCCCTTGCAACACCAGTTCGGCCAGTCGTTTGCTTGCACCCATGATGTTGGTGGGCCGCACGGCCTTGTCGGTGCTGACCAAGACCATGTCGGCCACACCGTGTTCGGCGGCCAGTTGGGCCACCGTCCAGGTGCCCCAGACATTGTTTTTCAATGCCTCGGCGGGGTTGTGCTCCACCAAAGGCACATGCTTGTAAGCAGCCGCGTGGTAAATGGTGTCGGGCGTCCAGGTGGTGATGACCTCGCGCATGCGCTCGGCGTCGCGCACCGACGCCAGCAAGGGCACCAACTTGGGTGCGCCCTGACCCAAGCTGTGTGCTTTGTCGAGCAGCTCTTGGTGAACTTCATACAACGCAAACTCGCTTTGGTCCACCAAGAGCAAGGTGTCTGGCTTGAGTTTGAGCAGCTGGCGACACAACTCGCTGCCAATTGAGCCGCCGGCGCCCGTGATCAGCACCACCTTGCGGGTGGCATTGCGCCCAAGCAAGATGTGGTTGGGGGGCACAGATTCGCGCCCAAGCAAGTCGTCGATGTCGAGTTCGCGCAAGTCAGCGGTACTGACCTTGCCCTGGGCCAGCTCCATCACACTGGGCAGGGTGCGCACCGACACCTTGGCTTGCTGCATCAAAGTTAAGATTTCGTTGCGCCGTTTGCGGTTGGTCGAGGGCAAGGCCAGCAACACATCGCTGACGCCCAAGGAGTTGACCAACGCGGCCAGGTCTTGCGGGCTGTAAATGGCCAAGCCATTGAGCACATGCCCGTGCAATCGATCGTCATCGTCCAAGTAACCCACCACGCGCATTTCGTAGCTGTTGGCCAAGGCGTTGGCCAGTTGCCGACCGGCCGAGCCAGCGCCATAAATCAGCACTTTGGGCAAGGTGCCCAGTTTGAGCTGCGAGAGATAAAGACCGCCCAACCAATAACGTGCCAAGGCCCGCGATGAGCCGACCAAAAACAACACCAACAAAGGCTGTATCAGACCCACCGTGCGGGGCACGCCAGGCACCCCAAACAAGGTAAAGGTGGCCACATACATCAGCGCATACAAGCCCACGGCTTTGCCCACCGTGACCAAGGCCGGCCAGCCCGAGTAGCGAAAGATGGCGCGGTACAAACCAAACGCGACAAAAACGGGCAAAGCCAAGCCCAGCGAGGCCAAGGTTGGGATCAGCGGTCGGTATTCGGCATGGGCAGACAAGGGCACCCACTCACCCAAGCGAAGGTAAAACGCCAGGGATACGGCAACCACACACAAGCTGGCGTCGACGAGCAACACGATGAGCCGCTTGATGGTGCGTGGCAAGGCCAAGGTGGGCATGGCGGCGGCATTGAAGGGGTTGAGTCGGTTCATGGTTTCAGTGTGAGACACCCTCTCGTCGAACCACCTTGAGGGCGGTGAGCCACAAAATATTCAGATCAAAGAAAAAAGATTGTCGGTGCAAGTATTCGACGTCAAGCCGAACTTTGTCAGGCACTGGCAATTCATCGCGGCCATTGATCTGGGCCCACCCTGTCAGGCCGGGCAACAGACCCTGCACCCCGGCTTGGGTTCGCAGTTCGATCAAATCTTCTTGGTTGAATAACGCGGGGCGTGGCCCCACCAAGCTCATGTCGCCCATCAGGATGCTCCACAACTGAGGCAATTCATCCAGGCTTGATCGGCGCAAAAAACCCCCGATGGGGGTGAGGTGAGCCTGCGGGTTGGACAGCAAATGGGTGGCCACTGCGGGCGTGCCCATCTTCATGGTGCGAAATTTGGGCATGCGGAAAATGCGGTTGTGCTGACCGACCCGATCGGACCAATAAAACACTGGCCCTTTCGATGTGAGAGCGACCAATGCACACAGCAAAAAACCGGGCAACAGCAACAACACCAAAGCACACAGGCCGGCACACAGGTCAAATAAGCGTTTCAACAACGCCAATCTCGGGGCTTGCATGAATGGGAATGTGGGGGTTTGCCAAACGGGTGGCCTGAGAACGCTACCGCTGCAAACAGCCCACCAAGGACCCGTCCATGGGTTTGTGGGTTTGCAACTTGGCAGTTTCGAAATGGTCAGAGTTTAACTGCTGGCCATATCGCCACATGGGGCGACAGCAGCGCACGCCCAACGGGTGCCATGCTTCGATCAAATGCAATAAAAGTCCAGCATGGTAGGGATGAGGTCGTTCATCAAAATCACTTTTTTGCTTTGGATGCGCCAATGCCCTTGCTCACACAACAAGTGGTGCTGGTAGCTGCCAAAAAACACGTGCTGTGTGCGCTGCTTGAGTTCATAGACATGGCAGGTCCAACTTGAATCCACCACCACCCGGTCGCTGCTGCCGCTGTCGAGGGTGACCACGCTGTTGGTCACCGCGTGCGAGGTTCTGGGCAAGGGCTTGGAGGCCGCCGACAGGCCCGAACGCACGCGCCAGACGCGGTCTTCCAAGCCGGCACGGGCAGAGCAGTAGATGAGCGAGAGTTCGCGCTCTGGTGAGGCGCTCAAACGGTGCTCGTCAGCCCACGCGGGCAACCAAAACACCGCGTCTTCGGTGAACAAGCCCAACCACTCGTCCCAGCGTTGGGCGTCCAGGTGCAAGGCCTCGCTGTGCACCAAGGTTTGCACCTGGTGGATGGTTTGCAGTGACAGGTCTTTCATGCCATCACCTTGCGCCAATGGCGGTACATCGCATGAAACACCGTCTCGTCGCTCATTTCAAAGGTACCACTCACGCTGGTCATGGGGTGGATGCCCAGCTCTTGGGCGTGTGCATCGGGGCCCAACACCAGTCTTTGCATGCCACGGGCATGGCCTTGTTGCCACTCGATTGCACCTGAGACCATGCCGCGCTGGCAATCTTCGTAAATGGTGGTGTCGTCGGGTGTGGCCAACCCACTGGGGTTGAAAAAATCCTCGTACTGGCGCAAGCGCTGGCGGCGCTTTTGCGCGGCCTCTCCCACCGGGGCCAGGCAGTACGAGGTGATTTCGGTGCTGTCGACCGAGACGGGATGGATGACGCGCATTTGGATGGCCGCGCTAGAGGCAATTTGCAAATTGGGAAACACATTGAGTTGTCGGGTGCGCATCATCCATTGGGTGCGCACGGCGCCAACGCGGCTTTGCAACTGCGCGCGCTGATCGAACAGCGGGTGATTTTCCACTGGCGTGGTGGTCCACACCATGGCGTGCCCCCGGGCCAGGCCAAACGAGCCCATCATTTCTTTGGGCTTGTTTTGGCTTTGCCAAATGGTTTTGGGTGCATCAGCGCGTTGCGGCATGCTGGCGCGGCGCTCGAGCAAACGCAGGTACGAGGGATGGGTGGACGCAAAATGATAAGCGTCGATGGTGTTTTCCAGTTGCAGCTTCCAGTTGGCCCGAAACCGGTAATGCACCACACCGGGCACCAATTCCAGCCCATCTGGGGCTTGATCCACGGCCAAGTCGATCAGCGTGCGCACGTCACCCAGGTGCACCTCCAACGAGGGCACGTCGGACGACAAACTGGCAAACATGAAGCCCCGGTACACACCAAAGCGCGCCACGGCTTGGAGGTGGTGGCCATCGAGGTCAAAGGCGGGGGCATAGTCCCCCTCTGCCTTGTCTTTGATCAATAGGTTGCGCCCATCTGAGGCGTAACTCCAACCGTGATAAGGGCACAGGTGCGCGCGTTTGTTGCCAGACTGGTTTTGGCACACCACCGCGCCCTTGTGTCGGCACGAGTTGTGCAGGGCGTGAACTTGCCCTTGACCGTCCCGGCTGATGATCACCGGGCTGCGCCCAATGCGCACCGTCACAAAGTCGTGCGGATGGGGGATTTGCGATTCATGACCCACACACACCCAACCGCGCTCGAAAAAGCGCTGCATTTCAAGCTCGAAAACAGCGGGGTCGCGAAATGCATCGCGGTGCACCCGAAACACCCCATCTTGGGGGCGGTCATCGATCAAATCGGATCCATTGCACACATCACCATGCGGACTTGTCACCATGTAATCATGCCCCACTTCCACCCAAAGACTTACCGCCATCCAGAAAAAATACCTGACCAGTGATAAAGCTGGTTTGAGGGTCAACCAGAAATGACACGGTATGTGCAATGTCTTGTGGTGTTCCTGCTTTGCCTGTTGGCTGCAATGCCAACTGCTGGGACATGCGCTCTGGTGTCAGCGCTCTGAGCATGGGCGTATCTATTAAACCAGGCGCAATGGCATTGACCAAAATACCTCTGGGGGCCAATTCCATTGCGCTGGCACGGGTGTAGCCAACAACCGCGGCTTTTGATGCCACGTAGTGAGGGTGATTTTTTGCGCCAAGGTAGGCACGTGATGCAATGTTGACAATGCGTCCACCATCGGGCATTCGCTTGGCCACCTCTTGGGTCATGGTTGCAACTGATATCAAGTTGATTTCATAAACCCTTCTAAAGTCCTCGCTCGTTACCTCAAGAAACTTGCGCTCGTCAAAAATACCTGCGTTGTTGACCAATGCATTGATCGGTGGCAAATTTTTGATCAGGGTGCGGACCAGGTCTTCGTTGGTAAGGTCAAGGATTTCGCACTGAACATCCAATCCATTTTGCTTGAGCCTGGTTGACTCTTTGATGGATAAATCAGGATCGCGATCAACCAGCACCACATGAAACCCGTCGTTGGCCAAACGCTCTACAGTGGCCAACCCCATACCACTGGCACCACCAGTAACCAATGCAAGAGGCTTCGTCATGTTGAGGAATCCAACAATTACTGCATTGGAGAAAACTTGACTGGCATCAGCAAAGCATTTTGCATTTGCCGAATCAAAGGGAAAATATGATCAAGATAAGACCGCCACTCAGGCTCTTGCCACGCCCCGGCACGCGCTCTTGCCCGATCAGCCAGATCGCGATAGGCCCAAACATGAATGATCTGATCAGTATTGCCGTCAACGGGTGTCCACACCCCAACATTGCGCGAATGCCTTGTGCGAACCGGCATTGCTTTTTCCATGTGTTTTAAAAAATTCTCACGCATCCCAGGGTATAGGGTGTACGTTCGAAAGTCATAAAAATGACCACCCGCAAATTGGTTGTCAAAAGGGAACTCTAGCTGCAGGCGCCGAGAAACTCGGATGTGTTTATCGGTGCTGGGCGGTGGGCACAAATGAGTCGTCTCAATGCGATCATGACTGGCGGTTTTGTTAGGCAAGCGCCAAAGACTGATCACTTGATCAGCTTCACCAAACTCAGTGGTCCAAATGGCTTGAGCATTGATGTTGCCGGAAGCCAAAGCCAGCTTGTGCATCTCACTGAGTTCATCAAGGGTTTTATCCATGGTGCCCGGAGGGCAAATATCAATCAGGAGTTCGAAGGACATAAAACCACTTAAGCTGACAAAAAACCACCGTCTACGGGCAAGACGACGCCATTCACATATTTGGCCATCTCTGAGGCCAAAAACACAACAGGTCCAACAATTTCCGAAGACTGGCCAACCCGCCCCATGGGACAGCGCTGTGTATACCAATCAGCCGCACCCTTGACACTCAGCATGGGTGCGGTCATCTCCGTGTCCATCAACCCAGGGGCAACCGCATTGGATCGCACACCAAAAGGTGCCAAGTCCCGCGCAAGTGCCTGAGTAAAAGATCGAACTGCGCCCTTGGAAGCAATGTATCCCGCCGTAGAAATGCCACTGACAAACGCCACAATGGAACTGAGGTTGATGATGGTGCCCTTCGTTTGCTTCAAAGCAGGCACAAAGGCATGGGTGACATTGAATAAGCCGGTCATATTGACAAGGCATAAGCGGTCCCACACTTCAGGCGAATGCTCATCATCTACCCTGGAGCGACCCGTGATACCTGCACAGTTGACCAAAATATCAATTGGCCCGTATTCAGAGGTCATTTTATTGGCCCAGCCATTGACAGCTTGGCGATTGGTTACATCCACAAATTCAGCCCATGCTTGCGCACCGGCGCCGGTCATTGACTTGGCCACGGCCTGCGCGCGCGTCAAATCTAAATCTGCGACGATCACGCGAGCCCCCTGATCTGCCAGGCCCTGCGCGATGGCCGAGCCCAAACCACCTCCAGCGCCCGTCACGAGTGCCAGTTTATTTTTAAGCAGCTCCATCGCCTATCTCCCTATTTAGAGTTCAATTGCTGAGCTCTGACAATCACATCAGGTGCGCGCGGATCACAGAGATCAATCTTCAGCAGGGGCATCTACCGTATCGTAGTCAGCGGGGATGCACATTTCCAGGACCAAATAATCATCTGTGAAACCCGGCACGTTGTGCGACATTCGAGGTGATATGCACATGGCATCTCCTGAGTGCATCCTGACCCAGGGTTGGTTTTGGACTGCCAAATCAGCCCACCCCCTCAACACATAAAAAAGTTGCCCCATGCTGTGTGAATGCCAGCCTGTACCGCCAGTCACGGCCTGGGTGGCGCGCACAACGTGTATGTGGATTCTTCTGTTGGTGGCCGCAGCAACACCTAAATCACGATACTTGAAGAACTTACGCGGCCCTTCGCCCATCACGTAATCTGACTCATGGTCATCGCAGACATGCCACGCCCCTTGTGCGGGTTGGCTCATACCCAAATCGGCGGAACCGGCACTTGTCGCAACGATTTCAATGACCTCCGCGTCATGGGATAAAGACCAATTGACTGTTTGACCTTGCCCAAAGCGACAAGCCGAACCATATCCATTGAATGTCCTGGCCTGCTTGCCAGTTTCATGCATCACGACTTGACCTGACAAAACAAAAAGAAAAGCAAAAGTACTTTTAGCGTCCCCCAGTGCCTGGGTTTGTGTTGACACACCAGCGGCCTTTAAATGGCGACTGACCAATTTATATTGACTGGCTTGATCCAAACTCAAACTTCGCATTTGGAGTTGCGACGCGGTGTCTTTGCGCCATATGGCGGGGCCGATGGGTGAATATCCAAATCTATCGACGATGGATGAGAAAGCAGTTTCCTTGCTTGCATTTTTCATGTTGAATGGTCCTTTGAATGAGAATATAAAAATCAGCGTCAGCGCGGGTATGAAGCCCCGCGCAGGGTGGGCATCAAAGAAGTCTGAACGCCCCCATCAACGGCCAAGTCCACGCCCGTTATATAAGCCGCTTGTGGACTGATTAAAAAAGCCACTGCACGTGCCACATCTTGGGCATCACCGACCCGGCGCAAGGGAATCAAGGCAGCACGATCTGCACGTTTGACTGGGTCGGAATAAACCTGGTCGGTCATTGCGGTATGAATCATCCCTGGAGACACGCAGTTACAGCGGATGCCGTGAGGACCCCACTCATAAGCCATTTGGCGAATGAGCATCACCAGCGCTGCTTTACTCGCACCATAAGCGCCATGCGGTGGCGTTGGCTGACTGGCAGAAATAGATGCAGTGGCCACGATAGAAGCGCTTTGCAACTTGAGCAAGTGGTGACAGGCTTTTGATAAAAGCCAAGTTGCACGCGTATTGACTGCAAACATCCGCTCAAAGTCTTCCAACTCCATTGACTCCATGGGAGCGGTCATGAATGTGCCTGCATTGCTGATCAATGTATCGACTCCACCAAATGCAGCAAAGGCTTTGCCCACAATGGGTTGCGCAAAGTCTGCACGGCTCAAATCTGCAACAAGCGATACCACGTCGATGTCAAAGTTGCGCAAGCCATCCAACGTATTTTGAAGTTGGTCTTGTGCGAAATCGACCAGCAAGAGGTGCGTTCTATCTTGCCTTTGACTTGCCGTGGAAGCCAACTCCATGGCGCAAGCTCGTCCTATTCCACTGGCAGCTCCCGTGATGATGGCCTTCATGATTTAACTTCCGACTTTTATCTCTGAATCTGTCTTTGAATATATGTGTCTATGCCAATCATCTTATATCGAAGCACATTTAGCAACGGCTTTTGTCTCACACGCGATACCGCAAGTGTTCGGGGGTTTACCCTTGTTTATTTCAGGAAAAGTTGCTTATGATTTCACCATGACCCATGCTCAATATCGTTCGTCAATTGAAGAGAATTAAATCATGACAAATGCATTCAAATCCATCATAGACACTGTCGATAAAGATCCCCACCCATATTACGAAGAACTCAGAGACAAAGGCGAATTGGTATGGGATGACAAGATGGGGGGGTGGGTCGTCATTTCTTATGAGTTGTGTCGCTACATTGAAGAGCACGAAGAACTTTTTCGACATCCCTACGCGGATGCCAATGAAGTGCTTTTAAAAATCAAAGGTGGGCCAAGAAATATCACGGTTTTGCAAGGGCAAGACCATCAAAATTTGCGGCGATACCTGGCTCGCATGTTTTCTCTCAAGGCTGTTCATGATTACACACAAGATATTCTCAAGCCCATCATCAATTACCTTTTTGAAAGGGTGCAGCATAAAGGTGAAATAGACCTTGCGGTTGATATTGCCGATCAAATTCCGCCCAGGGTATTGGTAGCCCTGCTGGGGATGGACTGGATGGACGAGTCATTGGTCAAAAGAGAACTGGTTCTACACGACCAAATCATGGAGTGGATTGGCGGCAACAGAACCGCAGAGGTCACCCAAACGGCACTGGCTGCATCTGAAGAGTTAAATGCAATTCTTTTGCCACACGTGCGATTGCGCAAACATCAGCCTGGCAATGACATCATCAGCAGGCTTTGGGCAGAGGCACCTGAAGTATTCGCCGATGTGTCCGAAGATGACATCGTGGCGATCTGCCGCGAACTTTTTTTGGCAGGCAGTGACACCAGTGTTCATGCCATCGCCAATGCTTACTATTTGCTATTGACCCAACCCGATGTCATGGCTGCGGTCACCAATGACCGTGCGACTGCATTGGATAATTTCATAGAAGAGTCACTTCGACTGTTGACTGCCGTGCAGTATCGTTTTCGGGTTGCCAATCAAGACGTGACCATCGGCGGCCAATTGATCAAGAAAAATGAATTGCTAATCCCAAGCAATGCGGCTGCGAATCGCGACCCCGCTAAATTTGAATGCCCTCACATGATTGACATGAAACGCAATCAACCCAGGGCTCATCTGGCTTTCAACATGGGCCCTCGCATGTGCATCGGCGCTGCGTTAGCGCGAGCTGAATTGCGAGAGTCTATCAACGCACTGATTGATAAATTACCCAATATCCGCTTGAGCGAAAGCAACCCCAAGCCAAATTTTGCCCACTTATATATTCGATCGTATCGCCCATTGCATGCAACATTTGATCCGTCAGCCAATTAAGCAACTGTCCGATTGTGTTTATTCGTGCTGGCGTGCATGGCAGCCAAGTAACCGAATACCATTGCTGGACCCAAAACAACACCGCCCCCAGGGCAGCAACCTCGCATCACCGATGCCATGTCATTTCCACATGCATAGAGGCCAATGATGACCGCATTGGAACCGTTGATCACTTGCGCGTTGGCATTCGTCTTTAATCCAACGCTCACACTGAGCGTTGCTGGTGTGATGGGCAATGCATAAAACGGGGCCTTCAAGACAGGGCTTAAATTTGAATTGGGTTTGACTGTGGGATCACCATTGAAGGCATTGAATGCGGTGCTGCCCTTGCCAAAATCTTCATCGACACCGGTTGATGCAAAATAATTATGTCTATTGACAGTCGTCACCAAATTGTCAGGATCAACTCCAATGGCATTTGCCATCGAATTCAGACTCGATGCCTTGAGCAAATAACCAGACTTCAGAAATGATTTCAGTCCCATGTGGTGAGGGCGAACCATGCCAAGCCCGTATTTATAAATGAAATGACTGTCGCAGATCAGATGCGCTTTGGGCACTTGCCCCGTGGGTGTTGTATCAAACATGGCCTTGACCACATCTTGGTATGAGTGGGCCTCATTGACGAAGCGCACCCCTTGACGATTGACTGCAATGGCACCAGGCTTACCGCGATCAAGATATCCATACGGAAATACAACTTTGCTTCCGTCACTTTTTGACAAAACCGATGCAGGCGACCAAACAGCAGGCGTCGCTACATCATGATCAATCGTGCCGCCAATATGCATTGCGGCTGTCAGCCCATCTCCCGTGGAACCCACATGTGCAATGGTATGGTGGTGTGGAAAGTTGACCATCAGCGACTTTTGCAATTCAGAGCCATGAGCCGCACCCCCGGTGGCCAAAACCACGCCACAGGTCGCCTTTACTTTTTTAAATCCGGTTGGGGTTTTGATCAATGCCCCAATCACACAATCGTCTTTGACAATCAATTCGGACAGTGAATGATTTAAATGGACAGCCGCCCCGGATTTTCGCAAACTTAAAAACAAACGACCTATCAAGGCATTGCCGTTATACAGCTGAGTTCCTCTTGGGTATAAAACCCGATCCATCGCTATGCGAAAGATATTTCGCATGAACACGCGAAAATAACTCAGTGAATGAAAGGGGCGAAGCATCATGGGTATCTCAGACGATGCAACCATCATTCCACCGAACGCCAACAGCCTTTGCAAAGGGTATGCGAGCACCTTGAAGTCGGCACGCAAACTTCGGCCATCGAATGGTTTTGCCACCAAGACACGACCTGCCGGCATACCCCCTGGGGACTCAGCGTGATAGTCAGGCATCGACACTGAATCAAAAAGAACATCCGTTTTATCTTCCAGCAAGTCAAGCATCTTGGCGCCGTTTGCAATGTACGCCTCTATCAGGTCATCGCGTGCATATGCACCCAATTCATGCTTTAAGTAAATGCGCCCCTGCTCACCGCTGTCGCGGTATCCAGCGCGCATGGCTTGGGTAGAAGCGACGATCCAAATGGCCCCGCCAGACACAGCGCTGGTGCCGCCCACAAAATCGGTTTTTTCACAAACCTTGACCTTCAAACCCTGCAATGATCCCACCAAGGCGGCCGATAAGCCTCCTGCGCCGCTGCCAAAAACCAGCAAATCAACTTCCTCGTCCCAGTCTTGATCAAAAGCTGCCATTTGCTTAGCCTGACTATTGGGCTTTTGTTATTGAATGAGACATCGCTCCAAACACAGAAATGCCATTTGTATCCAAGCATTCAATATGGATTTGATCGCAAAATTTTAAATATGGGGTGCTTGCCTGCCCGGTGCCAAGGATTTCGACGGCCCGTTTTTCCATCAAACAACTGTTGCCGCGTTTCTCATCACGATTGGCCACCGTTCCACAACTGATGATGGTTCCTGCGCCAATCTCACGTGTCCTCGCCACATATTCAATCAACGTTGGAAAATCAAAGTTGTAATCCACGTTGGCCAGCGCATTGCCAATCAATTCTCCATTCACTTTGACATTCACTGCGCACGCCAACATGTTCGCCTGCCACATTTCACCCAAACTCTCTGGCGTGACCGCTATGGGTGCAAATGTTTTCAATGGCTTGCCTTGAATGATGCCCAACCCTTTTTTCATCTCAGGGATTTGAATGGCCCTCAAAGATAAATCATTGAGCAGCACCACCAATTTGATATGTGCAGCAGCTTGATTTGCCAGCGTCCCCATGGGGACATCGTCTGTGATCACGCCAATGCTAGGCTCTAAATCAATATCCCATGCATCGTCAAAAATGGGGATTGGGTCATTGGGGGGAAGAAAATAATTTGATACGCCTTGCCAAACACCAGGATCCGTATACAAGCTTGGAGGTAGCTCTCGGTTGGTGGATTTTCTTGTTCGTTCAAGATGCACCAGATACACACTGCCCTCACACCATTGATATGCTCTGGGCAAAGGGGCGTGGGCATGTTCTGGCTTAAAGGGAAAGGCGTTGGTCAGTTTTCCTGCATTGAGCAAATGACTTACTGACGCCAACTGTGGGTGCAATGCATCCCAGTCATCCATTACAGACTGCAAATTCGCAGCTATCTCTGGTACTGCAACAGCCCACTGCAGGTCGTGACTCACGACGACCAGCTGCCCATCGCGACCATGCTTTAAAGAAGCCAACTTCATATATTCCCCGGAATTATTGACAAGACTTTTTATGTAAGTCCCAACCAAGTAGCGGTAACCCAGCCACTAGGATCCCAAATAGGCCTCACGCACAGCTGGGTCATTTGCCAATTTATCAGCACTTCCGTGGAGCTTTATTTCGCCGTTTTCCAAAACATAAGCGTAATGACAAACAGACAAAGCCATTCGTGTATTTTGTTCCACCAGCAAGATGGTGGTGCCTTGCCCGTTGAGTTGTTGAATGACTTCAAAAATGCTTTCAATCAGCACAGGCGATAAGCCCAAACTGGGCTCATCGAGCAATAAGATTTTCGGCTTGGCCATGATGGCGCGACCAATCATCAGCATCTGTTGCTCACCGCCCGAAAGTGTTCCTGCATCTTGTTTAAGACGTTCTTTGAGTCGAGGAAACAACTCAAATACGCGGTCAAAATCAGCTTTTGAATCTGACTTTCGCCTTAACCAAGTGCCGACCAATAAGTTGTCGGAAATGGATAAATCTGGAAATATCTCGCGACCCTCTGGAACTTGCACGATTCCTCTGCTGACGACTTCATCTGGACTGAGCCCCGATATAAGCTGATCGTTAAAGGTAATTCTTCCGGTTTTCAACCGAACCATTGAAGAGATGCAATTGAGGGTTGTACTTTTACCGGCCCCATTGGCACCCAATAGCGCAACAATCTTGCCGTTTGGAACTTCTAAGCTGACGTTTTCAAGCGCTACGATGGCGCCATATGATGCAGAAATGCTTTCAACTTTAAGCATGTGCGCCTTTCCCAAGATAGGCCTGAATCACGGCAGGATCACTTTTAACTTGCGCAGGAGACCCCTCTGCAATTTTGACCCCTTGGTTTAGAACTGTGATTTTGTCAGCAACAGACATCACCAATTGCATGACGTGCTCCACAAGCAATATGGTGACGCCCTCTGACTTCACCAAATCAACCAGCAACTTATCCAGCGCTGCAATTTCACGGTTGCGAAGGCCCGCGGCGGGTTCATCCATGACCAATAGCTTGGGCTCTGATGCCAAAGCACGTATCACATCCAGTGTTTTTTGTCGGCCAAAGTCTAGCTCTGCCGCCGGGATATTGCGAAAGTCAGCCAAACCACTGCGCTCAAGAAGGGCTTCTGCGCGTTCAACTGCATGGCGCTCAATGGAATTTCTTCGCAGCCCAGGCACGAATCCAAGATACCGAGGCACTTTGGGCATCATTCCCACAAGCACATTTTCCAGAACTGTCATGGTGGCGAACAACTCGATATTTTGAAAAGTACGCGCTATGCCAATGGTTGAAATGGCATGGGGTGGATGAGACAGAATTGACTTGCCTTCAAACAATATATCCCCCATGGAGGGATCGTAAAAGCGCGATATACAGTTAAATACCGTGGACTTTCCCGCTCCATTTGGACCGATCAGTGCATGGATGGCACCGCCGTCTAAAGCCATCGAGAAATTATCAAGCGCTAACAGGCCCCCAAATCGAATGGAAAGATTTTTAATCTCAAAGAACGGCACGCCCATATCAGAGCCTTTTCACTGTCGAAGTGGATGAGTCCCGTTTCACAAAGTAACCAGCCAACGAGCCCCAGATTCCGCGTGGCATGAACATGATGCTCAGGATCAAGATCAACCCATACACCAACTCCTGCCATATTTGATAACTCCTCATGGTTGTGCGCAGCACTTCCGGAAGCATGCTCAAAATCAATACCCCGATCAGCACGCCAGGCAAGGTACCCATTCCACCGACAACAATCATGGTCAGAACCAAAATGGCCGTATTGAATCCAAACTGTTCTGGACTGGCAAAAGATTGTGCCAATGTAAACATGCCTCCCGCCACACCCGCATAGATCGCAGAGATTCCAAACGCGATGACTTTGGTGCGTCGCACATCTATTCCGCAACTCATGGCAACGTGCTCAGAATCTCTGACCGCCGACATCTCTCTGCCCAGCCTGGATTTCGACAAATACATCGCGGCTGCAATCATTAAACACATCAAGGCCATGGATACAGGGAATGCAGTTACATCATTTGAGACTTTGAATCCCAGTACATTGGAGGAAATTATTCGCAAACCTGTCGACCCACCGGTCACAGGCTCCCATGTATTGAAAACCCAAAACATGCCTTCAGCAAAAGCAAAGGTTGCCAAAGCCAAGTAAATATCTCGCATGCGTGTGGCAGGTATAGCAACCAATACACCCACCGCACCGGCAAGAAGAGCAGCCATGGGCATGCCCACCATGAACGGAATTCCCCATTTGATGTTAAGCAATGCCGTTGTGTAGCAACCAAGTCCGAAAAATGCTGTGTGCGCAAAAGCAAATTGACCAGCCCATCCCATCAAAATATCCAGTCCAATTGCCAGCACCGCATACATCATGAGAACATTACCCAAATACAAATAGTACTCATTGGTAAACATGGGGAGAACAAAGCCTCCCACCAGCAATGCCAGCAAAGGAAGCAACTGCCTCAAAGAAACTGAGCCGTACATTTCAGACCTTCTTAATGCGGTGTCGGCCACCCAGCAAGCCTTGGGGCCTGAAAACAAGAACCAACATGATGACGACAAATGGGGTAACTGCAATGGCAGTTGATGAAATGGTGATGCCCACCAAGTTCTGAATGATGCCCAGCAATATGCCGCCGATGACGACACCAGGCAAACTGGTAAACCCTCCAATAATGGCTGCGGCAAAGGCCAATAACATGATGGGGCCGCCAAAGTCTGGTGAGACGGGCAGTTTTGCACCAATCAGCACCCCACTCACGCCCGCGATGGCACAAGCAAGCCCCCAACTGTAAAGTTGCATCAACTGAACAGGGATGCCGACCAAAGCCGCAGCTCTGGGGTTTTGACTCGTTGCACGAAGTACCTTACCCGTGAGTGTTTTTTGGAAAAAAATATACAAGGCCAACATGAGTGCCAAAGATATCGAAACAATCGCAATATCTTGCCATTGCATCACGACTGGCCCGATGAAAATGGGTGGCCCACTGAATGCAGATGGAAGACGCCTGACTTCCTCGGTGAAGCTAAAGAGCCGAACCCCACCTTTGATGACATAAGACAAGCCTAACGTGGCGATGACCATGGCCACCAAAGTACGCTGCCCATGCTTTGCCCGTTTGAGAACGCCCTCAAGGACAACCTTGTTAAATATGGCCCCCAAAAAGAACAATGCTACTGCAGCCATGGCATACGCCAGGAAATACGGCACTTCCAAAAATGTCAGCGCACCCAAGCCTGCGAATGCGCCCAGCATGACAAATTCGCCACCAGCGAAATTGACGACATCACTGGCCTTGAAAATCAAAACAACAGACAAGGCAACCAGGGCATAGACGCACCCAGAAACAATGCCACTTGCAATACTTTGATAAAGCGCCATGGAGGACACGAAATCTCCTTGCAGAAAAGCACTAAAGAGCCAACGATGCCAGCGCCTGCATCGTTGAGCTCAAGGTCTTAAGAATAAAACGAAAACGATTATTTTGGAGAGGTTGTGCTGCCATCCCACGTGTAGAACCCAGGCATCAAGGTGCTTTTAACCCCATCGAATTTAAATATGGATTGGGCTCTGAGTGCGTCACGCCTTCCTTTGCCAAATTCAAAGGGAGCGGCCATGATGCCTGAGTCCAATTTAATGGTCTCCATCGCATCCACAAATCGCTCTCGCGTCAGATTTTTACCCGCTTTTTCAAGCGCAGTGGTGACAACCATTGCAGACGAAATGCCATAGACCATGAACACGGAAGGAACGAGTCGATCTGGGTAGGCCTTTTTATACATTTCGAGCCATTTGATCTGCTTAGGACCATCGGGCAAATCGTTCACTGGGGCGCTGTAGTAAAAATTCTTTAGCGCATCGTTGTTGCCAACGTTTTTGGCAAAAACTTCTGGGGCAGGTATCCCTTGAATCGCCTGCACAAGGGGTTGCTTCATGCCGTATTCCGCCGCTTTTTGAGCAATCAATACAGCAGGCGCAGGATATGCCGCCGAAATGATCACATCAGGATTTGACGCCCTGACGTTGAGCATGGGTGCCGTCACATCGGTGATGCTCAAGGCAATGCGTTCGTAAGCCACAATCTGTGCCCCGGCTTTGTCTGCAAGCGCCTTGGCAGCACCATAGTTGGATGCACCATATTCATCATTGTGCGCAATATATGCAATGCGCTTACCCTTGAGTCCTTCAATGGCAAAACCCATGATGCCCGCACCAATGGCGCCTTGTGAGCCAGGGAATGCGCCAAAGACATAACGTGTGGCAGGGAACACAGCTGGGTCACCTGATGCATTGAGCATGACAAAAGGAACTTTTTCGCGGTTCACAAACTCCTGAGCGCCAACGACGGAGGCTGTGCATGATCCGCCATTGATCATGAAGACTTTATCAACAGTTACGAACTTGCGCGCCAAGGCGCCCACTTCGTTGGCATTGCATTTATCGTCTTCCGCAATCACGCGAATTTTGCGGCCATGGATACCGCCTTTTTTGTTTATATCTTCGTACCACATTTTTGCAGCTTGAAGCGGGTCTTGCCCGAAGGCGGCCAATGGCCCAGACAAAGGCGCATGCAAGCCAATCACAATCTCTGTGTCAGTCACGCCGGGGTCGGCAGCATAAGTGGCCCCAGCGCAGAGAGCCGTCGCCAAAAAAACAGAGAATATCTTCAATTGAGATAGGCTTTTTATTGTCATGAATTGGTCTCCTGATACAAATAAATGATTGAACATTGGCCTGAAGAAAACAATAAATTTTTATGACTAAGTCAATAAATTCACAGCACATCAGAACAAAATTTCCACGACCATATCCTTACATATGTTTTTTAGTAATAGGGATTACCCTTTGAAGCTGGGCCACATTTGATGCAAAAGTAGAAGGCGGTCGAAGACCGTTATTTCAGCCAAAAGAATGGAAGTCACATGAGCAACAACACAAATATAAATGACGGTATTTGCACAGAAACTTCTTTGCGCTACATGACGGGTTTTGGCAATGAATGGGCAACCGAAGCCATGGCCAATAGCCTACCCATAGGCCAAAACAGCCCACAAAAACCGCCTCGTGGGCTGTATGCCGAGCAGATGTCCGGCACAGCTTTTACAGCACCAAGGGCAGCCAATCGACGCACCTGGATGTACAGGCGGCTGCCGTCAGTGGTGAGCGGCCAATACACGCCTTATACGC
>RFXS01000004.1 GCA_009921465.1 Betaproteobacteria bacterium
GGAAGCGGTGAGATTCGAACTCACGAACGGTTGCCCGTTGCCGGTTTTCAAGACCGGTGCAATCGACCACTCTGCCACGCTTCCTCTGGGTCAATGACGGCGCATTGTAAGGGCCTGGTGCCCCCCACACGGGATTGAGCGTCTGTGCGCTTAACATCAGGGGTAAAGCGCCCCGCGCGGGCAACGCCGTTCAGACAGCTTAGGAGACCACATGACCCCGTTTAAATCGACACGCCGCTGCTTGATACCGATCCTCGTGGGCTTGGCCCTGTGCACGGGGCTCTTGCCTGCTTTGGCGCAAACCAAAATTGCGTTGCGCATTTCCACACCAGCCGTCCCCGACGATTGGCACGCCAAGATGTGGACGGTGTTCAAAGATTCGCTGGACAAAGCGGCGCCCAACCAATTTGACGTGCAAATTCACCTCAATGCTTCGCTGTTCAAGCAAGGTGCAGAACCGGCCGCCATGGCCCGAGGTAACTTGGAGCTGACCACCGTGTCTGCCTTTGACATTGCCAAGTTAGTTCCTGAATTTTCTATCTTTACCGCAGGCTACATCGTGCGTGACCCGCAACACCAGCAAAAGGTGTTTAGCGGTCCGATTGGTGACGAATTGTTCAAGGCCGTGGCCGACAAGATGGAGATCACTGTTTTGTCCACCGCTTACTTGGGCACCCGGCAAGTCAATCTGCGTGAAGCGCGCAATGTGCGCACTCCCGCAGACCTCAAAGGCATCAAGTTGCGCATGCCTGGTTCCAAAGAGTGGTTGTTTTTGGGTGAAACCCTGGGCGCTACGGCCACACCACTGGCCTTTGGCGAGGTGTACATGGGCCTGAAAACCGGCACCATTGACGGACAAGACAACCCCCTGCCCACAGTGCGGGCCGCCAAGTTTTACGAAGTGACCAAGCAATTGGTGCTGACCAACCATTTGGTCGACAGCTTGTTCATCGCCATCGCCAGCAAAACATGGAACGGCTTGACGGCTGCGCAAAAGCAGGCTGTCAAGTCGGCGGCACAGGCCGCCACCCAGTACAACAATGACAACCGCATCAAAGAAGAAGCGCAAATCGTTGATTACTTCAAGCAACAAGGCTTGCAAGTGAGCACCCCTGATGTAGATGCTTTTCGCAAGTCGGTGCAAGATGCCTATGCCAAAAGCGACTACGCCAAAGTCTGGACCAAGGGCATGCTTGAGCGCATCAACAACACCCGCTGACGCATGAAAGCCCTGGCACGCGCCGCCCAGCATTTGGGAGGCGCTGTTTTTTTGGCCCTGTTTGCGGTGTTCATCGTTCAAATCACTGCGCGCTTTGTGTTTGCCAAACCCCTGCCGTGGACGGATGAATTGGCGGTGGTTTTGTACCTGTGGGCGATCTTGTGGGCTTGTGCCTTCATGGTGCCCGAACGCGAACACGTCGTGTTTGACCTGTTGTGGAACTGCGCCGGTCGGCGCACCCGCCAAGCCATGCGCTTGCTGGGGCACGCCATGATCGGTGGGCTGGCGTTGCTGGCTTTGCCAGCCAGCTGGGACTATGTGCACTTCATGCGCCGCGAGGGAACGCCGGTGCTGGGTTGGTCATTCCAGTGGGTGTTTTTCCCGTTTGTGTTGTTGCTATTGGCTTTGGTGTGGCGCAGTGCGCGGGTCATTGCCCAAACGCTGCGTGGTCAAGGCCTGGGTGAAAGCACACCCCACACATGAGCACCGCTTTATTGGCCATGGCTGGCGTGGTGATCTTGGGCATGCTGCTGCGCATGCCCATTGGGTTTTCGATGCTGATGTCGGGTGTGGCCTACCTGTGGGTCAAAGGCCAAGACCTGGGCCTGGTGGCCGAGCAAGTCGGCAATGGCCTGTACAACAGCTATGTGTTGTTGGCGGTGCCCATGTTTGTGTTTGCCGCCAACTTGATGAACGCAGGCACAGTGAGTGAGCGCATTTTTGACTTTTGCCGTGTCCTGGTGGGTCGCATGCGCGGCGGCTTGGCGCAAGTGGACATTTTGGTGAGCGTTATTTTTTCAGGCATGAGCGGCAGCGCCATTGCCGATGCAGCTGGGCCTGGCTTGGTGACCATACGCCAAATGCTGGCCAAGCCAGAATACACACGTGGCTTTGCCGGGGCAGTGGTGGTGGCCAGCGCCACCTTGGGCCCCATCATCCCCCCCTCTATTCCGATGGTAATTTACGCCTTGGTCTCGGGCGCATCGGTAGGTGCTTTGTTTTTGGGTGGCTTGTTGCCTGGGCTGTGCATGACGCTGTTGATGATGGCGGTGGTGCATTTCATCGCCACGCAGCGCAACATGCCCCGTGAGGACCCTGTGCCCCGCGCCATGTGGCCACACATCATTGCACGCGGCGCACTGCCCTTGTCCATGCCCATCGTGTTGCTCGGGGGTATTTATTCGGGTGCTTTCACACCTACTGAAGCGGCGGCAGTCGCCGCCCTTCATGCGCTGGTGTTGTCGGCTTGGGTGTTCAAAGCCCTGAGTTGGCGAAGCTTTTGGGCTGTGGTTTTGGAGTCGGCCCGTGCCAGCGCCGTCATCACCATCATCTTGGCCGGTTCATTCATGCTCAATTACGCGTTCACCGCAGAGGGCGTGCCACAAGCGATGGCGCTGTGGGTGGACAGCTTGCATTTGAGCCGCCTGCAGTTTTTGTTAATGGTCAATGTGTTGTTTTTGGTGTTGGGTTGCTTTTTGGATGTGTCAGTGCTGCTGCTGGTGTTTGTGCCCATGCTGCTGCCAGCGGCCAAACTCTTGGGTGTGGACCTGGTGCACTTTGGGGTTCTGGTGGTACTCAACATGATGATTGGCCTGATTCACCCACCCTTTGGCATGTTGCTGTTTGTGACCAAGGCTTTGACTGGCATACCGATTGGCGAGATGGTGCGCGAAGGGTGGTTGTTTTTGGTCATGTTGCTGGCGCTGTTGTTGTGCATCACCATGTTCCCAGACATGGTGCTGTGGTTGCCACACACCATGGGATACGCCACAAGTTAAGGTCCCCCTATGGGGCCCCTGTCATTGGCGCGCGGTTCGCACCGACGCAGGCACTACACCAGGGTGACTGGTGCGCCAAGGGTTGATGTCCACGCCACCTCGGCGGGTGTAACGTGCATAGACACTCAACCGAGTTGGCTTGCAGTGGGTCCAAAGGTCCATGAAGATGCGTTCCACGCAGTGCTCGTGGAACTCATTGTGGTTGCGAAAGCTCACCAGGTACTGCAACAAACCACCTTGCTCAATTTGCGGTCCGCTGTAGCTGATGCGCACACTGCCCCAATCGGGCTGGCCCGTCACCAAGCAATTGCTTTTGAGCAAATTGCTGGTGAGTGTTTCGGTGACCGGGTTTTCATGATCGGCACATTGCAACAGGTCAGGAGCGGGTTGGTAGCGATCACAGTCGATGTCCAACCGGTCCAAGCTCAAACCGTCCAATTCATGGATGGGTTCGCGATCGAATTGCTCGGGCAAGACCAGGGTCACACCCACACCCGAAAGCATGGGGCCATTTTGCCAGACGGCTTGACTCAAGTCGCGCTGCAAACAAGCCTGCACGGCTTGGGCATCGGCAAAACGGGTGTTGTTGAAACTGTTGAGGTAGAGCTTGAGCGACTTGCTCTCCACCAAATGGGTGCTCTCGCAAGGCACCACCATGCGCGCCATGGCAATTTGGGGTTTGCCGCGCAAGTTAAGCCAACTGAGCTCATAAGCGGTCCACAAATCGGCCCCGACAAAAACGGGTTTGTCCCCCACACCAATGCTTTGGCGTTGGGTCGACCGACTCAGCGGATACAACAAGTCGGGCGAGTACTGGTCCACATAGGTGGACGCTTTGCCCAACTGCGAGTGTTCAGGGATGTTCATGTAGAAAAGGGATCAGCGCATCAATGATGGATTGGACCACGGGTGGCGGCAAATCGTGGCCCATGCCCTCCACACCCACCATGCGTGCACCTGCGATGCGCTGCGCGGTATCTTCACCACACGCATAAGGCACCAAGGGGTCGGCCTTGCCGTGAATGACCAAGGTGGGGGCGGTGATTTGGTGCAACATACTGGCGCGATCGGTATCGGTCATCACGGCATGCATTTGACGCGCAATGCCGCCGGGTCGGTAACTGCGCTCCACGCTGATCGTGACCATGGTTTTGAGCAGGCCAGCATCGGTCGGGTACAACGGGCTGGCCACCGCAGTCAAAAACTTCATCGTGTGTTCAATGGCCCCTTGCACGTCAGCCTGATCAGGCTTGCCCAACAACAACTGCATCACTTTGGCATCTGGCATGGGCAAGTGCGGAGCCCCACTGCTGCTCATGATGCTGCACAGACTGGCCAATCGATGGGGTGCTTGCAAGGCCAGCCGTTGGGCGATCATGCCACCCATGCTCATGCCCAGAACGTGGGCGCGCGGCACGTGCAAAGCGTCCAATACGCCCAGGGCATCCAATGCCATGTCTTGCAAGCTGTAAGCCGGCTTGGATGGAAATCCAAAATGCGTTCTAAACCCCTGCCACAACAAATTGGGCACACCCGCCTGTTCAAAATGGGTGGACAAGCCAGCGTCGCGGTTGTCAAACCGGATGACCCGAAAACCTGCGTTGCGCAAGGCGCGCACAAAGCCTGGCGGCCATGCAATCAACTGCATGCCCATGCCCATGATGAGCAACACCACCGGTCGATCTGTCTCGCCGCTGTCGTCGAGCTCAATTTCAATGCGGTTGGCAGCGATGCGCATGGCTGATGAACCAACGCTCAAGCAGGCGCGGTACGGCGAAACACCAGACTATCGGAATGCGACACATCCGGGGCAAACACATAACCCTCAAGGTCAAATGTTTGCAGGGCTTGGACCGTTTTGATTTGTTTTTGTATCGCGTAACGCGCCATCAGTCCACGGGCCCGCTTGGCAAAAAAACTGATGATCTTGAACTGCCCGTTTTTATAGTCTTGAAAAACACACTCAATCACACGCGCTTGCAGCGCCTTGCGGTCTACCGCTTTGAAATACTCTTGTGACGCCAAGTTGACGATGACCGGGTCTTTGTCGGCTGCAAGGTGGGCGTTTAAGTGTTCCGCGATTTGCGAGCCCCAGAACTGGTACAGGCTGTTGGTTTTGCCGTGCTTGAGCGCGGTGCCCATTTCCAAACGATAGGCTTGCATCAGATCAAGGGGGCGTAAAACACCGTACAAGCCACTCAGAATGGCCAGGTGATCTTGCGCCCACAACAGATCTTTGGGCTTCAAACTCTTGGCGTCCAAGCCTTCATACACATCGCCATTGAAAGCGAGCACGGCGGGCCGGGCGTTGTCCTCGCTGAACGCTGTCGACCAAGCCTTGTAACGATCCACATTGAGTCGGGCCAAGGCCTCACTGAGGTCCATCAAGGCGGCGATTTGCTTGGGCGTCTTCTTTTTCAGGGTGCTGATGAGCGCCGCCGACTGCGCCACAAACTGCGGCGCACTGGCGCTCACCGGTGGCAACGGGGTTTCGTAATCGAGTGTTTTGGCGGGGGACAGCAGGAACAGCATGGGGGGATTATTTCAAATCCCCAGCCAATGAAGCCAAGGCATCTTCAGCGATCTGTGTGTGTGCTGGGTAGTTGGTGTGGTCACAGCCCAATTTCACCGCAGCACCAGCCTGAATGGCCGCCTTGGTGACAGCGTCAAACTCAAACCGCACAAAGTGAACCGCCGAGGTTTTTTCGTCGTTCTCACGGTCCAAGTCCTCGTCAGCGATGGCGTACACCCGGGCATGGCCTTCGACCTCGATGAACATGCGGTCTTCCACGCCAATGAGACGCGCCAATTCACGTTTGCGTTCGTTGACGTCGGGGTACTCGATCAACATGGTGGCTTTCCAATTGCTGCCTTCAGGCACCAACGGCGCATAGGCATCTATTTCTTGTTGAATGCCCTCTTCTTCGAAGATTTTTTCAATCCGCAACATCTCTTGAATTTGGTAGCGAATAGTGGTTTCGCTTTCAAACTGCAAGGTGATGTGTTCGCCCAAATGCACCGATCGCAGCTTGCGGTGCGCCAGTACCTCGGCCTTGTGGGCCTTGCGAAATTTGCTGTAGGCCTCCAAAGTCATGAGGCTGTCTGGGGTGATGTTTCCGGTGAGTTGCATGTCAATCTTTCAAAAATTTGGAGTCTGACCCCAATCACTTCAAACCATAGGCCTTGGCCACCAGGCTCAAGGGATGCTGAAGTTCGGGCACGGCCTGACCGCTGGCCTCAAAGCCTTGGGCAATGTGGTGCCCCCCCAGCGGGCAGTCGGAGCTGATGTAGTCGGGCTTGCTGCCATCTTTCATGTTCGCCATGGCTTTCACCACGGGCTTGCCAATTTTCATGGCGTATGCATGGGTGGCTTTTTTCACGCCATAGGTGCCGGCATGGCCAGAACAGCGCTCGATGGTGTTGATCGTGGTATGGGGGATCATCTTGAGCATCTCTTCGGTCTTTTTGCCGATGTTTTGCACCCGACCGTGACATGGGATTTGATAGCTGATGTTGCCCAGACTCTCGGGGAATTCTGTTTTGAGCAAGCCATCGCGTTTGCGCGCCATCAGGTACTCGAACGGATCCCACATGTGGTCTTTGACCAATTGTGTTTCAGCGTCGTTGGGGTACATCAGGGGCAGTTCTTGTTTGAACATCAAAGTGCAAGACGGCACCGCACTCAAGATGGCATAACCCTCACGGGCGTATTTGGCCAAAATGGGAATGTTGATTTTTTTATTGTCGTCCACCGACTTCAAATCACCCAACTCCAGTTTGGGCATGCCGCAGCATTTCTCTTTGGACACCAACTCGTAAGGGATGTCGTTGTGGTCCAGGATTTTCAGCAAATCCATGCCAATGCCTGGCTCGTTGTAGTTGACATAGCAGGTTGCATAAATGACGACCTTGCCGGGTGTTTTATCGCCGTTCACCACTTTGTGGGCTTTGGCCTTGGGGGCCACGCTGCGGAACTTTTTACTGGCCAATTCGGGCAACCATGCGTCCTTGTCCACACCCAATGCGGACTCCATGACCGAACGGGCAGCCTTGGTTTTGTTGATTGCATTGACTGCTTGAACCACGATTGGGATGCCGGCAAATTGACCGTGCACATCGGTGGAGGCCAGCAGTTTTTCGCCGGTGGACACATCGCCTTTGTTGAACTTGATGGCCTTGGCCCGCAGCATGGTGTGGGGGAAATCCAGGTTCCATTCGTGCGGCGGCACATAGGGACATTTGGTCAGGTAGCACAGGTCGCACAAATAGCACTGGTCGACCACCTTCCAGAAGTCTTTTTTGTCCACGCCATCGAGTTCCATGGTCGGGCTCTCATCGACCAAATCAAACAGGGTGGGGAAAGACCCACACAAGCTCACGCAACGGCGACAACCGTGGCAAATATCAAAAATGCGCTCCATCTCATTCAAGCACGACTCTTCGTTGTAGAAGTCCGGGTTGAGCCAATCGAGCGGATGGCGTGTGGGTGCTTCAAGGCTGCCTTCGCGTGCCATGTTGAATCCTTCAAAAAGTGGGGGCTGAGAAAGAAAACTTCTCAAGATGGTTCAGTACTCAGGGAGGGGCGCTGGGCCACGTGTGCCCAACGCCCAACCCTCAGTGCTGAGGCAAGATCAATCGACCAATTCGGCCAATGCCTTGGCGTAGCGATTGGCGTGTGAACGCTCGGCCTTGGCCAAGGTTTCAAACCAATCGGCGATTTCGTCGTGGCCTTCGTCGCGAGCGGTTTTGGCCATGCCAGGGTACATGTCGGTGTACTCGTGGGTTTCGCCAGCCACTGCGGCTTTCAGGTTGTCACGGGTCGCGCCAATGGGCAGGCCAGTGGCGGGGTCGCCGCACTGCTCCAACCACTCCAGGTGGCCGTGGGCATGCCCGGTCTCACCTTCGGCGGTAGAACGAAACAGCGCTGCCACGTCGTTTTGACCTTCAATGTCGGCTTTGTTTGCGAAATACAAGTAACGGCGGTTGGCCTGGGACTCGCCTGCGAAGGCGGCCTTGAGGTTGTCTTCCGTCTTGGAGCCTTTGAGTGCTGCCATGAGAAATCTCCTAGGGTTGATAAATCGCTTCGACACAGCATGCATCGAAGACACCGAAGGTTACTAGCAATGAACCCATTCCGTCTAATGGGTTGTTTCAATGTCCGTGATTGTCTTTTGCTATCAACTGCTCACAAAACATCAAAATAACCAATGCTTCCGTTGGTTTGGTTCTTTTTGCAGGGCATCTGAACCAACAAAAAATTGACCCTGATGTGAGCATGGATTAGGATGGGCCGGCACAAAAAGTCACAAACTCACAAGGAGACGCCATGCAAACAGCCACCGACATGTCCACCCACCGGGCCCCATTGCCCGCACCTGCGCCCATCCAGCAATTGCACCATTACGCCTACCGCGCAAAAGACGCTGAAGAAACGCGTCATTTTTACGAAGACATTTTGGGCTTGCCGCTGTACCACATCATCCAAAGTGACCATGTCCCCAGCACCGGCGAATACTGCCCATACACCCACATTTTTTTCCGACTGCAAGATGGTTCTTTCATCGCGTTTTTTGATCTTGGCGACGACCAAGGCGCCGACCCGTCTGCGAACACACCGGCCTGGGTCAACCACATTGCCTTTCGGGTCAGCCAAGTCAGCGACCTCGAAGACACCATGGCGCGCCTCAAAGCCCATGGGGTGGATGTGATTGGGGTCACCGACCACCACATCTTCAAAAGCATTTACTTCTTTGACCCCAATGGCATTCGGTTAGAGTTGACGGCGCAACTGGCCGATGAGTTTCAAATGATGCAAGAAAGCACCACCGCCCACGCGCGGTTGCAAGAGTGGAACTCCCGCAAAGCCCAGTGGCGCATGGATCGCGCCAGTGGCAAGGCCCCAGCAGCACTGAAACCACAACAAAACGACCGCCCTGAATTCAACCGCCCAGCGAGCACATGACCCCCCACAACCCCATGGCCCCAGCGGGGCACACCAATGGTTACGAGTTCACCCAAGGCACGGGGTACGAACTGCCGCAATACCCATTTGTGGCACCCCCTGAGCTGAATTCACCCAAGCGGGTGCGCCACCCAGTGGTGGTGGTGGGCGCAGGCATCACAGGCCTCACACTGGCTTGCGGCTTGGCCCAACTGGGTGTATCAGCGGTGGTGCTGGACGAAGACAACACCGTGGGTGTCAAAGGCGCATCTTCGCGGGGAATTTGCTATACCCAAAAGTCCCTGGAAATATTTCATCGCCTGGGCATATACGAGCGCATCAAAGCAAAAGGGATTGAGTGGAGCGTGGGCCGCACTTTTGCGGGGCATGACGAAGTTTTTTCGTTCGACTTGAGCCAACAAAGCCAGTTCAATTTGAGCGACCAACCACCCTTTATCAATATCCAGCAGTTTTACATCGAGGGCTACTTGGTCGAGCGCATCCACGAGATTCAAGCCACCCACACCCATGTGGACTTGCGCTGGCGCTCTCGGGTGGTGGGCTTTTCCCAAACCGATGACGTGGCCACCTTGGAGGTGGAAACACCAGCAGGCCGCTATCAAATAGAGGCCGAACATGTGATCGATGCCACCGGATCGCACACACCGTTTCACGCTTGGTGCCAAGCCAGCATGGATGCCAAACGGGGTGACGACCGCTGGTGTATCGCCGATGTGCGCTTCAAAAACACACCACCCACAGAGCGCCACACCTGGATAGAAGCCCCCTTCAATGAAAACAGGGCCGTTTGGCAGCACCTGATGGGCGACCAAGTGTGGCGCATCGATTACCAAATGGCCCCCAACACCGACCCTGCCTACGCCAGCCGCGAAGACGTGGTGCGCGAGCGCTTGCAGCGCCAATTTGGGCCGAATGTAGATTGCGAAATCGTGTGGGTGGGGCCTTATGCCTACAAATCTCAATGCCTGCATCAATTGCGCGTGGGCCGTGTATTTTTTGCCGGCGACACGGCCAAAGTGGTCAGCCCGTTTGGAGCCCGCGGGGGCAATACGGGCATAGCCGACGCAGATAACTTGGCTTGGAAGCTGGCTGCCTTGATTCGAAGTGAAGCTCCACCGCAACTGCTGCAAAGCTACAACGACGAGCGACTGCAAGCCGCCCAGGTCAATGTCTTGGTCACGCAACGCACCGCCCGCTTTTTGCGACCCGCTGATGGCGCAGAGCGTTTGTTTCGCCATGCCGCCATTGCTTTGGCCAAACGACACGCCTTTGCCAGGCCCTTGGTCAATACCGGGCGCATGGCCGAAGCCAACACCTATCAGCGCTCAGGCGTGTGTGACGGCAGCGGTGGTGTGTCGGTGCAAAACGTGCGGTTTCAATGGGCGTCGGGTGAACGCGCTTGCCTCAATGACCTGCTGCGCTGGAGCAATGGCCAACTGCTGCTGCTGTTGTTTGGGACCATCTCAGCGCCAGAGATGAAAAGACTGTTGCAACTCACCCCCTATGCACCTTTGCGCGCCGTTCAGGTGCTGACGGCCAAGGACCAAGCGCAAGCGTTGGAGCATGTGCGCGACCCCGTGCAACGGTTGCGCCAAGCGTGCCACGCCAGCTCGTCGCGTTGGGCCTTGGTGCGCCCAGATGCCTATTTGGCCGCCACTGGCCAGGCTCTGAATGGCCAGTTGGTGCATGCCGTGGCCAAAGCCTTGGCCATGTCTGACTGACCCCCGACGACCCTTGGCCAGACAAAACTTGCTTTTTCAGGGATGATGCACGCCTTGTACCCAACCACTGTGGAAAAACCATGACCACCGAACTGACCATTGATTTCGTCTCTGACATCGCTTGCCCTTGGTGCGCCGTGGGTCTGGGCGCATTGGAGCAAGCCCTTCAACGCTTGGAAGGCGAGATCAGCGTCCAACTGCACTTTCAGCCCTTTGAACTCAACCCCCAAATGTGGCCAGGCGGCCAAGACCTGGGTGAACACCTGACCGATAAATACGGCTCTACCCCTGAGAAGCAAGCCCAAACCCGGGCCATGATCACCCAGCGCGGCGCCGAAGTGGGCTTTAGCTTCCACCCAGATGGACGCGGACGGGTTTACAACACATTTGACGCCCATCGATTGCTGCATTGGGCCGGGCTAACCGGCCCAGCAGGCGCTCAACATGCCTTGAAAAAAGCTTTTTTGGCCTCTTACCAGGGCCGGGCCGAGGCCATCGAGTCGCACGATGTCATGCTTGCGGCCGTGCGTGAAGCGGGGCTTGACGTTGAGCAAGCCCGCAGCGTTTTGCAAAGCGATGCCCATGCGCAAGATGTTCGCGACACCGAGCAGTACTACATGCAAGCGGGCATTCGTTCTGTGCCAGCGATCATCATCAACAAAAAACACCTCATCTCGGGCGGTCAACCGGCCGACGTTTTTGAGCAAGCCCTGCGCCAAATCGCCCAACAAGAAGCCATGGCTTGAAAGCGCCGCCTTGGTCTGACGCTGGCAGGGTCAGTCGGGCGGGTGCCCCCCTGGCCAAGGCATGCAGTGGCCTCGCTAAAATGCGATCTTCCCTTGTGCCTCTGCACGCCTCAACCTGGCCGTGAACACCCTCCCCCCTATGAGCAACCCACCCGCGCAACCCGGCTTAGACAGCCTGTCCAAATCCTTTGAACCAGCCGCCTTGGAAGCCCATTGGGGCCCTGAGTGGGAACAACGTGGCTATGGCGTCGCAGGTTTTCGCGGCACAGGCCATCCGCAAACGGACCAAGCCTCTTTCGCCATCCAACTCCCGCCCCCCAATGTGACCGGCACTTTGCACATGGGCCATGCGTTCAACCAGACCATCATGGACAGTCTGACGCGTTACCACCGCATGCGTGGTTTCAACACCGTGTGGATTCCAGGCACCGACCACGCTGGCATCGCCACGCAAATTGTGGTGGAGCGTCAATTGCAAGGCCAAGGCATCAGCCGCCACGACATGGGGCCCACACCCACCGAAGCAAGGAAAAACTTCATCAGCAAGGTTTGGGAATGGAAAGAGCAGTCGGGCAACACCATCACCCAACAAATGCGCCGCATGGGCGACAGCGTGGATTGGAGCCGTGAGTACTTCACCATGGACGACCAGTTGTCGCCCGTGGTGACCGACACCTTTGTGAAACTCTACCAACAAGGGCTGATTTACCGAGGCAAGCGCTTGGTCAACTGGGACCCTGTGCTGATGAGCGCGGTGTCTGACCTCGAAGTAGAGAGTACCGAGTCCGAAGGCAAGATGCACTACATCTGCTATCCCTTTGCCAATGGCCCCCAACGCATTGATGGCGTGGAACAACAAGGCATGACGATTGCCACCACCCGCCCTGAAACCATGATGGCTGACGGCGCATTGGCGGTCCATCCTGAAGACGAGCGGTACAAACACTTGGTGGGAAAAATGGTGGATCTGCCTTTGTGCAATCGCCAAATTCCCATCATTGCCGATGACTTTGTGGACCGCGAGTTTGGCTCGGGCTGCGTGAAGATCACAGGTGCGCACGACTTCAACGACTACGCCTGTGCACAGCGCCACAACCTGCCGCTCATCACCATCTTCACCTTGGATGCCAAGGTGAACGAGAACGGCCCTGCTGCCTATCAAGGCATGGACCGCTTTGAAGCGCGCAAAGCCGTCAACCGTGATTTGGAAGCCATGGGTTTGATGCTGGAAATCAAACCCCACAAGATGATGCTGCCCATTTGCGCTCGCACAGGCCAAGTGGTGGAACCCATGTTGACCGACCAGTGGTTTGTCGCCATGAACAAGGTCAGCCCCCAAGACCCCACAGGCAAAAGCATTGCGCAAAAGGCCATTGACGCGGTGCATTCGGGTGAAGTGAAGTTTGTCCCTGAAAACTGGATCAACACCTACAACCAATGGATGAACAACATCACCGATTGGTGCATTTCGCGTCAACTCTGGTGGGGTCATCAAATTCCCGCTTGGTATGACCAAGAGGGTCAGGTGTATGTGGCGCACAACGAAGCCGATGCACAAGCTCAGGCGCCAGGTAAAAAGTTGCGTCGCGATGAAGATGTGTTGGACACCTGGTACTCCAGCGCCTTGGTGCCGTTCAGCACCTTGGGTCAAGATGCACGCGACCAAGATTTGTACCTGCCCTCCAGCGTGCTGGTGACCGGCTACGACATCATCTTCTTCTGGGTCGCCCGCATGATCATGATGACCACGCACTTCACAGGTCAAGTGCCCTTCAAGCATGTCTACATCCACGGCCTGGTGCGTGACGCCCAGGGCAAGAAGATGAGCAAGTCCGAAGGCAATGTGCTGGACCCGGTGGACTTGATCGATGGCATCGCACTGGCACCCTTGCTCGACAAACGCTCCCAAGGTTTGCGCAAACCCGAAACCGCGCCGCAAGTGCGTAAGAACACGCAAAAAGAATTTCCCGATGGCATCCCCGCCTATGGCGCAGATGCCTTGCGCTTCACCTTTGCAGCTTTGGCCAGCTTGGGCCGCAGCATCAATTTCGACAGCAAACGCTGCGAGGGATATCGCAACTTTTGCAACAAGCTGTGGAACGCGACCCGCTTTGTGTTGATGAACTGCGAGGGTCAAGACTGCGGCCTGATGGAACACACCAAAGCCGAATGCGCGCCTGGTGGCAAGGCGCATGGCTATATGCATTTCAGCCAAGCAGACCGTTGGATTTCGTCCGTTTTGCAGCAAGTTGAAGCCGATGTGGCCAAAGGGTTTGAGCAATACCGCTTGGACAATGTGGCCACCGCCATTTATGAATTTGTCTGGAACGAGTATTGCGATTGGTATTTGGAAATTGCCAAGGTGCAAATCCAAACGGGCGGCGCAGCCGAGCAGCGCGCCACCCGACGCACCCTGATTCGCACCTTGGAAGCCATTTTGCGTTTGGCGCACCCCATCATCCCGTTCATCACCGAGGAGCTGTGGCAAAAGGTGGCACCTGTGGCGGGCATGCCTGGGGAGTCGGTCAGCATCGCGCGTTACCCCGAGGCGCAACCCAACAAAATCGATCCGCAGGCCATCGCCCACGTGAACCAACTCAAAGCCTTGGTGGATGCCTGTCGCAATTTGCGCGGCGAAATGAGTGTGTCACCCTCCACCCGCATGCCCATGTTTGCTTTAGGACAAGTCGAGTTCATGCGTGCCAATGCCCCAGTGCTGCAAGCCTTGGCCAAACTCAGTGAAGTCAAGGTGTTTGACGACGAAACCAGTTGGCAAACTGCGGCCCAAGCAGCACCCGTGGCTGTTGTTGGTGAAACACGCTTGTGCTTGTTCATGGAAGTGGACGTGGCGGCAGAAAAAATTCGCCTGGGCAAAGAAGTGGCACGATTGCAAACTGAAATCGCCAAGGCCAATGGCAAGCTTGGCAACGAGGCCTTTGTGGCCAAAGCCCCGCCTGCTGTCATCGCACAAGAACGCCAACGCGTGGCAGACTTTGAAGCCACGTTGACGAAAATTCAAGGCCAATTGCAGCGACTGGGATAATTGGGTCAAAACCCCATTTCTCACCATGACACATACCCTTCTCAAAGCTGTTTTTCCTGTGGCCGGATTGGGCACGCGTTTTTTGCCCGCCACCAAGGCCAGCCCCAAAGAAATGCTGCCCGTGGTGGACAAGCCACTGATTCAGTACGCGGTGGAGGAAGCCTACGAGGCGGGCATCCGACACATGATTTTTGTCACCGGTCGCAGCAAGCGTGCCATTGAAGATCATTTCGACACCGCCTACGAGTTGGAGGCCGAGTTGCAAGCCGCTGGCAAAAGCGCCTTGCTCGAAGCGGTGCGCAGTGTGCAGCCCGCAGACATGGTTTGCTCTTATGTGCGCCAATCACACGCCTTGGGATTGGGCCATGCCGTGCTGTGCGCCGAAGCCTTGGTGGGCGATGCACCGTTTGCGGTTTTGCTGGCCGACGACTTGATGCGCGGACACAGCGGCGGGCCTGGGGTGCTGCAGCAAATGGCCCAGGTCCATGCCATCCATGGTGGATCGGTTTTGGCGGTGCAAGAAGTGCCGTTGGAGCAAGTCAACCGCTACGGCATCGTGGCCGGCGTCACCCAAGCCGATGGCTTGATTGATGTGCAGCAAATGGTTGAAAAACCCACACCCGACAAAGCACCTTCGCGCATGGCGGTTTCTGGGCGCTATATATTGACCCCAGCGGTGTTTGACAGGATCCGCGCCGGTGGCCGAGGCGCCGGTGGAGAAATTCAACTCACCGACGGCATTGCAGGCTTGATTGGCCACGAAAAGGTCTGGGGCTACCCATACCAAGGACAACGCTACGACTGCGGCAGCAAGTTGGGTTTTTTACAGGCCACCGTGGAACTGGGCTTGACCCACCCACAAGAAGGCGCCGCCTTCGCCGCCTACCTCAAACAATTGGAGATTTAATCCCACCCGTTGCCTGCTTGAGCAGCAAAGCAGCAGAGACCTCAGCGCCGCTTGAGGGTGTGGATGAATTCATTGCCCACGGTTTGCTGCGCCATCAACTCATTGCCCGTTTGTTTGGCAAAGGCTGCAAAGTCGCGCAAAGACCCCTGATCGGTCGAAATCACCTTGAGCAATTGGCCACTTTGCATGCCATTGAGGGCCTTTTTGGCTTTCAAAATGGGCAGCGGGCAATTGAGCCCACGGGTGTCGAGTTCTTGATCGATCTGCATGTCGTCATTCCAAACTTTGTGCGGCGCGCTCTTCCCAACTCATGAAGCGCGGTTCTATGCCTTGCGTGCGCAGCCAGTCACCAACTGCATAACCTGTGCCCGCTGGCCAACAAATCACATCTTTGGGTTCGTACAGTTTGTACTCTGCCAATTCGGGCGAGAGTTTAACCTCCCCCTCGGCCACGGCATGATAGGCAATGATGACTTGGTTCATGCGCTGAAAATCGTACACGCCGACCAGCTGCAGTGCAGTGGTGTGCAAATTGGTTTCCTCGGCAATTTCGCGCGCTATGCCCTCTTGCGGTGACTCTGCGGCCTCCATGAAGCCAGTGATGAGCGCAAAACGACGCCCCGTCCATGCCGCGTTGCGCGCCAGCAAAATCTTGCCTTGGTACTGCACAATGGCGGCCAACACGGGCGTGGGGTTGTTCCAATGTGTCCATTGGCACGCCGCACAACGCAATCGCTCTTTGGGTCCGCCATCTTCTGTTTGGGTGATGTGGGTCAGTGGTGTCGCACACTGCGGACAAAATTGAAATGCACTCATGCTGGAAAAACTCCGGTAGATAGATAACGGTCACCCCGATCGCAAACGATGAACACCACGGTGGCGTTGCGCTCGCGTTGTGCCACCTGTTGGGCCACCCAGCATGCCCCCGCCGCCGAAATACCGGCAAAGATGCCTTCTTCTCGGGCCAGTTGCCGGCACATGTTTTCGGCGTCGGCTTGGCTCACCAGCATCAACTCATCGACCACGGTTGGGTCATAAATGGAAGGCAAATAGGCCTCAGGCCACTTGCGTATGCCGGGGATGCGCGAGCCCTCGCTGGGTTGTGCGCCGATGATGCGCACCTGCGGGTTTTGCTGCTTGAGGTATCTGCCCACCCCCGTGATGGTGCCCGTGGTGCCCATGGCACTCACAAAATGGGTCACACGGCCTTGGGTCTGCGTCCAGATTTCTGGGCCAGTGGTTTCAAAATGCACCCGGGGATTGTCATCATTGCCAAACTGATCCAACACCCGACCCTTGCCCTCGGTTTGCATTTTTTCAGCCAAGTCACGGGCGTATTCCATACCGCCACTTTTGGGCGTCAAGATCAACTCAGCGCCAAAGGCCTTCATGGTTTGCGCCCGCTCGATGGACAAGTCCTCGGGCATGATCAACACCATCCGGTAGCCCTTGATGGCCGCGGCCATCGCCAGTGCGATACCGGTATTGCCCGAAGTGGCCTCGATCAAAGTGTCCCCCGGGCGAATGTCGCCCCGCTCTTGGGCGCGCGCAATCATGGACAAAGCCGGCCGGTCTTTGACCGAGCCTGCGGGGTTATTGCCTTCGAGCTTGCCCAAAATCACGTTGCCACGCTCGGCATTGGATGGTCCCTCCTGCCGGAGTGGCGAAATTGGTAGACGCAGCAGATTCAAAATCTGCCGGTGCAAAACACCGTGCCGGTTCGATTCCGGCTTCCGGCACCACTCCCAAAAAACCAGCCTCAAAAGGGCTGGTTTTTTCTTTTCTCCCTCGGGTATGTGGGTAGTCAAGCTGGGCCAGGCCTGGGGTAAAGTGCCGCACCTGACCCCAATGACCATGGTTGAGTCCCCCTACCCCCATTTGTTCAGTCCCCAGGTTTTGGCCGGGCAGACGCTGAAAAACCGCATCACGCATGCGTCCATATCTCCCCGGTTTGGCGCTCACCAAGGGATGCACCCACGCTATTTGCACTATTACGTGAACCGCGCCAAAGGGGGTGCGGCCATGGTGGTGACCGACCCCATCGGCATCTCACCCCAGCACGGGCCCGAGCGTTTGTGCGCCTTCAATGACAGCATGGTCGATGACCTGCGCCGCTTGGCCGATGGGGTGCGGGCGCACGACAGCGTGTTGATCGGACAGGTGCAAGACACAGGTCGGGGCCGTCACGTGCCTGGGCGCACCTATCAGTCCATGGGTGCGTCGGCCTTGCCCGACGACTTGAGCTACTCCATGCCCCGCGCCATGGGTGCCGATGAGATCTTGCGTTTTATTGCCGACACCGCGCAATCGTGCCAGCGCATGCAAGCTTGTGGGTTTGGTGGCATCGAGGTGTCGGCCGGCCATGGTCATTTGTTTCACCAATTTTTGTCGCCCCGATCAAACCAGCGCGATGACGCTTACGGCGGCGATGTGCAGCGGCGTTTGCATTTTTTGGTCGAACTGTGCCAAGCCATTCGTGCGGTGTGCGGAAGCGGTTTCATCATTGGCGTGAAATTGCCTGGCAACGACGGGGTGCCCGGCGGCATTGGCGCTGAACAGGCCGGTCAGATCGCACACAACTTGGTGTCTGCGGTGCACGTGGATTACCTGACTTATTGCCAGGGCTCGCACCACCGCAGCTTGGAGATGCACCTGCCAGACGACAGTTATCCACGCCAAACTTATATGGGCTTGATTCGCCAACTCAAAGCCCATACGCCCAACGTCCCGGTGATGGGTTTGGGGCGCATCACCGACCCGGCAGAGGCAGAGGCGATTTTGGCGCGCGGAGACGCCGAGATGATTGGCTTGGGTCGGTCCTTGATCGTCGACCCTGGCTGGCCCCAAAAGGCCCAAGCCGGTCGCGCCAGCGACATCCGCTACTGCGTCTCGTGCAACACCTGCTGGAAAACCATCAACAACAACCGCCACATGGGCTGCGACAACAACCCGCGCATGGCCCAGGCCGACGAGCTCGATGAACGCTTGGCACCTGCGCCACAAGTGCGCAAGGTGGCTGTCGTCGGCGCAGGCATCGCGGGCATGCAAGCGGCTGTCACAGCGGCCATGCGCGGCCACCAAGTCATGGTGTGGGGCAATTCCGCACACGTGGGGGGCAAAGCGCACTTGATGGCGCAATTGCCCTTGGCCGAATCCATGTCAAGCGTTTACGACCACCAATGGATCACCGCGCAGCGTTTGGGTGTGGGCTTTGAATTGGGCCGGCCCGCTCAACTCAACGATGTA
The DNA here is from genome assembly GCA_009921465.1 of Betaproteobacteria bacterium. Classification (GTDB taxonomy): domain Bacteria; phylum Pseudomonadota; class Gammaproteobacteria; order Burkholderiales; family Burkholderiaceae_C; genus Limnohabitans. The sequence continues at coordinate 18,623 of RFXS01000004.1, forward strand.
TTGGATTGGCAGCCCGATGCCGTGGTGTTGGCCACCGGCGCCACCATGACATGGCCGCAGGACTTGCCCGCCGATTTGCAAGCGATGGGGGTGGTGCCCGACCTGCGCCAAGCAATGGCAGATTTGCTCGCCCACCCTGGCCCACAAAGTGGCACCGCCGTCATTTATGACCTGGACCAAACCGAAGGCACCTATGCCGCTGCCGAATATTTGCGCGACCGCTTTGAGCGCGTGGTGGTGCTCTCGCCCCGCGAGACCATCGCAGAAGAGGTGGTGTTGGTGATGCGCCAACGCATCCACCGGCGTTTTTTTGAGCGTGGCATTGAAGTCAAGACTTGGGTCGACCCGGTGTGGACCGACCGCTTTGAAGACGAAGCCTGCCTGCAATACCGCAGCGTGTTTGGCGGCCCTTTGCAAGACATCGAAAACGTGGCCTTTTTTGCATTTGCCGCGCCACGCCGCCCCAATAACGAACTGCACCAGGCCCTGTTGTCCGCAGGCTTGAATGTGACCTTGGTGGGCGACTGTAAGATCGCCCGCGACACATTGTCGGCCACGACCGAAGGCCACGAAGCTGGCATGAAAATTTGACCCCACCCCCAGAAGGACCCTACCGATGAGCAACCCCACCCTGACCCTGGACCCCAAAACCACCGCGCTGGTGCTGATTGATTTGCAGCATGGCATTGTGGCCATGGACGTTCACCCCCAACCCAGCAGCGCCGTGGTGGCTCAGGCCAAGAAGATGGCCGACGCATTTCGCGCTGTCCACGCCCCCGTGGTGTGGGTGACCGTGGGCACCTTGGGCGCTGAAGATGCGCTCGCTCCTTTGGCCGACGCCATGCCCCCGCCTGCCGCAGCCAAGCCAGCCAATTGGTCCACCGTGGTCGATGCCGCAGGCGCGCAAGCCAGCGACTTGCACATCACCAAACGCCAATGGGGTGCTTTTTACGGCACCGAACTCGATCTGCAACTGCGCCGCCGTGGCATCCGCACCATTGTGCTGGCGGGCATCAGCACCAATGTGGGCGTGGAGTCGACCGCGCGCGACGCTTATGAGCGTGGCTACCACCAGGTATTTGTGTCGGACGCCATGTCCAGCCCATCGGCCGAAGCCCATGCCAACACCTTGAAGTTCACCTTGCCCCGCATTGGCCTGACCCGCAGCAGCGCCGATGTTTTGGCAGCCCTGGCCGGCCATTGAGCATTGACAACACAGCCTCACCACCGACGAACCGAGAGGATCTCAGATGACCCACCATGCACGCACCCCTGTCCTGAACCATGCGCTGGCTCAGGGCCTGAAAAATGCAGCCTGCTGTATCTTGATTTGCCTGAGTGGGTCGGCCCTGGCCCAAAGCACCGACTGGCCCACCCGACCCGTGGTGTTGATCAACCCTTTTTCTGCCGGTTCTTCGGTCGACGTGGTGGGTCGTTTGATCGCACAAAAAATAGCGGTCAACACGGGCCAAGGCATCACCGTGGACAACAAAACCGGGGCCAGCGGCAACATTGGCACCGACTTTGCCGCCCGTGCCAAGCCCGATGGCTACACCTTGTTGTTGGGCTCACCTGGGACCATGGCCATCAACCCATGGCTGTTTAAAAAGTTGCCCTACGACGCGCTGAAAGACTTTGTGCCCATCTCGGTGCTGGTGTCGTTTCCGCAAGTGGTCACCACCAGCCCCAAGCAACCGTTTAAAAACTTCAACGAATTTGTCACCGCAGCCAAAGCTGCGCCCGACAAAATGGCTTATTCCTCCTCGGGCCAGGGCTCCACCTCGCACCTGGTGATGGAGTTGATCCGCGCCGATGCTGGCCTGAAGATCACCCATGTGAGCTACCGCGGCGACTCGCTGGCCACCCAAGCCATGATGGCCGGAGACGTGCAAGTCACCGTGGGTGGTTTGCCTTCGATGTCGCCCTTGATCCGCGCTGGCAATGTGCGGCCCTTGGCGGTGACATCGAACAAGCGCTCACCCCAATTCCCTGATTTGCCATCGATGGCCGAATTCATCCCTGGCTTTGACGCCACCGCTTGGGTGCTGTTGATGGCCCCAGCGGGCACCCCGCCCCAAGTGGTCCAGCGCATTTCAGCCGAAGTGGCCAAAGCCTTGAGCGACCCGCAAGTGCGCCAGCAACTGGATGCACAAGGCGTCACCCCCGTGGGCAGCAACCCCGCCGAAAGTGCTGTGTTTCACCGCAAAGAGTTGGACAAGTTCAAGCGCGCCGTGGACTTGTCTGGCGCCACGATGGAGTGAGCTAAACGCCCGCCCCGCCCAAAGCCTGGGCCATGCGCCATGCCAAGCCAAAGGATTGGGCCAGCCCGTTGCCGGGCAGGTAACCTTGTGCGCCGCGCCCAGACAACCCTGCGGCGCAGCCACCTGCGGCCCACACGCCGCGGATCCACTCGCCTTGGGCATCCAGCACACGGCCATCGCCATCGGTGACCAACCCACCTTGCGTGTGCGACAAAGCCCCTGTCACCCAAGATGCCAAATACGGGCCGATCAGCACCCGGGCAAATTGACTGCGACCCAAAGGGTCGCTGGCGCGCCCCTGCGCCAGCGCGGTGACCTGCTGCAATGTGGTTTGCAAACCCTGCACGTCCACCCCGGCCAGGGCGGCCAAAGCCGGCACATCATCGGCACGCATCACCTGCCCAGCCTGCAAAGCTTCTTGATATGCCGAATGCTGGGCCAAGCCCGAGCCGATGTGGTCGTCAAACACCTCCAGCGCCAGCCCACCGGGTTGGGCCATCACCCATGGGGCCAGGGCCGACGGGCCGATGTCTTCGCGCACAAAGCGCTGGCCTTGCCGATTGACCAAGATGCCGCCCATGGTAGGGATGGCCATGCCCAAACGCGTGCGCCCCCCGGGGTTGGTATGGCCTTGCCCTTGAAAGCCGTCCATGCCCCACAGTTGCGCGCCCCAAGCCAAGCCCAAGGCCATGGTGCTGCCATCGCTGTGGGCCGCACCGTTGTATAGCGCGCCGCGCATGGGCGCAATGTGTTGCGCCACCCAATCGGCATTGGCACCAAACCCGCCCCCAGCGAGCATCACATGGTGCGCGCGCAAACTTGTTGACCCATCCAACCCTTCAAAGCCCAAGGCCGATCGCTCCAAATTGACACGCCGCGGGCACAAAGTAATCCGCTGTTGGTCCTGGACTTGGCTGCGCAAGCACTGGTGCAAAGCGGCACCACCGGCCGGCACCGTGCTGTGAAACCGGCACTGGCTGTGTCCGGGGGAAACCACGTCAGGCAAAAAATCAATCGGCGCATGCAAGCCCAGGCTCAAAAAATCCAGCACCTCGGGCAAGGCATGGGCCACAGGTGCGGCAATGCGCTCATTCACACTGTCACCCGCAAAAGCCCTGAGGTCTGACAACCATGCGTCGGGGCTGTCGCGCACACCCGCCTTGGCTTGCAAGGCCGAGCCCGCCGCAGGGAACAAGCCCCCGCTGATGGCCAAGTTATTGGCTTGGTCCATGTGGGGATCGACCAACAACACGCGCTGGCTGCGCTGGGCCGCAGCCAGCGCGCCCATCATGCCTGCGGCACCGGCGCCCAACACCACCAGATCGAATTCATTCAACACGGGTCATCTCGCATCGCTCAAAGTACAAAGTGACGGGCAAGCAAGTGATTGCAGTCATAGAACACCGCTCATGAACCACGCAGCATCAACCCAAAGTAGCGCCCGAGCGGCGGATGATGGGCAGCCATTTGGCCGACTCGTCGCGGATGAGTTGGGTGAATTTCTCCGGTGAGCCGCCGGCCGGGTCCAATCCAGCGGCTTGCAAACGCTGGCGCACCGATTCATCTTGCAAGGCGAGGTTGATCGCTGCATTGATGCGCTCCACCAAGGGCCTGGGGGTGCCAGCGGCCACCAGCACGCCGTTCCACGCGATGGCCTCAAAGCCTTTCAGGCTGGCCACGCCGCTTTCAGACACGGTGGGCACCTCGGGCGTGAGCCCATACCGTTGCAAGCCCGTGACCGCGATGGCTTTGAGGCGGCCGGCTTTGATCTGTGGCGTGAGCAAAGTGGGCACCGCAGCGATCATGTGGGTCTCACCTGCAACCGTGGCCAACACCGCTGGCGGCCCGCCATTGAAAGGAATGTGCACCGCAAACGCAGCGCTCAGGGCCTTGATGTACTCCATGCACAGGTGTGATGAACTGCCATTGCCCACCGACGCAAAGTTGTACTTGCCCGGGTTGGCCTGCAACAAAGCCAGCAGCTCAGCCAAGTTGTTGGCCGGCAAGCCCGCATGGACGGCGATCAGATTGGGCTGCGAGGTCGTCAATACCACCGGTGCCAAGTCACGCAAAGGCGCATAGGACAAGCGCGGATAAAGGTGAGGGCCAAACGCCAAGGGACCATTGAACGACATCACCCAAGTGTGCCCATCGGGGGCCGACTGCGCCACCTCGGCCGTGCCCGCCGTGCCACCGGCTTGCGGCTTGTTCTCCACCACGATGGGGGTACCCAGTTGATCGCGCAGCTTGTCTTGCATGGCGCGGGCAATCACGTCCAGCGACGAACCGGCCGGTGCGACCACCACCCACCGAATGGGCTTGGCGGCAAAACTTTGGGCCCAAACCCATGGCGAGGACATGGCCGATGCAGCCACCCCCAAAAACAAGCGACGCCTGGGCATCAAGGACGAGGGTTTGAACATGGCAAAAATTCCTTTTTCAGTGCATCAAAACGTTTTGAGCCAAGCCGCCACGCGCTGCAAGCGTTGCACGGGGTCGGCTTCGAGCAATGCGCTGTGTTTTTGCGCCGGGCTCAGCGGCAACAACTCCAGCCAACGGTGGGCCAACCAGGCGCAGTCGTCAAATGCGGCTTCACCGCGCCAAGGCCATTGCGCGGCATCCATGCCCCGCTCGTGCCACTGCGCAGACAACTGCTCCAAGCGTTGCGCGGCAAAGTGCAAGGCCGCAGGCACAGGCACATGCGGGTCATCTGGCAGCAAAGTGACCTCGGCCCGCCACAGCCCATTGGGCGCTTGGACATGTTCGCCCAAACGAAAGCGTGCACCGCCTTGGCACAGCACCCGCAACAAGTTCGGTTGCAAGGCTTCGACCTCGAGCAAATGGGCCACACAACCTTGGTTCATCAAGCGCTCTTGCGCACCGGCTTGTCGCACCTCTTGGCCGCTGGCCAACATCACCACGCCGAACGGCGTGCTTTGTTGTTGGCATTGTCGAATCAGGGTGAGATAGCGCACCTCAAATATTTGCAGGTGCAGCAATCCCTGTGGCAACAGGCCTTGGCTCAGCGGGAACAAGGGCAGGTCGATCACCGCTCAAGGCTTCCATTTGTATTTGACCTGCACCGACAAAGCCCCGTGCAATCGGTTTTCGTAGTCGGGCAGCAAAGTCACGCCCACACCCCAACTGTGCCATTCGCGCGCGGCCACGGGGGTTAAAAAAGGAAACGCCCCGCCACTGAGCATATGGGGGTAACCATCGATGACCCCGACAAAAGCACCCCACCGCCAACCCCCGGCCAGCCAAGGGGTCCAGTACGCGCCGGCGTAATGGCTGCGCGCCCAATCGCTGTTGTGGAAAAAGCCAGCAGACCATGACACCGCCTCGGACTGACGCCACTCGGCACCCAAACCCGTGTTGTCATTGTTGAAGTTCACCGCATGCTTGGGGAAGTGATAAGAGATAAAGCCCGGATTGATCCACACATCGCCCGCGGCCGATGGGCTTTGTGCGCCAGCGCCCAAAGCCAAGCCCCAAACCCAGCAAAGCGATAAAAGTTTTAAAAACCAAGGCCAACGCGGGGCAGGACCAGCGGCCTGAGAAGGGTGAAAACGATGCATATCGGCATCCTACCCGCTTGCCACCTGCGGTCGCTGCCAAGACAGCTTGCCACTGGAAATCAAGCTAGCATTGCCCCAGCTTTACCCTTGGAGGCATCTGTGAGTGCACTTTTCAGCGAATTCGAACTCGGCTCAGGCCGCGGCCCCCTCAAATTGGCCAACCGCATCGTGGTCGCCCCGATGTGCCAATACTCTTGCAAAGATGGCATGGCCGACGATTGGCACCTCATGCATTGGGGCAATTTGCTCAACAGCGGGGCCGGGCTGTTCACCATCGAAGCCACTGCCGTGTCCGAGCGGGGTCGCATCACCCCGGGCTGCCTGGGCATATACAGCGATGCCACGGCCCATGCACTGGGTGACCGCTTAGGACGTGCACGCCGACTCGCGCCACCGGTGCCCGTGTCCATTCAAATTGGCCATGCCGGGCGCAAGGCCTCCAGCCATGTGCCTTGGAACAGTGGCAAGCTGATCCCGCAAAGTGAGGGCGGTTGGTGGCCCGAGGCACCGTCTGCCGTGCCCATCAGCGAAGCTGAACCAGCCCCGCAAGCCATCAGCACCGCCGACTTGGATGTGATTTTGAAAGACTTCGTGCGCGCAGCCCAGCGGGTGCAAGACATTGGCATCGAAGCGATTGAACTGCATGGCGCACACGGCTACTTGCTGCACGAGTTTTTGTCGCCCCTGTCGAACCAACGAACCGATGCTTTTGGCGGCAATTTTGAAAACCGCATCCGCTTTCCTTTGCAGGTGTTCGAAGCGGTGCGCCAGGTCTACAGCGGCACGTTGGGCATTCGCCTGTCGGCCACCGACTGGGTCGAAGGCGGCTGGACCGCCGAAGAAACCGCCGATTTTTCACTTCGCCTGAAACAAGCCGGTGCCAACTTTGTGCACATCTCCACCGGCGGCGTTTCACCCTTGCAGAAAATCAACTTGGTGCCAGGCTACCAGGTGCCCTACGCCAAGATGGTGAAAGAAAAGTCGGGCCTGCCCACCATGGCCGTGGGACTGATCACCGAACCGTCCCACGCCGAATCCATCATTGCCAACCAAGAGGCAGACCTGGTGGCACTGGCGCGCAGTTTTTTGTACAACCCCCGCTGGGCGTGGGCCGCCGCCGCCGAACTCAAGGGTTCTGTCCAAGCCACGCCCGCTTACTGGCGGTGCATGCCGCGCGAAGCGCAGCACATATTCAGCACCGCCAAAATCGGCATGCGCTAGTGCGCTGTCGCTGGTCCGTTCAAGCCCGCGTTTGGGCCTGCAGACCTTCGAACACCGTGGGGTAGCGCAAGCGCAACCGCAGTTCTTGTTTCATGCGGGTGTTGTCCAGCCGCCTGGACTCGCTCATGAAACTCAGCAGCATCAAGGGCAACTGGTCTTGCGCGGTGTCGCGCGCCACCCGTGCTGGCCGGGGCAGGCCAAACACATCGGCCGCGACATCAAAGTAGTCGCCCATTTTGAGTTGGCTGTCATCGCTGACGTGGTAAACCCGTTGCGATTGGCCGCGCCAAAGCGCCAACCAGCAAGCACGGGCCAGGTCATCGGCATGGATGTGGTTGGTGTACACATCGTCTTTGGCTTGCAACACCGGTGTGCCTTTGCGCAAGCGCTCCAAAGGTGTGCCACCTTCTCGGTCCAAGGCGTAAATACCGGGGATGCGCAGGATGCTCACCCGGGTGCCTTGGCGCAGACCCGGGCCCTTGCCGTGCCAGCGCAACCGCATTTCCGCGTCCACACGGCGAATGGCGCGGGGGGTGAACGGTGTGACCGGTTGAGATTCATGCACCCAAGCGCCTTGGCAGTCGCCATACACCCCGCTGGTGGATCCGTATACCCAGCTTTGCGCACCAGCGCGACGGGTCAGGCTGCGCAACAAAGCCTGCGTTCGCGGGTCACCAAAGCCCTGAGCAGGTGGTGGTGCCAGGTGCACGATCCGGGTGGCCAAACCCGCCAAACGGCGCAGGCTGCGAGGCTCGTCAAGATTGCCCCACAAAGGGGTGATGCCAAGCTGGCGCAAACCAGCCCTTTTATCGGGCGATGAGGTCAGCGCCATCACCCGCACCGAACTGGGCGTCAACTGGGCCAAACGCTGACCCACGTCGCCACAGCCCACGATGAGCAAGCGTTGGCGCCGAAAGCGGGCGGGCAAGGCACCCAGGGGGGATGGGTTTGAAGGCAAAATCGCAGTCTTTAGAAAAAATTCAATCCCAAGGATAACCAAACATGAGTTTCAGTGTCACGGTTCAACCCAGCGGCCGCCATTTCACAGCCGATGCCAACGAGACTTTGCTCAGTGCCGGTCTGCGCCAAGGCATTGGCCTGCCCTACGGCTGCAAAGACGGCGCCTGCGGATCTTGCAAGTGCAAAAAAATCAGTGGCGATGTGGTCATGTCCGAATACCAAAGCAAGGCTTTGAGCGATGCCGAAAAAGAGCAAGGCCATATATTGACTTGTCGCGCCACGGCCATGTCCGATCTGGTGTTGGAATCGCGTCAGGTCACGGAAGAGGGGGCTTTTCCCATTCGCAAAATGCCGGTGCGTGTGCTCAGCCTGACCCAGGCATCCCACGATGTGAAGGTGATCCATTTGCAATTGCCCGCCAACGATGCTTTTCAGTTCCGTGCGGGCCAGTACATCGACTTTTTGTTGCGCGATGGTTCGCGGCGCAGCTACTCGATGGCCAATGCCCCCCACACCTTGGTGGCGGGCAGCCCCAGCGTGGAGTTGCACATCCGGCACATGCCTGGCGGCAAATTCACCGACCACGTGTTTGGTGCCATGAAAGAGAAAGAAATTCAGCGCATCGAAGGCCCCCAGGGCAGCTTCTTTTTGCGTGAAGACTCCACGCAGCCCTTGGTGTTTTTGGCCTCGGGCACCGGCTTTGCGCCGATCAAGGCGATCATCGAGCACATGCGACATGCGGACATCGAGCGCCCCGCCACGCTGTATTGGGGTGGACGCCGCCCGGCCGATTTGTACATGGACGCATGGGTGCGCGAACAAACCGCGGCCCTGCCCTGGCTGAGCTACGTGCCCGTCGTTTCAGACGCTTTGGCCGAGGACGCCTGGAGCGGGCGCACGGGTTTTGTGCACCGTGCGGTGCTGGAAGATTTTGCCGACCTCAGCGGCCACCAGGTGTATGCCTGCGGTGCGCCCATCGTGGTGGATTCTGCGCGGCTGGATTTTTGCGGCCAAGCGGGCTTGCCCAGCGACTCATTTTTTGCCGACTCGTTCATCACCGAAGCCGACAAGGCCAAAGCCTGAACACCTGTTAAGGAGCCGCGCCATGCGTTTTTTTCCACCCCAAAGGTGCTTCGACTTGTTGCTGATCGCCATCGGTCTGATCGCATGCGCTGGCAATGCCGCAGCCCAAACCGCTTGGCCCGCAGGCAAGCCGATCCGACTGATCGTGCCCTATGCCGCCGGGGGACCCATTGATGTGACCGCGCGTTTTTTGGCCGAGCGGGTCAAAGACAGTTTGGGCCCGGTGATCGTGGAAAACCGCCCCGGTGCGGGTGGCAACATCGGTGCCGATGCGGTGGCCAAGGCTGCCCCCGATGGCCTGACGATTGGCATTGCCGCCACTGCAACCCATGCCGTCAACCCCTGGCTGTATGCGCGCATGCCCTACAACGCCCGCACCGACTTTGCGCCCATCACGCAAATGGTGCGCGTGCCCAATGTGCTGGTGATGAACGCGGACACCGCCAAACGCCTGAACATTGATTCACTGAAAAGTTTTTTGGCCTATGCCAAAGCCCACCCAGGCCAGCTCAATGTGGGCTCGGGCGGCAATGGCAGCGCCGGTCATTTGGCAGCCGAGTTGTTCAAAGCCCGGGCCGGCATTTTTGCGGTTCACATTCCCTATAACGGTGGCAACCCGGCGCAACTGGCCTTGCTCAGCGGCCAGGTGGACTTTAACTTTGACAACCTGGCCACCGCTTCTGCCAACATCAAAGCAGGCAAGTTGCTTGCTTTGGCGGTGACAACGTCGCAACGCAGCCCATTGCTGCCCGAGGTGATGGCATTGTCCGAAGTGTTGCCGGGTTTTTCAGTCGATACCTGGTGGGGTCTGGTGGCCCCGGCGGCCACCCCCAAGGACACCCTGGCCAAACTCAACCAAGCGTTTGTTAGCGCCTTGCGCTCCAACGAAGTGCGCGAGCGCTGGGCCGGCATGATGGCCGAGGCCGTGCCCACCGACAGCGAAGCGTTTGGCCGATTCATGGCCAGCGAATTGGCCAAATACGAGCCTGTGGTCAAGGCCAGTGGGGCCAAGGTCGACTGATCCCGGTTGCTCTGCGCCACACAGACAGTGTGAGGGCGCAGGCCAGCCGTTCAGTGCCGGTGGCCAACCTGAAAATCGTTGCGGCCAGACACATCCTTACCGCGCAACAGCCACAGGGGCCGGGTGGCAAAACTCACTGGCACGCCCGACTGCCCGTCCACGGGTTTGAGGCTGCGGTCAAAGTGTGAACTCGCTGGCATGTAGCGCAAGGCCACGCCCGTGCGCCGCTGGCCAGATGTGTTGGCTTTCGCGCCGTGGATCATATAAACATCGTGCATCGACATCTGGCCTGGTTCGAGTTCCAAGTCCAACGCTTGCGCCTCATCAAAAGCCCCCTCGGCCATGCGTTGGTTCAAGGTCAGGTCGGTGCGGTCCTCGTGCAAATGGGGGTGTAGGTTCTTCCCCAGATGAGAGCCAGGGATCACGCGCAAACAACCATTGGCGCGGGTGCTGGGGTCCAACGCCACCCACACCGTGCAAGTGGCCAGTGGGCGGATGGGCCAATAGTGTCCGTCTTGGTGCCAAGGGGTTTCGTAGCCTTCGCTGGCGGGTTTGCAAAACACATGGCAGCCCCACAGCACGATATCGGGCCCGATGATTTGCTCGACCATGTCCACAATCGGCGGGTGCATGGCCAGGTCCAAAAAGGCTTGGCTGCCACGCACGCCTTCATCATTTTTACCTTCGATGTGGGCGCTGACGAGTTTTTCAGGGCGCACGCCCGGGTTGTCGCGCAGCAGGGTTTCCAAGGCGTTTTGCACCTTGGACAGCACTTCAGGTTCCAGTCGATACTTGGGCACCAAACTGCCCTGGGCATGGTATTGACCCACATCTTGTGGGCTCAGCAAATGGCGCATGGTTGTCTCCTTGGATATCACTCACCCAGATAGGCCGCCCGCACTTTGGGGTCGTCCAACAGCTGCTTGGCCGCGCCACTCAAGGTGATCAGGCCCGACTCCATCACATAGGCGCGGTCGGCAATTTGCAAAGCCCTGCGCGCATTTTGCTCCACCAGCAGCACCGTCATGCCTTGGGCAGCGACACTTTGGATGACTTCGAAGATTTTGTCCACCATCAGCGGCGACAAGCCCATGGAGGGCTCGTCGAGCAACAGCAACTGCGGTTGTGCCATCAAGGCCCGCCCCATGGCCAGCATTTGCTGCTCGCCACCCGACAAGGTGCCAGCCAATTGGCTGCGCCGCTCTTTGAGGCGGGGAAAGGTGGTGAAGATGCGTTCGATGTCACTGGAGACCAGGGCCGTGTCGTCACGGACATAAGCGCCCATTTGCAGGTTTTCCAAAATGGTCATGCGGCCAAAAATGCCACGCCCCTCGGGCACCATGCACAAACCTTGGCGCACCAAATCCCACGCGCCCAAACCGGCAATGTCGCTGCCTTTGTAAAGAATGCGCCCAGCTTGGGCCGGCATGCCCCCGGTGATGGCTTTGAGCGTTGTGGTTTTGCCTGCGCCATTGGAGCCAATCAGGCTGACCAACTCGCCTGGGAAAACCTGCAAGCCCACGCCCTTGACCGCTTGGATGCCGCCATAGGCCAAGGCCAATTGCTCGACTTGCAACAAGGCCTGGGACGGGGTCGATGCGGTGTGGGCTGGCTGAGTCATGTCAATGGGCCCCGGTGCCCAAATAGGCTTCAATCACTTGCGGGTCGCGCTGGACCTGGACCGGGGTGCCTTCGGCAATGCGCTGACCGTGATCGAGCACCGTGACGCGGTCGCACAAACCCATGACCAGTTTGACGTCGTGCTCAATCAACAAGACAGTGCGTTGGTCGTTGCGAATTTTGTCGATCAAGGCGCGCAACTGCACCTTTTCGGTGGCATTCATGCCAGCCGCTGGTTCGTCCAGGGCGATCAACAAAGGGTCGGTGGCCAAGGCACGGGCGATTTCCAAGCGCCGCTGGTCGCCATAGCTCAGGGTGCGGGCTTTGTAGGGTGCGTAACTGCCAATGCCCACGTAATCGAGCAAAGCTTGGGCGCGCTCAGCGGTGTCGGCCTCTTCGGCGCGAAAACGCGCACCGCGCCAAATGGCCGCCCACACACCCGCATGGGTGCGGCAATGGCGCGCGACCATCACGTTTTCCAAGGCGGTCATCTCGGCAAACAAACGGATGTTTTGAAACGTGCGGGCAATGCCCGCCTGGGCCACTTTGTGCACCGCACTGGGTTGATAGGGTTTGCCACCCAATTCAAACTGACCGCTGTCAGGGGCGTACAGCCCGGTGATGACATTGAAAAAAGTGGTTTTGCCGGCCCCATTGGGGCCAATCAGGCCATAAACCTGGCCGCGCTCGATGCGCAAGTCCACATCGCTCAACGCCTGCAAGCCACCAAAGCGCTTGCCCACGCCGCGCACATCGAGCACCGCCCCGCTCATGGCAACCTCTGCGCTGGCGCCGCCTGGCCGTGTTCGGGGGCGGGCCACAAACCACGGGGTCGCCACAGCATGATGGCAATCATGGCCACAGCGATCAGCAGTTGGCGCAAGATGGCCGGGTCAAAACGCCCGCCTGTGATGTCTTGCAATGGGGCTGCCACCATTCGCAGCACCTCGGGCAATGCCGCCAGCAAGACAGCACCCAAGATCACACCGGGCAAATGCCCCAGCCCCCCCAAGACCACCATGGCCACGATCATCACCGACTCCATCAGGCTGAAGGATTCAGGCGATATGAAACCTTGAAATGCGGCAAACATGGCCCCAGAGACGCCGCCAAAACTCGCTCCCATGGCAAAGGCCAGCAACTTCAAGTCGCGCGTGTAGATGCCCATGGCTTTGGCTGCAACCTCGTCTTCACGAATGGCCATCCAAGCGCGCCCAATGCGCGAACGCTCCAAGCGATGGCAAACAAACACACTGACCAAGACCAAGACCAAGAACAAGTAGTAATACAGGGTCACCGAGGGCAGTTCCATGAAACCCAAATCAAGCCGCTTGGACAAGGGGTGGCCCAACACCGACACGGCGTCGATCGAGCCCAGCCCCTTGGGGCCGTTGGTGATGTTGACGGGTTGGTCCAGGTTGTTCATGAACACCCGGATGATTTCACCAAAGCCCAGCGTCACAATGGCCAGGTAGTCGCCGCGCAGTTTGAGGGTGGGTGCGCCCAGCACAGCGCCAGCAAAAGCGGCCAGCAAAGCGGCCATGGGCAAGACGGCCCACAAGCTCAGGTGCAAGCCATTGGGAAACCAGGCCATGAGTGCCGGGAAAGACTCAAGCAAATGCGGTGAAGCGAGCAAGCCATACAAATAAGCACCCAGGGCAAAAAAGGCCACATAGCCCAGATCGAGCAAACCGGCGTAACCCACCACCACATTCAAGCCCAGCGCCAGCATCACATACAGCAGCGACATGTCAGCGATGCGCACCCAGGCATTGCCAAAAATTTGCAAGGCCAAGGGAAACACCAACAACACCATGGCCCACACCATCAGCTTCGATTGGGATTGAAAGCGAATGCCCATGGCTGTCCCTCAAGCCCGATCGGCCACGCGCTCGCCGAGCAAACCCGATGGACGCAAGGTCAAAATGGCGATGAGCACCAAGAACGCAAAGATGTCGGTGTATTGGCTGCCGAACATACCGCCGGTCAGCGCCCCGATGTATCCCGAGCCGATGGACTCGATCAAACCGAGCAACAAACCACCCACCACAGCACCCGGTAAGTTACCAATGCCGCCAAAAACAGCCGCAGTGAAGGCCTTCAAGCCAGGTAAAAAACCCATGTGGTGGTGCACCGTTCCGTAATTGGACGCCCACATCACGCCCGCAATGGCTGCAAGCACCGCCCCCATGACGAAGGTGGCAGAAATCACGGTATCGGGCTTGACCCCCATCAGGGCTGCCACCCTTGGGTTTTCGGCAGTGGCGCGCATGGCCCGTCCCAAACGGGTGGCATTGACCACCCACATCAATATGGCCAATGAGACAGCGGTGACGCCCAAAATCATCACCTGGGTGGGGGTCACCACCGCACCGGCCAGTGCCATGGGTTCGGACGGCAAGAGCGTCGGGTACGGCTTGAAATTGGGCTTCCAAATGATCATGGCCAATGTTTGTAACAAGATAGAGACCCCAATGGCGGTGATGAGCGGAGCCAATTTGGGGGCGTTGCGCAGGGGGCGGTAGGCGATTTTTTCGATGGCAAAGTTCAACGCTGCACAGACCACACAGGCGATCAACACAGCCAACAGCAGCACCACAGCGGGATGCATGTCTGGCGACGCTTCGCGCATCCATCCGATGGCCGTCCAACTGGTGATGGCCCCCACCATCAACACCTCGCCATGGGCGAAATTGATGAGATTGATGATGCCGTACACCATGGTGTAGCCCAAGGCCACCAAGGCGTACATGCTTCCAATCACCAAACCGTTGATGATTTGCTGCAGAAAAATATCCATTCGGCCTTTTCAGATTGGTTGCGGTCGCGGCCCGACCCTTTCACGGCACTCATCCAACGGGGGGTTGCCCAAAGCCAGTTGGCTTGACCGTGGTTGGCCATTCTAGACACGAAGAACATGCCAGACCGAGCGATGACACGGTGCGCAAGCTGTTATTTTTTTGTCTGCTTGGCGTGGGCGTTTTTATCGCGCAACAAGCGCATCTTCTCGGCAATCTTGATTTCCAAACCCCGCTCCACAGGCTCATACAGCGTGGGTGGCTGCATGCCGTCGGGCCAGTAGTTCTCGCCAGCGGCAAACGCATCGGGTTCGTCGTGGGCATAACGATAGGCTTTGCCGTAGTCCAGGTCTTTCATCAAAGCGGTTGGGGCATTGCGTAAATGCAAGGGAACAGGGCGGGTGCCATCGGCCTTGATGAGTTTGCGCACGCTGTTGTAGGCCTTGTAAACCGCGTTTGATTTCGGCGCCACGGCCAAATACACAATGCACTCGGCCAGCGCCAATTCGCCTTCAGGAGAGCCCAGCCGCTCATAGACCTCGGCGGCGTCCAAGGCCAAGCGCAGGGCGCGGGGGTCGGCCAAGCCAATGTCCTCGGCGGCCATGCGGATCATGCGCCGAGCCATGTATTTCGGCTCGGCACCGCCATCGAGCATGCGCACCAACCAATACAGCGCGGCATCAGGGTCGGAGCCCCGCACCGACTTGTGCAAGGCGCTGATGGTGTCGTAAAACTGCTCGCCACCTTTGTCGTAGCGGCGCATGCGCTCGCCCAGCACCTTCATCAGCCATGCATCGGTCACCACAGCGAGTTTTTCGCGCTGTGCGGCCACCGCCAGGGTTTCCAAGGTGTTGAGCAAGCGACGGGCATCGCCATCGGCATAGGCCATCAGGCGGTTTTGCGCCGCCTCTTCGAGTTCAGGCACTGCGTCAATGGCACGGGCTTTGGCGACGATCTGCGCCAAATCAACCGCGGACAATGGCTGCAGCACATAGACAGCAGCCCGCGACAAGAGCGCCGAATTCACCTCGAACGATGGGTTTTCGGTGGTCGCACCGATGAAGGTGAACAACCCTGACTCGACATGCGGCAAAAAAGCGTCTTGCTGGCTTTTGTTGAACCGATGCACCTCGTCGACAAATACGATGGTGCGGCGGTTGTCCAAGCCATCGCGGGCCGCTTGCGCTTGCTCGACCGCCTCACGTATTTCTTTCACGCCCCCCAAGACCGCGCTGATGGCCAAAAACTGGGCGTCAAAAGCGTCCGCCATGAGCCTGGCGATGGTGGTCTTGCCCACCCCAGGCGGCCCCCACAACAGGCAACTGTGCGGTTGACCAGATTCAAAGGCCACACGAAGCGCCATGCCCTCGCCCAAGATGTGTTGCTGGCCAACCACCTCGCCCAATCTGCGCGGGCGCAGGCGTTCGGCCAGAGGGGTGTGCGCAGCGTTGGCACTCATGGGGTCGTTTGCGTCAAAGCTGTCAGGGTCTGAGCACTTCTGCGCCAGCGGGTGGGCTGAACTGAAAGCCCGATGGCCCCAAGCCTGATGGATTGGTTTCGATGCGATCAAAGACCAACACCGAACGCTGGCCCATGGCGTCAGCCATCTCCAAGCGCGCCAACTGCACAAGCGGTCCTTGCACCCGCAACCCCAAGCGCATGACCTGCATGCTCGCATCTTTGGACACCGGTGTGGCCTGCACCCACTGCAAACCGTCTAAATCGGGCAGGGACTGGAGTTGAAAATCTTTCTGCAAAGCGCTCACATCGCTGGCCATGGCAATCACCGCCACCGGCGTGGCACCCAGGGCTTGCCCTTGCGCTCGGGAAGTGGCTTGTTTGAGCTCGGCGTCGTAAATCCAAAGCGTTTTGCCATCGGCCACGATGGATTGGGCAAACGGCTTTTGGTAGTCCAGCCTGAAATACTGCGGACGCATGAACGCAAAAGAACCCGTTGATGGCTTGGTGCGCGGTGCTTGACCTGACTTGGCCGGCAGGGTCACGGTTTGGACAAAATCAGCCCGCCCACTGCGGGTGTTTTTCAAGAAAATTCCCAAGCTGTCCAAGGCGTCGGCTTGCACCGAGGCGCAAGCGGCCCACCAAGCCATCAGCAACAGGGCTTGGCGCATCTCATTGGGCCCGACTGGGCACCAAAATTTCGCGCTGGCCGCTGGTGCTCATGGCGCTGACCAAGCCGGCTTTTTCCATGTCCTCGACCAACCGGGCGGCGCGGTTATAGCCAATTTTCAAGTGACGTTGCACCAAGGAAATGCTGGCTTTGCGGTTCTTTAAAACTATCTCAACCGCTTGGTCATACAGCGGGTCTTTTTCGCCACCGGCTGCACCCAGGCCGTCCAGGTCAAGCTCTGAACCATCGACGGTGCCGCCTTCGAGCAGACCCTCGATGTAATTGGGCTCACCTTGGGTTTTGAGGTAACTGACCACCCGGTGCACCTCTTCGTCGCTGACAAAAGCCCCATGCACACGGATGGGCAAACCCGTGCCGCTGGGCATGTAAAGCATGTCGCCCATGCCCAGCAAAGCTTCGGCACCCATTTGGTCCAAGATGGTTCGGCTGTCGATCTTGCTGCTGACTTGAAAGGCAATGCGGGTCGGGATGTTGGCCTTGATGAGGCCTGTGATCACGTCCACGCTGGGGCGCTGGGTGGCCAAGATGAGGTGGATGCCCGCGGCACGCGCTTTTTGGGCCAAGCGGGCGATCAGCTCTTCGATTTTTTTGCCCACCACCATCATCAGGTCGGCCAACTCGTCAATCACCACCACGATGTGGGGCAACCGCTCCAAGGGTTCAGGCGCATCGGGCGTCAAACTGAAGGGGTTGGCAATGTGCTCTTCACGCGCTGAGGCCTCGTCAATTTTGGTGTTGTAACCGGCCAAGTTGCGCACACCCATTTTGCTCATCAGTTTGTAGCGGCGCTCCATTTCGGCCACGCACCAGGTCAGCCCATGGGCGGCTTGCCGCATATCGGTCACCACGGGCGCGAGCAAATGGGGAATGCCCTCGTAGACCGACATTTCCAACATCTTGGGGTCGATCATCAAGAGACGCACGTCACGCGCTTCGGCTTTATAAAGCAAGGACAAAATCATGGCATTGATGCCCACCGATTTGCCCGAACCCGTGGTGCCAGCCACCAGCACGTGGGGCATCTTGGCCAGGTCGGCCACGATGGGGTTGCCCACAATGTCCTTGCCCAGGCCCATGGTGAGCAAGGATTTGGCCTCGTTGTAAACCTGCGAACCCAAAATTTCGCTCAGTTTGATGGTTTGCCGCCGGGCGTTGGGCAGCTCCAAAGCCATGAAGTTTTTACCCGGAATGGTCTCGACCACACGGATGGAGACCAAGCTCAGCGAGCGGGCCAAGTCTTTGGCCAAGCCCACCACCTGCGAGCCTTTCACGCCGGTGGCCGGTTCGATTTCGTAGCGGGTGATCACCGGGCCGGGGGCGGCAGCGACCACACGCACCTCGACACCAAAATCTTTTAACCGCTTTTCGATCATGCGGCTGGTCATCTCCATGGTTTCGCTCGACACCGTGTCTTGGCGCGCCAGCTCGCCGTCGAGCAAGTCCACCTGGGGCAGGCGACTGTCGGGCATTTCATTGAACAAGGGGCGTTGTCGCTCTTTGGCCACCCGGGTGCTTTTGGGCACGTCGAGCACCACCGGCTCAATCGTGACCGCAGAGGCATGCACATCTTCGATTTCTGGGCGTGATTCGGTGGTCATTTCATCGCGCTCGCGGGCCGCTGCCTGGCCCAAGGCAAGGTCTTGCGCCAATTCGCGCTTTTCACGCCAAGAGGCCACAAAACCGTCCATGCCCGCGCCAATGTCTTGCGCCACTTGGACCCAAGAAAAACGAAACACCCAAGACAGCCCCACCAACATCAAGGCAATGTAGACCAAGCCTGCACCATTGAAACCCAACCAATGCTCGCTCAAGGGACCGATGAAGTAACCCACCACGCCCCCGCTGATGTGGCCAGCGAGGTACTCCTCAAACCGGTACAGGCGACTCCACTCCAGCGCAGCGCTCGACAACAACAACATGACCAAGCCGCACCAAAAGGCCATCTTGCTGTGGCGCCACTGAACGATCGGCACAGGCTGAGTGCGCTCTTGGAACCGATCTCGCAGCGCCCGCACCCACACCGACAGGGCCGCGCCATATGCCCACCAGACCGAATAACCCAAGATGAAAAATCCGATATCGCTGATCAATGCGCCCAACCGACCGGCGGCATTGCGCGCCGTGGCGCCATCCCCCGATGTGGTCCACGCCGAGTCAACCGGGTGGTGAGAAACCAAGGCCAACAGCCAAAAGGCCAAAAACAAAAAACCCGCCGTCAGCGCCATTTCTTGCGCAAAACGCCGCCAGCCCGTTGGTTCGGACGCGGGGTCGGTGTCGGCATTGAGGGTATTGATCGAGTAGGTCATGGCGAAAACCGCAAGCTTACCCCAGGCGGTGGCCTGAATGCCCGCAAAAATACGGGAAAACCCACCCTTCTTACAATATCAACTGTTTCAAACCCCTGCGCTGCATTAACCCAAGGCCCCCATGACCACCCATGCTCAAGTCCTCATCCTCGGCTCAGGACCGGCCGGCTACACCGCCGCTGTTTACGCCGCCCGCGCCAACCTCAAACCACTGCTGATCACGGGCATGGCCCAAGGCGGGCAACTCATGACCACCACCGAAGTGGACAACTGGCCGGCAGACGTGCATGGGGTACAAGGGCCTGACCTGATGCAGCGGTTTTTAGAGCACGCACAGCGCTTTAACACCGAGATCGTGTTTGACCACATCCACACCGTCGAGTTGGCACAGCGCCCGTTTAAATTGCACGGCGACAGCGGCGTTTACACCTGTGACACCTTGATCATCGCCACGGGCGCTTCGGCCAAATACCTGGGACTGCCCTCTGAGCAAACGTTCATGGGCCGTGGCGTGTCGGGCTGTGCCACCTGCGATGGTTTTTTCTACCGCGATCAAGCGGTGTGCGTGGTGGGCGGGGGCAACACGGCGGTCGAGGAAGCCTTGTACCTGTCCAACATCGCCAGCCAAGTCCATTTGGTGCACCGCCGCGACAAATTCAAAGCCGAAGCCATCATGATCGACAAATTGATGGACAAAGTCAGCAGTGGCAAGATCGTATTGCAGTTGCACAGCGTGCTCGACGAAGTGCTGGGCGACGCCAGCGGGGTGACCGGGGTTCGGTTGAAAAGCATCACCGACCAAAGCACCCGCGATCTGAGCTTGCAAGGCTGCTTCATTGCCATCGGCCACCAGCCCAACACCGACATATTCAAAGGCCAGTTGGACATGAAAGACGGCTACATCGTCACACAAAGCGGCTTGCAGGGCATGGCCACCATGACCAGCGTGCCAGGCGTTTTTGCCGCTGGAGACGTGCAAGACCATGTGTACCGCCAGGCCATCACCAGTGCCGGCAC